>NZ_JAPDDS010000021.1 GCF_025950085.1 Luteolibacter flavescens
CCATAGGTGTCGGATATCCGACACCGACGATTGCCCAGCTCCAAGAACCTACGGACGGTGCTGCGGACCACGCTTACCTTCTAGCAGCGCTCGGGAAACTTGTGCTTCCACACGGCGAAGGCCTCCTTGATGTCCTTCGATCTCTGGCTGGGGCTGAGTTCCCAGATGATGGGGCAGCCCTCGGGGAAGAAGGGGAGCAGCGATTGGTAATCCAGCGTGCCCATGAATGGGGTGCGGTGATCTCGCTCCGGCCACTGCACGTCGTGGAGGTGGCCGCCGATCAGGTGCGGGGAGATCCTCCGCAGCCACTCGACGTGATCCAGCAGGCCGAGGTTGTGCTTGAGCTGCACGTGGCCAAAGTCATGCCAATAGCCGACCCAAGGATTGTCCGCGAAGTGCTCCTGCAGGCGCACCATCTCCCGCTCGTTGGGCATGTCCTCGAAGCGCGAGCGTGATTCCACAGCGAGCTTCACCCCGTATTTCGCCGCCTTTTCAGCGATCTCTTCCAGCGCCTCGATGGCGCGCTGGTAGTAGAGCGGGGCGATCTTCTCGCGCTTCTTCACGAAGGCGATCTTCTCCGCTGCATACTCGGCACCGTTCCTGCCTTCTTCAGCGACCATGGAAGTCAGCCGCTTGGTCCACTTGCGCGGATTCATCGGCACGGAGCCCATGTGGAGCACGAGGTACTGCGCCTTGAATTCCGCGGCCAGTTCCAGCGTCTTCATCGTCATCTCCATCGCCCGCTCGCGATCCGCCGGGCGGTGCGAGGTGTATTCGTAGGCGTCCGGCGCATCGATCATCACCTCGACGGGCGAGGGGAAGTAGTTGTGCACGCCCGAGCAGGTGAATTTCCCGGCGGCGTAGGCCTTCTTGATCCCCGGGAGCTTCGCGATGGTCATGCCGTGCGAGAGCTCGATATTCGTGAAGCCGAGCTCGAGGATCTCATCGATCATCGATTCGCCCTCGTGATGGCGCGAGTTGTTCCAGCAGGTGGAGAAGGAAAGCATGCTAGGGAATCTGGAGAGAGTTGTTCGGAGGGATGTCAGCCGATCTGGCGCTTGATGGAATCCAGCAGCCCTTGGCAGGCATCCTCCACCAGATCGGCCACTTCTTCAAAGCCCCGCTGGCCGCCATAGTAGGGATCCGGGACGTGGCTGGCTTCCTTTTCAACGCAGTATTCGACCAGCAGGCGGATTTTTCCCCGATACGTCCCCGCACGGTCGAGGCGGCGGAGGTCCTTGAGATTGTCCTCATCGGCGGCCAGCACGAGATCGAAGTCCCGCAAATCTTCCGACGTCACCTGACGCGAGCGACCGGTGATCTCGTAGCCCCGGCGGCGCAGCGTGTCAGCCATGCGCGGGTCAGGGCCCTTGCCCGCATGGTAACCGATGGTGCCCGCGGAATCGATGTGGATGGCGTCAGTCAGCCCTTCTTCGTCCACCTGTTTCCGGAAGACGATCTCGGCAGCCGGGGAACGGCAGATGTTCCCCATACAGACGAAGAGGACGCGGAAGGGCTTGCGGTCGGCGGGCATTGGCGGTCGGGGTTCCGGTCATGGTCAGGATTCCCGGGCGAGCGGCAATGGCAAAATCCGCCGCTTGGGATCGGGCGCGCATCGGATATCGTGGAGTCGGAAAAACTCCCGTGGTTTGTAGCGGTCGAAGGCTTATAGGGGAGATGAGTTTGTTCTTGTTGCGATGTTGAAGAATTGGTCCAAGACCGATGCCGTATCGCTGCCAAACCGCTTCTCATGATTTCTTCTTCCCCCCTTCGAGCCACATTTCTTTTCCACGGCCTGGTAATGCTCTCGGTGGCCCTTTTGCAAGGAGCGGAAGCATCCGCTTCCATCGTGAGGTTCGTGGACCCGCATCCGACTGCAGGGAACGAGTTCGGAGCTTCGGTGGTGTTGCTGAGCACGGGCAATGTCGTGGTCACTGCTCCCTCTTCGAGTTACAACGGATACCGATCCGGCTCGGTTTATCTCTTCAACGGGAAGACCGGAGCGCTCATCAGTGAGTTGCATGGTTCCTCCTATCAGGACCGAATTGGTTCGGATGGGGTGACGAAGGTCGGCGACGGCAATTTTGTGATCCGGAGCCAGGATTGGGACAATGGATCGGTCGTGAATGCAGGTGCTGTCACCTGGGGCAGCGGCGTCAGCGGGGTTAGTGGCGTGGTCAGCGCGTCGAATAGCCTGGTGGGCAGTTCGCTCTCCGATCGGGTGAGCAACGGTGGACTGACCGTGCTCGCGAACGGAAATTACGTGGTTAGAAGTTCAGCCTGGAAGGGAGGGGCGGGTGCCGTCACCTGGGGCAGCGGCGCTACTGGGGTGAGCGGGGTGGTCGGGCCTGAGATTAGCCTTGTCGGTAGCAAATCGAATGACGGGGTCGGAGTGGTCACCGAGCTGGCAAACGGCAATTATGTCGTCACGAGCCCGGCTTGGGACAATGGTCTCCTCACCGATGTGGGTGCCGTGACATTGTGCTCAGGCTCTGCGGGTCTGGCGGGCGTGGTCAGCAGCGCGAACAGCCTGGTCGGCAGCAAAGCTGGCGATAAGGTTGGAACAGAAGTGCTCCCTCTTCCGGGCGGGCACTTTGTGGTACGCAGCCCCGACTGGGATCGCGATACGGTGATTGATGCAGGGGCGGTGACCTGGGTGCATGGAACCGAAGGGCTGACCGGCACTATCACGATGGAGAACAGCGTGGTCGGAAGGGCTGCGGGCGATCGGATCGGCACGTCGCTGGCGGTGCTGGGCAATGGACACTACGTGATCGGAAGCACGGATTTTGATAACGACGGAGTCTCGAACGTGGGTGCCGCCACCTGGATGAATGGGGGGACGGGAACCTCCGGCGTTCTCAGCGCAGCCAATAGCCTGGTAGGCAGTTCGGCAAACGACCGTGTGGGAAGTCAGGTGACCGCGTTGACCAACGGCAACTATGTGGTCTCCAGCCCGAACTGGAGCAATGCCGGCGCTGCAAGAGCCGGAGCTGCCACCTGGCGCCCGGGAAATGCTGCCTCCAGCGGTGTCGTGAGCACGGCCAACAGCGTGGTCGGCAGCACGGCGAGCGATCAGGTGGGCACGAATGTCCTGCCGCTGAACAACGGCAACTACGTCGTATCAAGCCGCTTCTGGAGCAATGCAGGAGCATCGGGCGCAGGGGCTGCCACCTGGTGTCCGGGCACGGGCGTGTCAGCCGCTACGGTCAGTCCCTTGAACAGTCTGGTGGGTAGCCGGACCAACGACAATGTGGGTGCCTTGATTGCCCTCCGGAATGGAAACTATCTTGTCGAAAGCACGGACTGGGACAATGGCAGCATCGTGGACGCAGGGGCGGTGACGTGGGGAAGTGGCACCACCGGCATCAGCGGCACCGTCAGTCCGTCGAACAGTCTCGTCGGAGCCAGCGCGGATGACAAAGCCGGATTCCGTGGTATTTCCACTCTCCCAAACGGAAACTATCTCGTCAGGACTGCTTCCTGGGACAACGGAACGGCAGTGAATGCCGGAGCAGTCACCTGGGGCAATGGCGTGACGGGAACGACCGGTCCGATCAGCAGTTCCAATAGCCTCGTCGGAAGCCGGGCCAATGAGAGCATCGGGCAGACCGTGCGAATCCTGAGCAACGGCAACTACGTCGTGGCAAGCCCGGCCTGGAACAACGGGAACGTGGCCAACGCGGGTGCCGTGACCTGGGGTAGCGGCACCTCCGGCGTCTCCGGTGCAGTCTCGACATCGAACAGCTTGGTAGGCACCTCGGAGAGCGATGCGGTGGGAGCCAGTATCACGCACCTCACCAATGGGAACTATGTCGTGGCCAGCCGGGGATGGGATCACGGTCAAGTAAGGAACATCGGTGCCGCGACCTGGTGCAGCGGTTTGACCGGGCTCACCGGTCCGGTGACTGCCGCCAACAGCATCACCGGCGAGGCGGCCGACGCGGGCTTCAGCAGCATCATTCCGGATGAAGATGCAGGGGTCTTTTACGCTGCTTTTGTAAGCGGTGGAGCGGTCACCATGATTCCCGGTTCACTGACCGAGGGCGCATCCCCGCGTCCGCTGGTCACCTTAGCAGAAGGATCCTCCACGCTCATCGACGGGAGCACCTCGCCCGTGAGTTTCGGAGATCCCGCGGTGGGTGTCGGTGTTACGAAGACCTTCACGATTTCGAATCCGGGCAACGCCGATCTGATTCTTGGCGGCATCACCAGGGAGGGCGAACATGCCGGAGACTTCGTGGTGGGGTCACCTGCGGGGATGACGATTGCTCCGGGCGGCAGCACGACTTTCACGATCACTTTCACTCCTTTGGATGCTGGCGTGAGAACGGCAGTGCTCCGCATCGCGAGCAACGCGGGGAGTCCGGCGGATTTCTTCGACGTGCTCCTGACCGGGGGCTCTGCCTATGGCAAGTGGGCGCAGGATGCGGGGCTGACCGGTGCCGCGGCCGAGGCGTCGGCCACTCCATTCGGAGACGGTGTTCCGAATCTCTTGAAGTATGCATTCAATATGGACGGGACCCGGCCGGACCGGCGGATGCTCACTGCGGAGGGCACGGCGGGGTTGCCTTTGATCGAGGTCGATACCAGCCTTGGAGTGGTGATCCTGCATGTCTCCTATCTGCGTCGCGTTGGCAGCGGACTCATTTACACGCCGCAGTCGTCTGTGAATCTGAGGGATTTCACCCAAATGTTTCCAAACATGGGGAACGAAGTTGTCACCCCCATCAATGGCGAATGGGAGCGGGTGACCATTCAGCACTTGGCGGACGAACAGGCGAAATTCGTCCGGGTGGAAGTCAAGAAGCCCTGAGCCGCCCCACCGCCATCATCGGACAGCGAGGACGCGGAAGAGCTTGCGGTCGGCGGGTATGGTCGCGAAAAGCTCCCGGCATGCTCCGCATTCCCGCGCTCGCGGCAATCGCAAAGGTCCTGCTGTCGGTCGCGTTTGCGGCCGGGCCGAATGTCATCGTGGTGATCACCGATGACCAGGGCTACGGCGACATCTCCGCACATGGCAGCACGAAGGTGAAGACGCCGGCGCTGGACAAGTTCCGCGCCGAGTCCACGTCGCTCGACCGCTACTATGCCAGCCCGACCTGCGCGCCCACCCGGGCGGCGCTGATGACGGGCCTGCACGAGTTCCGCTGCGGGGTCAGCCATACCCTCATGGGGCGCAGTTTGCTGAGACCGGGCATTCCCACGCTGCCGGAGATGTTCCGCGCTGCGGGATACCGCACGGGGATCATCGGAAAGTGGCACCTCGGGGATGCCTATCCGTGCCGTCCGGAAGACCGTGGCTTCGATGATGTCTTCGTCCACGGCGGCGGGGGCATCGGCCAGACACCGGACTATTGGGGGAATGGCTATTTCGACCCGATGATCCGGCGGCGCTCCGGTTGGGAAAAGACCAGCGGCTATTGCACGGAGGTCTTCTTCAAGGAGGCGATCACCTGGGTGAACGAGCGCGTCGCGGCGAAGCAGCCCTTCTTCCTGCAGCTCGCCACGAATGCGCCGCACTCTCCCTACATCCCTCCGCAGAAGGATTCGAAACTCACCGGAGTGGATGCCTTTCACGCGATGATCGAGGACATCGACACGCAATTCGGCCGGCTGATGCAGGCGCTGGAGAAAAGCGGTGCGGACAAGAACACGATCGTCGTCTTCACGACCGACAACGGTTCGGCGGGAGCGGCGGCGAATGCCGGGATGAAGGGTAGGAAAGGCAGCCCGGATGAAGGGGGCGTGCGCGTGCCTTGCTTCGTGCGCTGGCCCGGGAAAATCGGAGAGGGGAGGGTGGTCCGCGACGTGACCGCCCATCTCGACCTGTTGCCCACCCTGACCAACTTGGCCGGTGTCGCCCGGCCCGAGAAATGGACCGGCGATGGCGTTGACCTCGCGCCTGCGCTGCGGGGAGAGGCTGAGTTTCCGAAGAACCGGCTGCTTTTCACCCAGGTCGGGCGTTGGCCGGGGGATGCTGCCGCCGGGCGATTCCGCGCGCAGGATTTCTCGGTCCGTGACGACCGCTGGTGCCTCGTCGGGCTGGAGCTCTACGACCTGCTGGCAGATCCGGGGCAGAAGACCGACCTCTTCCCGGAGCAGCCCGCGGAGGCGCAGCGACTCCTGACGGCCTACGGACGCTGGTGGGAGGAGGTGCTGCCTGCCGTGCGGGAGCCGGTGCGATACGTGATCGGGGCCGAGGCATCACCGGTGGTCCGGTTGACGGCGCACGATTGGTGGCCGTCGAAGGAGGCTGACGAGGTGCGCGGTGCCGAGACCGTGGTCACCCACGAGCAGATCCGCACCTTTCTGAGAAATGCGCAGGTCGCCGGGACGCGGAATTCTTTACCATCCACCTCCGGCCACTGGAAGCTGGAGGTGGCCCGCGACGGGAACTATGAGATCGCCTTTGGTCTCGTCCCGCCGGAGGCACCGGCAGAGGACCGGCGGGCCTTCGGGCGCTTGCGGCCGGGAGTCGCGCACGTCCGAGCCGGTCAGGAGGAGGCCAAGATGATGGTGCAGGAAGGGGCCACCCTGCTGAAGGTGCCGCTGGACCTGGATGCCGGGCCGCTTGATCTGGAGGCTTGGTTTGACGGGCAGCTTCTCAATGACCGCATCCTCGGAGCCTTTTTCGTTTCCATCGAGCGGAAGGGGGAACGGAAGTCCCCGAAGTTGGATTTGAAACCGCGGCCTGCGAATTGAAAGATCCCGCGCAACTTCTGCCGGACGGCCGGGTTTGAGCCGACCGGAGATCGATACCTATCATGAAAAACACCGCCACCATCGGAATTGCGGCCCTCCTCGCCGGAGCTGCCGGGGGTTATCTCGCCGGAAAATCCGGTTCAACGGGCAGCGAGGCGACCGCCGCGGCGGAGTCTACGATGCAGGGCACGAAGTCCAGCAACCGCGCCGGCAGCACGTCCGCTTCCGATGCGTCGAAGAAGGGTCCGCGCAATGCCAGCGAGGCTCTCAGCGAGCCGGGTCAACTCGCTCGCATGCAGGGACTCATCGATCTCTATGCCGGCATGAATGCCGACCAGCTCGCGGATGCCGCAGGCAAGCTGGAAGACCTGCCGATGTCCCAGCGCATCATGGCCTCGATGCTCCTTTTCGCCCGCTGGGGTGAGATCGACCCGCAGGGCGCGCTTGCCCACGCGGCCACCCTCGGCCCGGGCGGCATGTTTGCCCGTCCGACCATCCTCCAGAGCTGGGCCAGCACGGACCCGGCAAATGCCGCGAAGTATTTCAGCGAGAATCCGGGCGAATTCGCCATGATGGGCGGCTTCGGCGGCCCCGGCGGTGGCGGCAATCCCGCCTCCACGATCGCCGCGGAGTGGGCGAAGCTCGATCCCGACGCCGCCCTCGCTTGGGCGAATGGCCTGACCGGTGAAAACCAGTCCAACGCTCTGCGCTCCATCGTCGGCGAGCTCGCCAACACCGACCCGACCAAGGCCGCCCAGATCGCTTCCACCCTCACGGGTCGCGAGCAGATCGCCGCCTACGGCGACATCGCCGAGAAGCTGGCTGCGAAGGACTTCGCTTCCGCCGAGAGCTTCATCAATGGTCTCCCTGCCGAAGCCCGCGAGCGTGCCTTGTCCGATGCGCTGAACGTGCTCGCACGCACCGACCCGCAGACCGCTGCTGCCAAGATCGCACAGATGTCCGAAGGCGGCGATCGCGACCGTGCGATCGCCCGCGTGGCCGAAGGCTGGGCCCGCCAGGACCCCGCCGCTGCCGCCGCCTGGGTGAGCCAGCAGTCCACGGAAGACATGGATGACGCTGTCCGCTCGGTGGTCTCCGCATGGGCCGGTCGCGACAGCGCTGCGGCCCTTTCCTGGATCCAGTCCCAGCCACAAGGCGAGGTCCGCGACGAGGCGATCGGCACCTACATCTGGACGAATCGCAGCTCCGATCCGCAGAGCACCATCCAGCTCGCCGAGAGCATCTCCGACGAGGGCGACCGCAATCGCTCCATCTTCATGGCCACGCGCCGCTGGATGCAGCAGGACAGCGCGGCTGCCACCAACTACATCCAGCAATCCACCACGCTCAGCGATGAGGCCAAGCAGCGCATCATCGAAGGCGGCGGTCGCGGTGGCTGGGGTGGCGGCGGCGGTGGTCGCGGTGGCCGTGGCCGCTGATTCCGGTCCCGAGGAAATTTGACAAGCCCGCTCCCGGCGCAAATCGTCGGGGGCGGGTTTTTTCATGTGGGTCCCTGAGGATACATACGCCATCACGCGCATCGATCTGCCACGTGCCGGGACGCACGGCTGGCAGGTGCGGCTGCAGCGTCGTGGCGTGAAGTATGGGAAATTTTTCGCGGATCGCCAACTCGGCGGGCCCCGCGAGGCCTATGCTGCTGCCCGCCAATGGCGCGAGGAGGTCGTGGAACAATTCGCGGCAGAGGAAGCCCAAGCCCGCATCTGCCGTCCCTCCCCGCGGAATCAATCCGGCGTGGTGGGCGTATCGAAGATCCGGATCATCGCCGCGAATGGCACCGAATACTGGTTCTGGCAGGCCGCGTGGTGCCCGTCGCCGGGCGAGCGGCGCAGCGTGAAATTCTCGATCAAGCGCCACGGTGACCGCCAGGCCTTTCGCCTGGCAGTCGAGGCCCGTCGGGACGGGACCGGGGCGTAGCGGCTGCTACAGGTCGAAGCTCTCGATGCGG
Source organism: Luteolibacter flavescens (assembly GCF_025950085.1). Classification (NCBI taxonomy): domain Bacteria; kingdom Pseudomonadati; phylum Verrucomicrobiota; class Verrucomicrobiia; order Verrucomicrobiales; family Verrucomicrobiaceae; genus Neoluteolibacter; species Neoluteolibacter flavescens. The sequence continues at coordinate 8,672 of NZ_JAPDDS010000021.1, forward strand.
GCACCCTTTTCCGGGTGGCTCACCAGCACCGCGATCTTGCGGATCTCTCCGAGATTGCTGCCGGTGTGGCTGAGGTAGTCGAATTTCCCGCGCAGGTCCGTGTAGCCGTCCTTGTGGAAGATGGCCTGGCCGTTCGCGCCCTGCACATAGACCTTCACGTAGGTCTGCGGCAGCGGCAGGCGGGTTGCGCTGTCGAAGATCTGGATGGTCCGATCCAGCGGTTGCCGCACGGTCTCGAGTGCACGGCTGTCGAGCACGCGCAATACCTTCGTAGTGCCGGACTGGGCGGCGACGAGGACATTGCCGCGGCGGAAGGCCTCCGGCAATTCCACGTCGGTCTGCCCACCTTGTAGGGCGACCTCGCGGGCATCGTTGGCGCGGATTCCGGGCAGCGAGGTTTCGTCTCCGGAGAGGAAAGGGTCCTTCGAGAACATCACCTCGAGATCCACGCTGAAAAGCTGGAGCAGCGTTTTGTCGAGGCGGTGATGGGTGAGGTGCAGCTTTCCATCTGCGGCGAGTGCGAGGTCGAGCGACGGCGCTTCTTCCTTCGGCTTCGCCTCATCCGCAGGGCGCGGGGCCTTGAGCGCGACGATCTCGTCCGCCTGGGCGACGATGGCATCGAAGCGGGATTTCCAAAGTCCCGGCGGCAGGTCCGTGTGATTCGCCGCGATGGTGCGGGCCTCTTCAGGCTGCGACCGGTGGAAGTGGACGACGGCCTTCATGTAGTCGTAGGCCAGCTTGCCCTCCAGCTTCGTCGCGTCGATTTCATCGAAGCGGGCCAGGGCTTCCGCGATGCGGTCCTGCATCAGCAGATGGGCGGTCATCGCGAGCTTGTCCCCGTCATTCCACGTCGGCTTCCACGACAGGGTATCGATGAAGTCCTCATAATATCGGGCCGCAGCTTCGTGGGTGAGCCGCTCCTTGTCGGCGAAGCGATGGGCGCGCGGATTGACCAGCGGGTCGAATTCCAGTGTCTCCCAGCCGAGGTGGGTAACGGGACGGATCTCCAACAGCGGGCCATCGAGCCAGTCTCCGGCTTCGAGTGAACTCTCTCCCTCTATCGGGGGCAGGACGCTGTATCCCGGTTCCGCCACGAAGCCTTTCGTGTGCTCCGTTAGAGTGCCTTCCAGATATTCCCGCATCTCCGGCACCGAGCTGTGGAAGAAGCCGAAGGATGCCAGATCCGGCGAGTGGTGAAGTCGATCGCGCAGGATGGCCGATGCCTTCTTGAAGAAGTCGGGCTCCTTCATCCGCCAGCGGATGATCTTCAGATCGAGGGTTCCCAGGTTCGCCGTGCGCAGTCGTTCCAGCACCGCGTCCGCCGATCCATCGCGGGCAAGTGAAGGCCACGAGCTTGCGTCCACGGGCGGAACCTCGGACGTGGCGCGCAGCGTGCGGGTGGCAGTGCGGGCGAGGACGGTGTCGCCTTCCGAGACCTGCAGCGGATACATCGCGAAATCCCCCGGGGCGGGGAAGTAGAAGGCAAGCCGCAGGTTCAGCACTCCATACGGCTGTAGCTCGTGCGTCACGGAGAGTGTCGCGGGCTGGCCGCCGAGCGGGATCGCTCCGGCGGGGATCTGTGAGATCACGTCCACGCGGCGGCCCACGCCATCGGGGTTTGTCACCACGAGCGACGCGCCATAAGGAACGCCGGTGATGAAGTCGCCGGTGATGCTGTTTTCAATCTGCCGCCCCTCCACGGTGCGGAAGCGGTCATCGAGGCGGTGGAAGGTCTGGCGGACCAGCACCGGGGCATCGGGGGCGATCTTCTGCGTCTCGCGGGTATCCTTGTAGAAAAGCAGCATCGGTTCGCGGGCCTTCACTCGCAGGGTGGAGCCTTCCACGCTGGTCTCCGGGCGCCCGGCCTTGAATGGCAGGTCGAGCATCGCCAGGCAGAATAGCGCTTCGTTCACGCCGCCCGCGCAGGCATTGAAATGCGGCGAGAGGAAGCCGCCCTTGCCATCCCATTCCGCGAGGTCGAGCCAGAAACCGTTCAGCGGGATGAATGACTCATCGGTGCTGCCACGATGCTTGTAGTAGTTCGACTCGAACCACAGCCGCGTCTGGTCACGCTCGGAGCTCCATGAGGGACGAGCTGTCCGCTCTTCATCGGGATTGGTGAAAGCCAAGCTGTCCCGCGACATCCCCTCGGGGGCGGGTAGCTCGGCGGGAGCGAAGGGATCATCTCCCGAGGACCCCGGTGCTGCACCTAGCACGGCATCCTCGTCGGAATGAACATCGCTGGTTAACATGTCGACCAAGTCGATGTTGGTCTGGGTGTTCCGGACGACAAGGCGGTTCCCTGAAATACTGGCCGTGGCTCCTTCAGGAAACACCACTCCATTTGCTTTTAATAGCTCACCGATGCTTCTCCTCGCCATCAGTGTCGTTCCCCCCCCGCTCGCGCTAGTAAATGGATCGTCGGGGTCCGTTTCGCTTGGGGTCATCGACTCCACGAGCTCGTTGATGAAGTCAGGCGAAACGGAGTAGCTGCGGGTAATTAAGTCCTCACTCGTCCCAGTTGCCGGGAGCAAGGTCACGGCGTAGTCGTCCACCTTGTAGCGGAGTCTTGTTTTCTCGCAGATGTAGCGCAGGACCTCGGCGACCGGGACGTTGCGAAGTTCGAGCTGGTCGATCTTCAGTGCTCCCGGGTCCGTGAGCCCGCCCAGCCCGGTATTTGCCGTGCCGCCACGTGGTTTCCGGATCACCCAGTTGATGCCGGTTTGCGAGCCGAGGAAATGCATGGCTTCCTCCACGCTGGCGTTCTCGAAGTCCACCACCGGGATGATGATGCGACTCAGCTTGTTCATGATGGATGACTTGTCCCCGGCCATCGTCCCGTCCGTCGGCGGAAGCACGTTGTTCCGGGCGAGTCCCAGCGAGTCCATCGTCGCGAGATCGGTGCCGCGCAGGGTTTGGGTGAAGAGCATCGTCTCCTGCTCCGGTGCCGGTGCTTCCAGTTCCCAGCGTTGCTTCAGCTCCGTCGTGATGCGCTCGCGGATGTCGGGCATCGCTTGGGCTAGCAGCGCCTTCTCGGCGGCATTGAGGCGTTGCCATGCGTAGGGCCGCAGGTGCTTGGAGAGGTCGCGGCCGAGGAGGATGTCGTCGATCACCTTCGGCTCTCGCTTCTCGGCAAGCATCGGCTTCACGTGCTTGTTGAAGAACCCGGCGTCTTTTTTCGCGAGGAAGAGATGCAGCTCGTGGCACGCGTGCTCGGAGAGGAAAGCGAGCTTCTTGCCCTCGTCCAGCGATGGCCAGTCGAGCAACGGCAGGAAGTCATTCAGTAGAGCATCGCCAGTGGCACCGGTGAGGAATTGGTGGGCCTCCTCCAGCGTGGTGAAGGCGCGCCAGTCCGCATCGATCACGCTCTCGATGGTGGCCTCCGCGCCCTTGGCGAGAGCGGCGGCGCGCCGGGTGCCAACGTGATATTTCCCTGCGTCCAGCGGCCTCGCGAGACGCCGGTCGCGCAGCGGCGTGTCCGTGGACTTCAGTGGCAAGACGAGATGATGGCGTCCGGCGGGATCTGCGGCGACGATGTCGATGACCTGGCAATTCGCGAAGTCGGCGGCGGGCACCTCCACCCGGCCATTTGCACCGACTTCCAGATCGTAGCGCAGCACCGATGGCGCGGCGAGGAAGTCGAGGGAGGGACTGCCATCTTCGCCCGCCTGCCGCGTGCCCGGAGGAGGAGTGGGCTTGCCCCGGTTGTCGGCTGCCAAGCCGCTGCCCGTGCCGCGGCCACCACCGCCGCCCAGCGGCTCCAGCCGCATCTGGTCGATCTCATCGGTGCTCCAGCGGTTCACCAGCAGCCCGGGGCGCGGAAGCATTGAACCGGGGAAAGTCAGCGCCGAGCGTCGGTCGAGGATGTAGCGCATCTCATCGCCGACACGGCTGCCTTCCTGGAAAGCGAGGCCCGTGAAGCCGGGATGGGCCACTTCAGATGAAGGCGAAGCGAAGGGCTGCAGGGCACTGCCCGAGTCCCATGAGTGAGTGAAGCGCGAGCCGACCAGCGACACCCGTGTGCCGGGTGTGGCTCCCTCCACTCGGACCACCAGCGTTCCCGCCTCTTCGGTGGCCGCTGCAATGAAAGGCAGCGAGGGCAGATGGCGCGGGAGCAGTCGGGTAGGGGAGACCAGCAGGCCATCCCGATCGACGCCCCCGGACACCTTCACCTCGATCTCCTTGCCATCGAGGGTGAGCGTGAAGTCGCCCGCAGGCAGTCCGCGCGTGATGAGGCGGCGGTTTTCCACGGCGAGCTTGTCGAAGTGATCCCGCACCACGACGTGGTCCCGCTCCTCCGTCAGGCTCACCCGTGCATGTTCCGGCGCGGCCATGAAGCGGACCAGCGGCAGACGGAGTTCCTCCCCGGTGGAAAGGTGGAATTGATTCGGCAGGTCTGCCCATCCTCCGTCCTCATCCGGGAAATACCCGGCGGGCGCGATGTCGGAACCCGTGACCCGGACTTCGGCGATGTCGATGAGCTTGCCCAGCGCGATGCGGCCGCGGTCGTCGCTGCGGAGGGGCTGCTTGATCCACTCGAGATGATTGCGGTGCCTGAACTCGAAGGTGAGAGGGCGGGAGGGAAGCGGTTCGCCATTCCGCCCGCGCAGCTCGACCCGATGGCCATCGGTATCCCGGGTGAAAAAGACAGCACCGATGCGGCCGGTCGAGAGGATGCCATTCATCGCATACCAATACTCGGTGGCGAGGGGAAGCGGGTCCGCCCCATCACGCGGGATGACGGTTCCGGTCAGCCGGAGCTTCAGCGAGGTCACGTCGGCAGGCACCTGGAAGGGCAAGGACATCACGGGGGCGAGCTTCAGGTCGCCGCCAATGACCCGCTCGGTGGTGATTCCTCCGCTGAGCGTGGCGATCAGCGTGAGCGAGGGTTTTTCGATCCACTCCAGCGGCAGGGCGTGGCCGTGGCTGGTGAGCTGCAGGCGCAGCAGGACATTCGCCTGACTGTCGGCGATGAGCTGCTCGCGATCGAGGTGAAAGCGCGCTTGCAGGGAGATCTGCTCGCGCCGCGGCTGGAGTGACAGTGGAAGGGCAAGCTTGCCCTGGCGGACCATCCCCACCTGACGGGAGGCTCCGGTGCGATCCGGGATGACGATGCGACCGTCCTGACCGGCGGTGAAGGTCTCGCTGCCGAGGGAAACGGTAGCGTCCTTCAGCAAGGTGCCGCCTTCATCGAAGACACGGATATTCTGGCCGTCGGCCTGGCGATCCACGTAGGGGATGAGCCGGCCCTTTCTAACAAGTGCCCGCGACGAGACGCCGCGCGACACGCACTCCACGATCCACGCGCCCGCTCCCTCCAACTCCGGGAGGTCTAGTACTTCGCGGTGGATGGCCAGCGGCTGCTGCGGGAAGGCGAGGCGCTTTTCATGGTGCGGCACCAGGCCCTCCAGATCCAGCTCCACCGGCGGCTCGGCCTCCTCGCGCTCGATGTAGCCGGGCAGATCCAGCTCGAAGATGCGGACGAGCAGCTCCGGCGTGTTCTTCAGGTCGAGCGCCAGCTTCACCGCCGCACCGGCAGGCAGGGTGACGGGTTGGCCGGGGGCGAAGGCGATGCGCGTTTCCTTCTGCATGGCCTGCACCTCGGAGGGATCCAGCTCTGCGCCCCAGCGTGCCGGGTCCGCCCCGGCGAGGAGCTTGGCGCGGGCGTGGAGGACGCGGAGGGTCTTCTCCTCGATGAGATCCTCGAATGCGTTCGGGCTGTCTGCTGTCGCGAGGAAATGCTGGAGATAGGCCTCGATCAATTCGCGGTCGTCAACGATCGGGCCGCAGGAGGTTGATGGCTCAAAATTGGCGTCGAAGGCGATCCGCGGAATGTCTCGCGTGCTTCTCGCTTCCTTCAAGATCGAGTGATCGGCGCGGGGTATCCGTAGGTAGGCGAGGAAGTCCTCCAGTGGCATTTCCCCCATCTCGCGCTGGAGTCGCAGGTGGTGGTAGAGCACGTGTGCCTTCAGCGAATTCAGCGCGGGCGGGGCATTCTTCAGGAAATCCCGGCAGGCGGCGAGGTGTGCGGCATGGGCGGAGGGCTCCAGCGTGAAATTCACCTCCGAGCCCGGCAGCAGGGTGGTGAGGAAGCGCTCGGCGAATGCCTCGCTCGCCTGCAATTCCGGAACGGCGACCAGCAGTTCCTCAAGCTGACGGCGGGTTAGCAGATTGTGGATCCTCGCGGAGCTGAAGTCGGGGCCGCGCTCCAGCTCGAGGACCTTCGCGATCAGCGGCACCACGGCGGGATGGTCGGCGCGGTCGAGTTCCTGATGAAAGTGGCGGAGCTTGGCCTCGTCGAAGGTATCGAGTCGGTCCAGCTCCCTGATCAGGCGCTCCTTTGAGTAGCCGCGGTAGGCCTGGTTGTTCGAGCGGGCATTGGCGGCAGCTTCGAAGGCCTGGGCGGAAATCAGGGCGGGATCGAGCTGATCCGGCAGCTTCTCATCGGCGCGGGCATCGGGCTTACTGTCGTCGAATTTGAGGTCGAGCAGGCGGACCAGTCCATCGACAGTCTTCTGCGGCGTGGCCTCGTAGCGCAGCAGCAGCTCGCGGGTCTCCAGAGTCTGGAAGCCATCGGCATCGACCGGACTGTCCTCCCTCTGCATCGCGGCCTTCCACGCATCCATGGTCCGGCGGAAGTCATCGGTACGTCCGGCGAGCTGGTGATGGAGTGCCTGGTAGAAGAACCAATCGCGGGTCTGTGGGACCAGCCGGGTGAGCGAGCTGTCCCTGGTGGCGGGATCGGCGAAGGCTTCCTTGAACTCCAGATCCGCGGCAGCGAGGGGAAGCGCGAGCAGGAGCGAGACGAGGGTTTTGCGCATGCTCCTGATATAGGAGAGTCATGCGTGGCGGGGGAAGGGTGAACACGAAAAAGCCGCATCCCTTTCGGAATGCGGCTTTCGTGAGATCGTGAGCGATTAGCGCTTGGAGAACTGGAAGCGCTTGCGGGCGCCGGGGCGGCCTGGCTTCTTGCGTTCCTTCATGCGCGGGTCGCGGCGAAGCACGCCGTGCGGCTTGATCACCTTGCGCAGCTCGGCATCGAAGATGGTGAGCGCACGGGCGATGCCGAGGCGGATGGCACCGGCTTGACCGTGGGTGCCGCCGCCGGAAGCGGAGACGACCACGTCGAACTTGTTCAGCATGTTCGCGTGCTGGAACGGGGCCAGCACGGTGTTCTGCAGGGGCAGCGTCGGCAGGTATTCCTCGAAGGAACGGCCGTTGATGACGATCTGGCCGCTGCCTTCGGTGAGGGTCACGCGGGCAACCGCGTTCTTGCGGCGACCGGTGGCGCTGAGGTTCTTGGCTTCGCTCATTTCAGAAAGGAGAGTTCAGGGTTCAGGCGATTTCGTAGGCCTGTGGCTGCTGGGCTTCGTGCGGGTGCTCGGCACCGGCGTAGACCTTCAGCTTGCCGTATTGCTGGCGACCGAGGCGGTTCTTCGGGATCATGCCCCAGACGGCGTTCTCGACGAGGAGGACCGGGCGGCGCTTGCGCACCATGCGTGGGGTTTCCACCTTCTTGCCGCCGACGTAGCCGGTGAAGCGGGTGTAGATCTTGTCGTTTTCCTTGGTGCCGGAGAGCACGACCTGGTCTGCATTCACGACGATGACGAAGTCACCGGTGTCGATGTGCGGGGTGAAAGTCGGCTTGTGCTTGCCACGCAGCAGGCGGGCGGCCTCCACAGCCACCTGGCCCAGGATTTTGTCCTTGGCATCGATCACATGCCACTTGCGCTCGATGTCGGTCGGCTTCGCGGAAAACGTCTTCATTGGATGGAACTGAAAAAATACCCGTCAGCGGCGCGACGGTTCACGTCTCGCGGCGAAGGGGCGCGCAAGCTAGGGAGCGACGCAAGGGGTGTCAATCGGAAATCCGTCCGAAGTTCTCGGCGTATTTCCATCGGGCTTCCCCGCGCACTCGGACAATGGCTGCACAAGGGCATGCAAGGTGCTGGCAGAATGCACCGCGAGACCTTTCTTTCCTTGTGACACTCTAACTTGCGCCCCAAGCTACCGGCGATCCTGACCCCCATGGTAGAGCAACTCACCGTCCAGCCGTTTTTCGACCACCTCGGCCAGGCCTGCGCTCCCCACGCCCCGGGCGTGAATGCGGCCGCCACCGCCCGTTTGGAGCGGGTGCTGAAGTCACCGGTCGATGCGCCGGGCCGTGGCATCCTGCTGCGCGCGCCTCGTGCGGGATTCGGAAAATCCCACCTGCTCTCCCATCTCCAGCAGCGTCTGGGCACGACCCATGAATTCCTGCCGATCCACCCGGTCGAGGGTTCCCGCGTGGATCCAGCCGGCGCGATCGAGGGTGCGCTGCGCCGCCTATCACGTCCGCTGCCGGCCGGTGGTGGGCTCACCTCGCTGGATCTCCAGGCGCGTCGGCTTTTCGCTCTCGCGCTGCAGCCATTGGTCAGCTCGGGCGAAGTCCCGTGCCAGGACCGGGAGGCAGCTCTCTCCGCCCTGCGCCAGCGCCCGGTGGAAACCTTTGACTTCCACCATTCCCAAGCCGTCACGGCCCATTGGACGAAGGAGAATTTCGAAGTGCTCGGCCCCCGGCTCGCCTTGGAGCTGGGCCGCCTGACGGGCACTTCCCTGAATGAGTCTTCCTACTGGCTCGCCGCGCTCTTCCGCTTCGCCGTCGCGACGCCGGAGCATCCGGGGCGCACGGGCATGATCATCCAGTCGGCCATCGCCGAGGCGGGTGTCGAAAGATTTGCCGCGCTGCTCGCCATGCTTTCGCTCATTGGGCGGGTGGTGATCGTGGCGGATGATCTGGAAGGCCTGCACGCGGATCGTGCCGCGGCGCTGCGCTTCGCCAGCTTCCTTGCCAGCGTCCGCCAGGAGGCCCCGCGGGTGGATGCGATCGTCTCGCTGAATGACGATGTCTGGCAGAGTGCCTTCGAGCCCGCGCTGAGCGGCGGTCTGCAGGATCGTCTGGGCGAGGTGGAGGTGCGGTTGGAGCCGATGGACGAGGATGCGCTGGTTTCCCTGCTGGAAGCCCGCACCCCCGGCCGCGTCAGCGGACTGCGCCAGAGGCTCGGACTTTTCCCCGCGGAATTCTACCCGCGCCGCGTGCTGCGCAAGGTGGCGGAGCTGGATGACGAAGGTCCGGAGGTGCCTGCGGTCATGCCCGCAGCTCTGCAGACTCCTGCTGCTATCCCTGCGGCAGCGGTGGAAGCTGCGGCTGCCGAGCCTGCACCTACTCTTGTGCCCGAGCCTGCCATGGCGGCGACGCCTGCTCCCGCCCCGGAGCGCGTTGACTTCGTTTCCACCCCGGAACCAGCGCCAGCCCTGGCCTCGACACCGGAACCCGCTGAGGCTTCGCCCATCACCCCGCCGCCTCTCAAAGAGCCGGCGGCCAAGGTCGAGTCACCGTTCGCCTCCGAACCCGTCGAGGCCGCTCCATCATTCTCTGCCCCTGCCGCCGCAAGCATCGCGCCGAAGACCCCTGCGGAAATCGAGCCCGCGGCCCGTCCCATGGTCTCGCCCTTTGCTCCCGACGCCTTGGAGAAGAGCGGGGAAGGGGAGACGGAAGCCATCGCGGAGTCGAAGCCCGCGGCCGAGCCTGTCGCCGCTGCTGGAGGGGATCGCATCGACGATCTCCTGCGCCAATTCCGCGAACGTTACGGTCGGGAGTAAATTGATTCAGAAACCTTCCATTTTTGCCTTGCCAGCTCACGGGTCGTAGTCCCATCTTCCGCCCGCCCCGGTTCCCGGGGTTGGTTCTCCAAAATCCGGCGTAGCTCAGCGGTAGAGCGGGTGGCTGTTAACCACTAGGTCGTAGGTTCGATCCCTACCGCCGGAGCCAATCTAAAAGGCGCATCCTCAATGGTTTGCGCCTTTGGTGTTTTCTGGAGGTTGAGGGTGTGGACAGTAGATGTGGACGGTTTTGCGAACATGCTTTCTGACGAGGAAATATGGGACCGAATCGAGGAGGCTGCGGATCTAAATTTCCGCGGCGAGAGGGACGTCATGACCTTGGACAAGGAGATTTCCATGTGGCTGGAGTCTCATGGGATTTTGCCTTCGAAGGGCTGGGACGGCTGGAATTCCGTTACGGTGCTTGTTCACCTCATGAACCTTCAGCGGGATCTGAGGAGGGGGCATCGGAGGCTCGAACGGGCTTTGAAGACGACGCGTCTTTTCCCTGCCTGGGAGATCGTGTGGAAGCACTATCCCCTGTGGCCGTTCGATCCAGCCCCTCGCCCGGCGTGGATCGAGGAGAGATGGCGCACCGGCCTCGCAAAGACCACGGAGATGGGAACCGTGTGCGGTGAGCGGTTGGCGGCGATCGTTGGCCATCCGGTGTGGCTAGAAATGTCGGATCTCGGTCGGCCCTTTGAACCTTTCTTATCCGACCAAGGATTTCTAACCCCTCCTTATTGGGAGGGGAGCGGAGCTATCACCATCAGACCCGTGGGGCGGAGGGATGCCATGACCCTAGGGATCATGAAGGATTCACCGGCGATACCGGCATTTACTCCGTGGCCGGGAGAGGGGAGGCTGTCCCTGCCTGAATGGCAGAACCTGGTAGAGGACCTCAGATCCGGTCGGCGCGGAGCGAAGACAAGGCCGTGAATAGATCGGCAATCGCAGCTTTGGTATCGGCGAGTGCCTCATGGGGCCGCGTCGCACGCCGCTGGTCTCCGAAGGCCACCTTCCAGACTGTGCGAGCGTCCCGCACCTGGTAGTATCGCCAAGGCTCGGGAGAGCCGGGCGGGCGAAGATCCAGAAGGGGCATTAGAAGGGGAAAGTCATAGGTGATGCCCCAGCTCCAAGGGACCCTAGACTCACGATCCGGGATAACCTGATCCAGCCACGCGCAGAGAGCGGCGATGGCCTTGGCCGGCTCAATTGCATCAGCGTGTTCGATGGTCGTGCCGTGGTCGCGATGCCACCGGATCGTCTCGTAGTCGCATACGAAAGGCAGCTCCGGCTTCAGTCGCACAAGGAACTCCTCGCCCGTGGCTCCGGTCTCAGGGTCGAATGTGACCGCGGCCAGCTCCACGATCGCGGACCCGGGCCGCTTTCCCAGAGCCTCGATATCGAGCATGAAGTGGGTGTAGCTCACTGGTCGCCCTCCTTCAGCTTGCGAATCAGGGCGTCGATGCCGCGTTCCATCTCTGCAGGATCATCCGTGCCGATGGTCTCCTTGATCCAGATACGGAAGCTCTGTGGCTTCACGAATTCCCCGGCCTCCGCCTTGCGGCGGATCTCCGCGACCACGAGCTCCCGGTCCTTCGGGGGTAGTCCGAGAATCCGGGCGGTGAGGGGGAAGTCGCCTCCACAGAGGCCTTGGTAGATGATGAGGTGGCGCATCACCTCATTGCGCGAAATCCCGTTCCGGGCCGCCGTGATATCGAGAATCGCCACCTCATGATCCGAGAGGGTCAGAGAGGTCTTGTTGTTGAGCTTCATGGGGAGGAAGTTGGTAGTGATTTAGGGTTCCTAAGAAGAACCCTAAGAGAGTGACGGGAAGTACTGGAGCGCGCAAGTCAAAGGTGTTCGAATGAACACATGAGTCATTTCCCCTTCCCCTCTGAATCCTCCACGTCCGGGAACTTCTCCTTCAGGAGCTGCTCAATCCAATTGGACAAGGTGCGCCCATCTGCGCCCGCCGCCTCCCTGGCCCTCTCCAAGAGATCCGCGCGCATGCTGATGCTCGTCTGGGTCTTTCCGTCGGCCCGCGTCCCGTGGCGTGAGGCGGGTGTTGGTTTCGGCTTAGGCATGGCCGCTTAATACACCATCCTACTAACCATTAAAGAAAATTGTTGCTCTTGGTGTAGGATGGTGTATCACACCAACAACGAACGGCAACACGCCACCATGAAAGCCAAACACGCCACCACAATCTCACTGGATGCGAAGCTGCTCGAAGCAGCCCGCAAAGAGGCGAAGGCACAGCGCCGGTCCCTCTCTGCCCAGCTTGAAGTCTGGATGGAAGAGAAGCTCGGAGTGCGGAGCGAAGAACACGCCCCGATGAACCGGACCCCATTCGAGGGAATGGGACCGGAAGCGCCCGGGCACATGCCGGTCTAACAACCAACTCATTTCCCTACATGCCACCCTCCGAGATTACTCCCCGCTGGATGAAGCTTCGTCTCGCAAGCCGTCACTGCGGACTGTCCGTGCGGACGCTTGAGCGCCGTCTCAGCGAGGAATGCTTTGCGAGCAAGCTCGTCGGAGCGGTGCGCCTCATCGACCGCGAATCGCTTGATGCGTGGATCGATAGCCAGCCGTCCGCCACCTCCGGTTTCCGCGGCAAGAAGAAGACCCCGAACCCCGCCTGAGATGAGCACGCCCAGCGCCTACGACGTCATGGTCGATACCTGGCCTCTATTGAAAGCATCGAGCCTTTCTCGGAGCACGTCACCCGCCACTTGCCAGCCTGGTGCCGATACTCCTTCCCCGCTGCAAGAGCCGCTTTCAGCTCATGAAGGAATGCAGGAAGGCCCTCGTGACCTACCAGCGCGGCCTTCAGTGCCATCGGAGCCAGAGCCTCCTGAGGGCGGAGATCCCCCGGAATCTCCATGAACAGCCGCTCGGGAGGATCGGCATCCACGCGGGGAAGCACATGTAGCACCACCCGCCCCAAAGAGATCTCCCGGTCACCCACGGTCGCCATTCCGGAGACCATCTCAAGATAGTCAGAAATTACCTTTTCCATAACCCCGAAAGGCTGAGTGGCCGAGTAGGGGCGGAGCAACCTGAAACCTGATCATTCTCGTGAACTCCCTCACCGCTGTCATCCCCGGGCTACAATCGCGCGCCGCTGCCGCGCAGCCGACATCGCTGTCCCGCATGCGCGGATTCCAGCACGCCGCGAAGCTCTGCGCGAAGCCATGGAGCGCAGGGCGGGTGCTCCGCCAGCTCCGGCAACACGCCGGCTTCTGGGCGGACCGGGACGAGGACAAGGCCTGCGCCTACCGCGAGAGCATCGGCCTGATAGCCCGGGAGACCGGCGAGCGCGAGACCACGGTGGTCCCGGACTTCGCCCTCACGTCTTGAAACTTTCGCGCCCGGCCGGCGCGCGGTCCTCGGGGAGGGGGACCTGCGACACGCCGGCCGGGCCGATCCTCTCACCCGACCTCCCCGCCGTCTCTAACATGAACTTCCCCTATCTCCCCGTTTATGTCTGAAATCCTGCCACTTCCCATTCCCACCGAGGCGCAGATCAAGGGATACCCCGATCACGTCGCCATGTTGCCGCCTGCCGAGCCCGGCATGGTCGGGAACGCATCCTTCCGCTGTGGCGTGTTCCGCGCGGCGCTGATGGAGGCCTGCCAGACCATCGACTACTGCCGCCACCCGGACTCCACGCCGGAGGGGCGGACCAAGGCAGCGGAGGCATTCTTCCGTCACTTCCAGGAGGTGCGCCAATGAAAGCCCGCCGTCCGGTCTCGACCGTCCGCGACTATCGCCCGCCGCCCGAGGCGGGGGAGGTCCCCACCACTGGAGCACCGATGCCACGGGCGAAAGCAACGGCGAAGGGTGCGACCAGGGGCGGCAGCTTGTCCCCGCTGCAGATGCTGCGGCAGGGGATGGCCCTGCCCGAGCCGGAGCGCACGGACATGCGGTGGTTCGTGTCGCAGTATCCCGACGCCTACCTGGCCGATGCCTACCGGGACCTCAGCACGAAGAACCTGAGCGACCTGACAGACCATTGGGTGCGCGAGCAGGCGGAGCGACTGAAGGCGGTGCGCGTGGAGATCCGCGTGCGCGGCCTGACACCGAAGACGCTGCTGGAGGCCCACCCGCGCAAACCGATGAAACCCCATCCCCTGAACCCACGCCGATGAAACCCTGTATCGCCCGTCAACACGCCGAGGACTGCCGCCAGATGGCGGGCTTCCTCCTGGGATTTGCCGTGATCATGGCCCTCGCGGGTGCAGCCGTGGGGGATTCGCTCGGGCCGGGGATGATGCTGCTCGCCTGCATCGCGGCGGCGGTCGTTTTCGCCGGCGGCTTCATCCACGAGATGGCGCAGGCCCGGCACTACGACCGGGTGGGCCGCAATGCCTCGCGGGAGCTGGCGGCATCGCCACCACCTGCAGCACAGCCCACGGAGCTCCGCCGCATCCCGGTCGAACTTTACGGGGGGCCGCTCGATGGCGGTCCAATGATGATCCAGGAGGACACTCACACCATCGAGGTCGAGAGCAAGGCGACCGGCGAACAAAGCTACTACCAGCGGTCCCAGCTCAAGAGCCGGAAGGGCTGCACCGTCTTCGAGCACCGTCCCCAGATCTCCGCCTGACTTAACACTTTTCCCCCGGAACCAAACCGGCCCGGGGCGCGCGCCCACCCCGTCCCCCCGAAGACGGCGCCGCCCCGGGTTGCATCCCTCACCGCACGACCATGTCCGACCCTGCCTCCGCCGCTCCTGCCACGATGACCATCGTACTTCCCATCCCCTCCCGCAAGGTGACTCCGAACGGCCGCGCGGGGTGGCGCGCGAAGGCGAAGCTGGTGAGGAAGTATCGCTCGCTCGCCTTCTGGCGGATGCTGGAGCTGCTGGGCGGGGAGAAGCCGCCGCGCCCGGTGGCCTACAGCTACCGCTACCACTGGGGAAGCAACCGCCGCGACGATGACAACGCGATCGCCAGCGGGAAGGCCTACCTGGATGGCATCTGCGAGGCCCTGAAGATCGATGACCGCGAGCTGCGCTTCCGCGAGCTGATCCACGAGAAGGACCGCACGGAGCCGCGGATGGAAGTGATCCTGCACCTCGCTCCCTGACTCTCCACGGACGCCGGCCCCACCACAGCGGAGGCAGTCCCATGAAGGGACGGGGCCGGCTGAAATTTCCAAACCCGAACGAACCCGATCCATCCACCCGATGAATCCCAACCAAGGCCCGCAACCCCAGTGCCGCAAGCGCCGACACCAGCGGACGGTCGGCAAGCAGGAGCGGAATGAACACTTCACCGACGTGGACCGCGCCTGCGACCGCTGGCTGCGGGACCGCGACGAAACCTACCGCCCCGCCGGCGAGCGGAAGCAAGCCGTCCCGGGGAAACCTTACCAGCCGCTCAGCCACTTCGCATGAGCCAATCCGCCCACCGAGAAACCCCGGCCGGAAGCTGCAACCTCTCACTGACCCACCACCATGGATCGCATTGAACATCTCTTAACATGCCTCGCCGAAGAATGCGGGGAGGTCGCCAAGGAATGCTGCAAGGCGCTCCGGTTCGGGATCTATGATCAGCTTACCATCGATCCCAACGGCCCGCGGGGGACCGAGGGTCCTACGAATCGCGCGAAGATCGCGGCAGAGATGGTTGACCTGATTGCCATCTATCAGATGTGCGTGGATATGGAGATCCTTCCGGATCTCGGCCTCTCAATGTCTATGGAGACCATCAGGGAGAAGGCCAGCCTGAAGAAATCCAAGGTCGAGGCCTACATGCACTACGCACGCCGCGTTGGAGCTCTGAAAGGGCACTGATCACCGATCACCCGGCACAATCCCCATGCCCTCCGGCTCCGCCCCAATCCACCGCCCCGAGACCACCGAGGTGCCGACCGGCACGCTGCGGATGATCCTGGCCCACTGCCGACGCGGCCTCGCGCCGACGGTCGCGTGGTCCGAGGACCGCCACCGCATGGACCGCCAGGCCTTCGACCTCCGCGGCGAACAACTCGCGGCGATCGAGGCGGAAATCCAACTCCTGTTAGATAACCAATGAAGACCCGAAAGTTTCGCCCTTATGTCCGCCGCGCACGCGGGGATGAGCATGCCGACAACTGGCGAATGGCGTTCCGCCTCGCCTTCTACCGCGAGCTTGGAAAGCCCTTCTACGTGATGGTGCAGCATGGGTTTCCCCGACTCGTGATGGAGGTGGGACCTAGCCGCCGGGAGGTGGCGATGTCGCCAATGTCCGTGGCGAGAAAATGGAACACCTTCCGGAAGTGGTCCGCCCAGATCCAGCGCCTCGCATCAGGTAGCAACGGAAAGGAAAGATCATGACCCCCTACCTCGACTTCCTCCGCGCCAAGATCCCTGCCGCCGAGAAGACGGGCTTTGCCCCACCTTCCCCGCACAATGCCGGGCTGTCCCCGCATTCCCGGGAGATCTGCGACTGGGCGATCCGGCAGGGCCGCGCGGCCGTCTTCGCATCCTTCGGCCTGCACAAGACGCGCATGAACCTCCAGCTCGGCTGGTGGGTGGCCGAGCAGACCGGCGGGAAATACCTCATCGTCGCGCCGCTCGGCGTGCGACAGGAATTCACCCGCAACGACGGGCCCGCCATGGGCATCCCCGTCCACTTCGTCCGCACCACCGCGGAGGTCGATGCCACCCGCGGGCGCGTCTTCATCACGAACTACGAGAGCGTCCGCGACGGGAAGATCGACGTCACCCGCTTCGCCGGCGTGGGGCTCGACGAGGCGGCCGTGCTCCGCAGCTACGGGAGCAAGACCTACCAGACCTTCCTGCAGGTGTGCCGCCCGGTGCCCTACCGCTTCGTCTTCACCGCCACGCCCAGCCCGAACCGCTACAAGGAACTCATCCACTACGCCGCCTTCCTCGGCGTCATGGACAGCGGCGAGGCGCTCACGAGGTTCTTCCAGCGGGACAGCTCGCAGGCGAATACCCTCACGCTTTACCCGCACATGGAGCGGCAGTTCTGGTATTGGCTCTCCACCTGGAGCGTCTTCATCCAGCGCCCCAGCGACCTCGGCTACCCGGACACCGGCTACGACATGCCCGCGCTGAAGGTCCACTGGCACAAGCTCGACGTGGATCACACGCAGGCATGGCAGAAGGCCGACCGCGACGGCCAGCGCGCGCTCTTCCTCGACGAGGCCGCCGGCCTAAAAGAGGCCGCATCCTCGAAGCGAGGCTCGATCGACAAGCGGCTCGCGAAGGCGCGGGAGATCATCAATGCCGCCGGTGACGAAGCCGTGGCCACCTGCCAGCCGCAGCCGCACTGGCTCCTCTGGCATGACCTCGAAAGCGAGCGCCACGAGATTGAGCGGCTCTTCGCCGGTGACGACTGCCGCACCGTCTATGGCTCGCAAGACCTCGATGCCCGCGAGGACCGCATCGTGGACTTCGCCGAGGGACGGTACCGGATCCTTGCCACGAAACCCTCGCTCGCCGGCAGCGGCTGCAATTTCCAGCGCCACTGCCACAAGGCGATCTTCCTCGGGGTCGGCTACAAGTTCGCCGACTTCATCCAGGCCATCCACCGCATCTACCGCTTCGGCCAGCGCCACCAGGTGGAGATCCACATCATCTACCTCGATAGCGAGACGCCGATCAAGGACGCGCTGGAAGCCAAGTGGCGTCAGCATGACCAGCTCGTCGCCCGCCAGACCGCGCTGCTCCGCGAATACCGCCTGAAAGCCGACAATCCCATGGAACTCCTCCGCTCACTCGTCACCGGGGACGACCGCGCCGAAGCGCGCGGCCACCGCTTCCGGGCCATCCACAATGACACCGCCCTCGAGCTGCCCACCTGGGAGGCCGACAGCGTGCATGCCATCGTCACGTCCATTCCCTTCGGCAACCAATACGAGTATAGCCCCACCTACAACGACCTCGGGCACAATACCGACAATGCCGCCTTTTTCGCGCAGATGGACTACATCGTCCCCGAGCTGCTGCGCGTGCTCAAGCCGGGGCGCGTCGCCGCGATCCACGTCAAGGACCGCATCCGCTTCGGCAATGTCACCGGCATCGGCTTCCCGACCGTCGAGCCCTTCAGCGACATGACCCGCGAGTGCTTCGTGAAGCACGGCTTCGCCTTCATGGCGAGAATCACGATCGACACCGACGTGGTGCGGGAAAACTCGCAGACCTACCGCCTGAGCTGGACCGAGCAGTGCAAGGACGGGACGAAGATGGGCGCGGGCATGCCGGAATACGTGCTGATCTTCCGCAAGCCTCCGACGGACACCAGCGACGGCTACGCCGATGACCCGGTGGCGAAGGCCAAGGCCGACTACCCCTGCGGCGACTGGCAGATCGATGCCGCCGGTCTGTGGCGGTCCGATGGCAACCGCCTGATTGAGCCGCACCTGCTGGCAGGTCTCCCGCTCGAGCAGGCGAAGCGCCTGTGGATCGCCCACTCGCAGTCGGCGCCGTATTCCCACGAGCTCCACGCCGCGATCAACCAGGCCTTCGAGGCGAAGGGCGCGCTGCCCGGATCCTTCATGCTCTTCCCGCCGATCTCGCGGAATCCCGATGTCTGGACCGACATCGCCCGCATCAACACGCTGAACAGCGAGCAAAGCCGCCGGGCCGAGGAAAAGCACGTCTGCCCGCTCCAGCTCGACATCATCAAGCGGCTCGTCACCCGCTACACCAATGCCGGGGAGATCGTCCTCGATCCCTTCCTCGGCATCGGCAGCACCCTCCACCAGGCCATCCGCATGGGCCGCCACGGCTGGGGCATCGAGCTCAACCGCGACTACTGGCGCACCGCCGCCGGCTACGGCGAGGCCGCCGAGAACGAGGTCGCCCTGCCCACCCTGCTCGACCTGATGCAGGCGGAGACCGAAGCCGAAACCCCGAACACGACCGCGGCATGAGCACGAGCACGATCAAGGAACGCCCCATCCTCTTCAGCGGCCCCATGGTCCGCGCCCTCCTCGACGGCACAAAGACACAGACGCGGCGAATCATCGCTCCGCAGCCGGAAGCAACGTCATTTGCTTACCTCTGGAAGGGCCGGGAGATCGGCGAGAAGATATTCCCTCTGACGTGCTGTCCCTATGGCGCACCAGGGGACCGGCTGTGGGTGCGGGAGACATTTGGAGATCGAGCCGATTACGCAGCCATCGGAGCCCTCCACAAGGATCGCTACTATTACGCCGCGGACGGGAAGAAAGCTGGCTGGCGCTATCGCCCGTCGATCCACATGCCCCGGAAGGCGAGCCGCATCACCCTCGAAGTCGTCTCCGTCCGCGTCGAGCGGCTGCAGGACATCAGCGAGGAGGATGCCATCGCAGAGGGCATTGAATGCACGCACCGCGATGAGGATCGCACCTTCTGGAAGAACTATCGATTTGAAGGCCCTATCGCCAAGCGCGGCAAGGTGTGGACTCCGGAGGAAAACCAGATCGTGAACTACAATCGTAAGCCTGTCCGGTCTTACCAGTCCCTCTGGGAATCCATCAACGGCCCCGGTTCATGGGACGCCAACCCGTGGGTGTGGGTGGTCGAGTTCAAGCGCCTTTCCCCCACCGATCACTGATCACCGATCACCCGGCACCTTCCCCGTGATCCACACCATCTACCAAACCCCGCCCGTCTGCTTCGGGTATCCGGACACGCCTCCAGACGAGCAGGCCCCCGCCTTCATCGGCCAGCACACCGGCCACTTGCCGAAGCCGGGCGACACCTTCGCCCGCTACGGCGAGCACTGGACCATCACCGAATCCACCACCACCGGCAAGGCCCCGTGGACCTTCCGCGCGAGGGCGACGGCCGTCGCCGCACCCGCTCCGATCCCCGCCCCGTGAACTACTACAACGAGCACGATCCCAAGGCCGCCGCCTGGCTCCGCGAGCTGATCGCGCAAGGGCACATCCCGGCGGGGGACGTGGATGAACGCTCGATCATCGATGTCCGACCTCATGAACTCACCCGCTACACCCAGCAGCATTTCTTCGCCGGTATTGGCGGATGGTCTCTCGCCCTCCGGCTTGCCGGCTGGCCCGACGACCGACCTGTTCGGACAGGAAGTTGCCCCTGCCAGCCCTTCTCGCAGGCAGGCCGCGGACTCGGCACGAAAGACGCGCGCCACCTCTGGCCGGTCTTCCGCGACCTCATCACCTTCGGCGATCCTACAGTCACGTTTGGCGAGCAGGTTGCGTCAAAGGCTGGGCGTGACTGGCTCGCTGGAGTTCGCGCTGACCTGGAAGGACTGGGCTATGCCGTCGGGGCCGCCGATCTGTGCGCTGCGGGCGTCGGCGCACCGCACATCCGGCAACGCATCTTCTGGCTGGCCGACCCCTGTCGCCAGCATCAGCCCACCGGCTCCGTGGAAAGAAGGAGTTCCATGGTGGCTTCAAAGCCGGGCGGCACGAAACATCGAGGCACTGATAGCGGGCTGGGGCACACCGACAGCCAACACGCCGGGCGGCACGCCGGAGCAAGCGATTGCCCGGAAGGAAAGTCATCCCTGCGGGAAGGTGGCGACAGCCCTTGCACACCAGGTGCAGATGGTAGGTTGGGCGACTCCTCTGGCTACGGACTGCGAGGCAGCGGGCGGCCCTCTCAATACCTGCCTCACCAACCAAGTCACTGGTCGCTATTCGACCTCATCTCCTGTGCCGACGGAAAAGCGCGGCGCATTGAACCCGGCTCATTCCCGCTGGCTCATGGGGTTCCCGCCCGAGTGGGACGACTGCGCGGCTACGGCAATGCCATCATCCCGCAAGCCGCCGCGGAGTTCATCGGTGCCTGGCTAGACCTCTCCACCTTCCCCTGATGTCCCACGCCCCCTCACGCACGCCGCTGCCGCACCCGCTTTCCGCGGCATCGCTGCAGGCCTTCACGTCGCCGCGATGCCGCGTCTTCTCGCGGGTCCTGCGCGACGCGGCGACGGGCACGGTGATGGTCGCCAACGGCTGCATCGCGCTGCGCGTGACCCGCGGGCCCGTGACCTTCGACGACAGCCTGCCGCCGGCCAGCGACGACTTCAAGAGGCGGCTCGACCGCCTGCCGTGGGCGCGCTTCGGCCCGGAGCATCAGGCCCGGCGGATGCGCCCGGCACCGTGGGCATCCTTCGACTCGATCCGCGGCGACCTCTACCGCTACGGGCTGGAAGAGCTGTGGCTCCCCGACGGCCGCATGACGAAGGACAAGCCGGTGTGGACCGGCGACGGCATGCACATCCCGCTCGCCATCCTCCAGCTCGTCGCCCGCCTCCCGCGCTGCGAGGCGTGCATCAACCGCGCGCACGACTACCTGCTCATCCGCTTCACCGGCGGCGAGGGCATGATCGCCAACCGCTACCTCAAGGTCCGCGGCGGCGACGTCCCGCCCCTCACCCTCACCATCTTCCAACCCCGCGGCACCGACGGACTGCCGGGGGGATTGGTCTAACAGACGGCAGATGGAGGATCGCAGATGGAAGATTTCAAATTTCACCCAAGCAAATGGAGTATCTCAACCTCGACCTAGCGGACCTGAACTCGGAGGAGTATCGCGGAAGCGAACCCGTCGAGCGGGGGACGTGGCTCTCGCTGATCGGCTACTGCGCCCACCAGGAGAACGGTGGCCTGATCGCGGGCGCGAAGGAATGGAAGGACCGCAAGTGCCAGCAGGTGCTGGGAATCACCCGGCACGAGATGCTGCGCGATTGCGCGCTGTGGAGCTTCGAGGGGGATGACCTGCGGGTGATGTTCTACCCGCTGGCGCAGGAGGAAAAGCTGCGCGCGAAACGCGAGGCCGGGAGGCTGGGAGGTCAGGCATCATCCGAAGCAAAGACCCAAGCGGCCCGAGTCAACGGACGCAGTGGAGGGCGAAGCAAAAACCCAAGCAAAACCCAAGCTGAGGGCGAAGCAGAAACCGAAGCAAAAGCCAAACAGGACCCAAGCGAAAACCCAACGGAAGGTAATAGTAAGGTAAGGGAAGGAAAGGTAATAGGAGAGAGAGAGAGCGTGCGCGACGCTGACATCGCCAGAAAGGCGGAGCAGATCGTGGCGGCCTTCCCGCGGCGGGAGCGCTATGCCGAGGCTCTGATGAGCGTGAAGCGGCAGCTTGCCTCCGGGGAATCCTTCGAGGCGATGCTGGCGGGCACGAAGGCGGCGGCGGCATTCCTGGCCACGGCACCGAGCGCGGCAGCGAACAAGTATTCGCCGAGCGCGCTGAGGTTCTTCGAGGACAAGCGGTGGATGGACGATCCAGCGACACTGATCCGGCCGCCTGCCGGCGCGGTGAACGGTCACGTAGGGAAGGGCGAGATGAGCGCGGAAGAGGTGGCGCTGCAACTCGGCGGCAGAGGACTCGACTACTGAGAATTTTCCAACCCATGAGCTACCAGCACGACATCGACCGGCAGAAGGCGATCCGCGAGGCGAAGACCGCCGGCGGCAGGGATGCCGCGAGCATCCTCGGGCAGGGCACGGAAGGCTTGCGGCAGGATGCCGCAGCCACGGGGCCGCTGTGCGGCTGTGGAGCACCCGTGGACGCCACGCTGCTGGAGATCCGTCAGTGGTTCCCATCGCTCTCCCCGGACCTCTGCTCGGCGTGCTACGAGGCCGCGGAGCGCGAGAGCGCGGCGAGGGTGGAGGAAGAGACCGAACTGGCCGAGCGACGGCACCGGCTGGCCCGCCTGGATGCCACCATCCCGCCGGAGATGCTGGAGACCCGCACCGGCCACGTGGCCTTCAACGGCGCGCTGTGGCTGCTCGTGTGCGAGTGGACGCCGGCCACCCGCCGCTGGCTGCTGATCACCGGCCTGCCGGGCCGCTGCAAGACGCGCGTGGTCTCGCTGCTGGCGAAGCAGATGATCATGGACGGGGTGCGGCTGGTGTGGACGACAGCGATCGAGCTGCAGGTGGCGGTGGAGGACCTGCGCTCGAACCACCACGGTACGGTGGAGGCGGCACGGGTGGCCCTGCGCGAGTGGAAGCACGCCGCGGTGCTGGTGCTCGACGACCTCGGCAAGAACACGTGGACGCCCTCGCTGGAGGCGCGGCTCTTCGAACTCATCGACCACCGCAAGACGCGGCTGCTGCCGACGATCATCACCGCGAATACCCCGCTGGCGGAACTGCTGCGGACCAAGGCGATCAGCGTGGAGCGCGGCGGACCGATCATCGGACGCATCCTCGAGGCGAGCCGCGGATGGAACATCGAGGCACCAGAAATCGGAGGGAGGCGCGGATGAAGGAAGTGCAGCTACATCTCTTTGACGTGGTCGCTGCGGCGGTTCGGTCTGCGTCGGGCGAGGGCGCGACTATGCGTCATGCAGGTTTTCGCGAAGCGCCTTTAGAAGTTTTTTCATTCGCGGAAACCCTTGCTGCAAAAAGGAAATCGCGCCGTTTGACGCAGGATATGGCTGCGCAAATGGTGCCTGTAGATGTCAGCACGTGGTGGCGCTGGGAGACCGGAAAGATAGTGCCTAGCGTCCTAGTGCAGCGTGCAGTGCTCAAGATGCTGGAGCCGTCATCAGCCCCAGCCTCCGGCCTTGGTCGCCGCCAGCGGATGGCGCTCTCCAACAGCCATCACCTCCACTGGGAAAAACACAAGGGATGGGTGCTGCGCCTGACGATCAGCCGAGGATCCAAGGTCATCGGCAAGCGTATGAAATTCCATCTCGCCACCAAGGACCTGGATACCGCCCTGAAGGCCCGCACGCTGGTGCTGGCCACGCTGAGGAAGCTGGGGCTGACAGTGCAGCCGCGGAGGCAGCGGAAGCAGGGCAAGGGGGAGAGCCATCGGGCGAAGGGAACTCAGCCAGTGCTCAAGGAATCCTTTACAACTGAAACCGGGGCCAGCGGGCGGGATTGAGAACGGATCATGAAGGACAAGGATAAGCGCGTGGCTGGCGGCAAGGGCAAGCAGCCCGCGAGGAAGCAAGCGGTGGCGGCCAAGAAGACGGCGAAGGCGCGGAAGGTGGCAAAGCCGGTCGCGGGGAAAGCTGTGGTTGCGAGGAAGCAGGCGAAGAAGGTGGCGGGGAAGCAGGCGGGGGCTGTGAAAGTTGGACCTTCCAAGCGGGGCAGTGCCCCGCGCTCCCAGGAGCGAAAGCCGGGGAGGCCGACGATCTTTTCGCAGGTGCTGGCGGACCGGATCTGCGAGCTGCTGGCGGAGGGGAAGTCGATGCGGGAAATCTGCTCGGACGGGGCGATGCCGCACCGGGACACGGTGAGGGAGTGGCGGAAGAGTCATGAGGGGTTTTCCGGCCAATACGCGCGCGCGTGCGAGGACGGATCCGACCTGATGGTGGAGGACATGCTGCGGCTGGCGGATGACAAGTCACAGGACCTGGTGCCGTCGGAATTCGGCCCGAAGCCGAACATCGCCGCGGTGCAGCGGTCGAAGGTGCAGATCGACGTGCGCATGTGGATCTTGAGCAAGCGCGAGCCGGACCGCTTTGGCCCGAAGGTGCAGACGGAGATCTCCGGCAAAGGCGGGAAGCCGATGGAGCTGGTGATCACGCCGGAATCCATCGCGAAGATCGCGGCGGCATCGGCGCATGCGGCGAACGTGGAGGCTCCGGCGGCGGAACTCAGCAAACGGAAACCAAACGAAGAATCATGAGCACTACGGCACAAGGATCGTTCGACATCGAGTATCTGACCAAGCACGGGCACCTCAGCGTCGAGGACGCGCGCAACCTGCACGTGAAATGCTCTCAGGAGAATGGGATGACAGATCTGGCTGAGATCGTGGCAAGCTGGAACCTGCGTGATCCGGAAGCTCCATGGGAGTCGGGCATCGTCGGGGTGTATGTTCACCAACTCACCAACCTGGTCTATGCCTTCATGGCGGACAAGGTCCACGAAGCTTCCAAAGACGGGCCGAAAGAGACGCCCCTCATGGTCCTTGTGGGCTTCAATCCCCGGCGAGCGGCGCGGGGTAAAGGAGCTGCGAGAATCGAAGCGACATGGCCGGATGGCGAGGTCGAGTTCCTTTGGATGGATAAGGATGACATCATCGGGAATCTCCTTGAGCACGGATCGCAGCAGGGGCTCGTGGATGCTCTCCATGCCTATGCGCAGATGATGGGCAACGCACCCGCCGCATGAACCTCACTCCCTGGCAGTGGGCGATTGCGCGGGGGCGGGAGCTTTACCCGTGGCAGATCGAGGCGCTGGAGGCCTTCGGGCGGGGGTATCCGACGGCGGTGGCGACGTGCAACGGGGCGGGGAAGACGACCGTTTTGGCCGGGAATGCGGTGGACTGGTTTTTCTGGAAGCACCCGCGGGGGAAGCTGGTGGCGACGTCATCGAGCTTCAACCAGCTGCAGAACCAGACGTGGCCGGCGCTGGAGAGCCGCCTGCCGGACTTCTACTCGATCCGCCGGGGATCGGCCCCGCTGAGGATCGAGACGCCGCAGGGAGGCGAGGGGACGGGCTTCTCGACGAAGGAAGCCGGGCGCGCGGAGGGATGGCACCCGACCATCTCGCCGGACGTGGACCCGGTGATGCTGCTGATCGACGAGGCGAAGACGGTACCGGATGCGATCTGGTCGGCCTTCGACCGCTGCACGCTGAAATACCAGCTCATCATCAGCTCGCCTGGGCCGCCGTCGGGGCGGTTCTTCGAGTGCTTTCACTCGCTGCGGAAATACTACTGGAGCCGTCAGGTGCCGAGCGTGGAGTGCCCGCACATCGCGGGCTGGAAGCGTGAGCGGGACCGGGAGATCCACGGGGAGACGAGCGACATCTACCGCTCGATGCACCTCGCGGAATTCACCGAGGGCGGGGAGTTCCTGATCATCACGCCGCTGGCGCTGCGGGCGGCGCTGGACCTCCAGACGAGATCGCCGCACCGGGGCGAGACGGTGGCCTTCTGCGACTTCGCCCGCGGGCGGGACGAGAACGTGCTGGCGATCCGGCGGGGGAATGACGTCCGGATCATCGATGCGTGGCGCGAGAAGGACGGCGTGCAGGCGGTGCGGCGGTTCATCCGGTTGCTCAAGCAGGAAGATCCGCGGAACGACTTCACGTCCGTACCGTCGGGGAGCGTGTGGGGCGATGCGGACGGGCTGGGCGGGCCGATGATCGACATCTTCAAGGACGAGGGATTTCCCATCAATGAATTCCACGGCGGGCAGTCGGCGCTCGACCCGGTGAACTACGCCAACCTCATCACCGAGGTGTGGCTGCAGGGCGTGCGGAAGATCGAGCGCGGGAACCTGCACCTGGGCGAGCTGGACCCGGACACGTTTCGCCAGCTCACGACGCGCTACCTGAACTATGCCAAGAACGGGAAGAAGAAGGTGGAGAGCAAGGAGGACATGGCCAAGCGTGGGGTGAAGAGCCCGGACCGGGCGGACGCGCTGCTCGGGGCGATCATGGTGGGAAGCCACATGAGCGGCGCGATGACGTCGGAGGACGTGGGGAGCGTGCTGGCGGAGCCGGGGGACTTCGGGACGAGGGTGGAGGTGTTTTAATACATCATTTGGTAATGATTCAACGCATCATTAGAATCCTCTGTAAGCTCTAGCAACCCAGCTAATGCTGTGGCTTTATTCTTCGGCAGTCCTGCGGACATGAGCCGGGTCACAAGTTGTTTCGTGTCTTCCGTTGATACGCTGTGAGCATCTAATATGTCTTTGAGCAAAGAAAACATTGCCGCGGACGTCGTTGATGGGGCTTTTGCCTGTAGAGGGCGAATGTAAGTTGTTTTGGCGGTGGGAGAAGCTTCTTCGATTTCTCTTATCCGGCGATCCATGCCGCGCATGTGCTGGAGGATCTCATCAATTTTGTCGCTTTCCGAACGTGCGGGCATCGGAGCGCCGACAGGGCAATCAATCAGAATCTTTGCGAACCTTTCCTCAAAGTCTGGCCAATACTTGCTGAACGCACTATTTAGCCTGCCTTCCTTTAGGCTGGAGTCACATAGAAGGGAATTCAGCGTTCGGACAAGATGCCACATGTCCGCCTTAGTGGGCTGGGTATGGTTGAACTCCGAGAGCGGAGGACGGATCTCGGACTTCTCTACATCGACCAGGAAGGTGATGACCCGCTGGCTACGCAGGCCGCGTGCGAGAGCGCCGGATTCAAAGAGAATCCAAGGCTTCTCCCGGTTCTCGGCTGTCACGCAGACAATGCCCGCTTTCACCTCTTGTAGCTGGTCGCCGATCTCACTGAACCACAGCGCGCCGCGGTCGATATCCCGCTCAGAGATCCATGGTTGCAGGGTCTGGATCACGGATTGCAGCCAGTCATCGAGCAGATAGGCGACGGCTTTGCTGCGTTCGCCGGACCAGGAGAGGAAAACTTTCACGGTGGCGTGTTAGGGATTTCGCGGCTGGCCGTCAATCTACGGGAACGCGGGCGGGGGCCAGTGGGTGAGTTGGGAGAGTTGAGGGGGAGAGGGCAGGGTGATGGGCGTATGAAGGCACGCATCCTTTCGATCCTCGCGGCGATTGCCGCATTCCTCACGGTGCTGGGCGGGCTCGACCTGTCGGGCATGATCCATCTCTTCCCCAACGAGGTGGCGACCGGGCTGACCACGGCACTCCCTGCGCTGGCGGTGCTGACCCATCTGATCCGCGCCCTCGGCGATGCCTTCGATGACGGCCAGATCAACGGCAGCTTCAAGGCCATCGCGTTCTTCCTGGTGCTGTCGGTGATGTGCTTCGGGATGGTGGCCTGCCAGCACCTCGCGGGGACGACCATCAGCTTTGACGAGAATGGCAACGCGGTGGTGATCCCGCCGCCCACCAAGCCGATCGTGATCCCTGCCGTGGATGGCGGGAAGTGATCCCCAGATTTTTGTGCGACAGCCCTAGCAACCGAGACAGCGAACGAACAAGACGGACAAGCCGTGAGTGTCCGCGAAGTGCCGAGGTGTCACTCCCTTTGCGCCTTGACCCGGCAAAGTGGCCAACCGCGGCCCGGGACCCTTTCCAACGAACTCTTTCCATGAGCAAGACCATCCCCGTATCCCGCCCTGCCGCCCGACAGGCAATCGTCGAGGCCCTCGCCGCCAAGGCAATCGTGGCGGCTGGTGGCGTGCATCTCCCACCTGTCTTCCTGGTAGGCGTGCGAGGCTACTACCGGGACACCATGGGTAAGCCCGGCATGAATGATCGTGGTATCTACGATGATGCGATCTTTGTTTGCGGACCAGAGACCTTTGCCGCTTTCAACGCGAACACCGATCCCTCGGCCTTCAAGGCCGCGGTGGCCAGTTTGCTTCCCGGTGTCCATTGGTATCGCCCGGGAAAACATGGTATCAGCAAGCCCGGCGGCGGCTACCCGGCCTTCCGTCCGGCCACGAAGGGTGAAGAGCTCCCCGTGAAGCGAGATGGCGAGTCCGCCGTGCCAAGCAAGCGCCCGGGCGTCGCCATCAACATTCACCGCGGCGGCACCTCCACCACCAGCTCGGCCGGTTGTCAGACGGTACCTCCTTCCCAGTGGGCGGCCTTCCACGCGCTCGTGACCGACCAGATCAAGCGCTACAGCCAGACCAAGTTTCCCTACATCCTCATCGAAGGGCCCATTTCCTAAGCCATGCCCACGCGCGAGACATCCCGGACCTTCAACCTCAACACGGTGGTTGGGCTTTGCACGCTGATAGGCGGCTTTGTCGCTGCGGCGTTTTACTTCGCCCCGCTCCAGACGCTGCCCGATGACATGCGGGAGGTGAAGAAAGAGGTGGGGACGATGCAGAACGTGCAGGCGGTGCAGACCGACGCGCTGCAGCGGTTGGCCAAGGTGGCGGAGGACGGGGCGAACACGCGCCGCGAGGTGGATCGTGCGGCCACGGAGATCCGCGAGGTGAAGCGCCGGCTGGAACGGCTCGAACAACGATGATCCAACCCGGCATCTACCATCTGAAGATCCCCGCTGGGTCGCAGTTCCAGCAGACGCTGGAGCTGACCGATGCCGCGGGCACGGCCTTGCCGCTGACGGCCTACGGGCCCTTCCGCGCGCAGATCCGGGCGATGAAGCGGACCGATCCGCTGATTGCGGAGATCGCGGTGGACAACGCGGAGCTCGCCGCCGGGAAGATTACGCTGAGCCTTTCCAAGGCGCAGACCACGAATGCCAAGGGGCGCGCCCGGTGGGACCTGATTGACGACGCGGGACGGCCGTGGGTGACCGGCGACGTGGACCTCGGACCAACCATCACCGAACCGCCCCTATGAGCGAGCCCGCCATCCAGGTCATCGTGAGGCCGCTGGTCACTGCCGTGAAGATCGCCGTGCAAGACACGGTGATCGGTGGCGGGGGCGGGCAGGCCTTCGCATATGACGCCGCGGAGGGCGAGCTGGTCACCGAGGTGGACGGCGTCACCTACCGCGTGGCGGCACGCATCCAAGAACCATCATGAATAAGCTGATCCATCTATTCCTCGCCCTCGCTGCGGTGTTGCCAGTGATGGCCGCACCGCCGGCGACCGATGACATCTATCTGCTCCGCTGGGACGGGGACTCATGGGAGCGAGCGCTGGTGAGTCCACCGGCGAACTCGCTGCTCGGCTGGAATGGCAGCAAGCAGCCGGTGGCGCTGGCGGTGAGCGGGTTCGAGGCGGCGGGATCGGCGGCGGCGGCGCAGGCGTATGCGGTGCAGCGGGGTAATCATACGGGCACGCAGGCGATCGGGACGATCACGGGGACGGGGCCGTTTGCGACGGGGACGAATGCGGCGAACCTGACGGGGACACTGGCGGCGGCGCGGATCGCGGACGGGAGCCTCACCATCGCGAAGGTCGCGAGCTTGCAGACGACGCTGGACGGGAAGGCGAATCTGGCGGGCGGGAACACGTGGAGCGGGGTGCAGACGGTCGATGCGATCACGGTCAACGGGCTGTCGAGCTATCCGGACACGGCGACGGTGAGCCTTACGGCGGCGTCGCGGGATACTTGGCTGACAGCGCTGG
Source organism: Luteolibacter flavescens (assembly GCF_025950085.1). Lineage (NCBI taxonomy): Bacteria > Pseudomonadati > Verrucomicrobiota > Verrucomicrobiia > Verrucomicrobiales > Verrucomicrobiaceae > Neoluteolibacter > Neoluteolibacter flavescens. The sequence goes on from NZ_JAPDDS010000021.1 coordinate 38,193, forward strand.
GGGGGGCTGCTCCGACGGGGACGGGGGGGCTCGTGCGGAGCGGGGGTAACATCGGGGCGGCGACAGGATCTAGCCTAACGCTATCATCCGGGCTAACCATTGGGTCCGCAGAGACGTTGTCATGGTCAGGGAGAGTTAATGTTGTGGCATTGGGCAACACGGTGCTCCGTGTTACCAACTCCGGGAACGCTAGGGGGTACACTCTGGATGGTGACATTGACGGGCTCCTGAAGCTCAGGAATCGCGCCAACACTGCCGATGCATCTCTATCGGCCCTCAACCTCACCGCCTCCGGCACGGTCACGGCGGGCAACCTTACCCTCTCGCCCTCGGCCGCGGTGACGCCGGCGAACAACGGCAACCTGGTGATGGAGGCGACTAGCAACACGCAGCTCACGTTCCGCTACAAGGGGAGCGACGGGGTGGTGCGCAGTGCGACCCTCACCCTTGCGCCTTGATCCCTTGTCCGGCCGGGCAACCGATCCATCAAACCAACCATCCAACCTAGCCTCGATTTACCATGGTCATCGTAGCAGAAAATCCATTCACGATCCCGGCGGCGGCGGAGCGGGTATTCCCGCACTGGTGGGTGCGGCGTTTCAACGTGACGAGCAACAGCCCGGAGGACGGGGAGTTTTACGCGGAGCTGGTGCCCTACAACCAGGCGACCGGGAACATCTGCCATGCGGAGGTGCGGGTGATCCGGCTGCCGCTGTGGGAGCTGGTGGCGGCGGTGCCGGAGGCGCTGGGCGCGATGCACGGGGTGTTTGGCGCGATGGGGGCGATCGTGGCGTTTGATGATGCGCGGAAGGCTCCGGTGGTGGGGGAGGAAGCGGGCGGTGAGCAGCCGTAAGCATTACGCGTATTGCTTACGCGGGACGTAAGTAGGGAGATCCGTCCAAGCGGGGCAGTGCCCCGCGTTCCCACGGGGGCGGGGGCCAGTGGGTGGACTGCACCGGGGGCCATTGGCAGAGGCAAAGTCTGGCATGGGACATGGCTTTGCACCTGTGGGACGATCGTTGCCGGCGCGGCGGGATGAGCTGGTGACCGCGAGGGCGGCGTCGCCGTCCGCGGTGATCGGCGGGGATGTGGACACGGGGAGCATCGTGGTGCCGCAGGCGCGGGAGCGGATGCTGGAGATCTTCGACCGGGTGCAGCGGCCCACCGAGGTGGCGAACACGCTGGAGGGTGCGCTGTTTTCCTCGCTGTGGCAGCAGCAGATGCTCTTCCAGGCGATGATCGACACGTGGCCGAGGCTGCAGAAGGCACTGCGGGAGGTGAAGCTGGCGGCGCGCAAGGCCCCGTGGCAGGTGTGCGGGTTCGCGGACCGCGGGGAGAAACCGGACGCGAAGGCGGAGAAGCTGGCCAAGGAGGTCGAGCGCATCGTGTGGGGCATGAAGCCGGATCCTGTGCGCGGGCTGAAGGGCTTCGAGGGGACGGTGGAGGAGCTGGCGATGGGGTATTTCCTCGGTCACCACGTGCTCGAGCCGCACTGGAAGCGCCGGGCCGATGGCCGGGTGGTGCCGGTGTCCACGCTGCCGGTGCCGCCGCGCTACTACGGATATCCCTCCATGGAGGACGGTCCTGACCGGCTGATGCTGGATCGTGCCGGCTCGATGGTGACGACGTCGTATGAGGACTTCCCGCCGCATCGCTTTCTGATCGCGGTGAACGGTGGCCACAGCGGTCACCCGGCGCACTCGGCACCGCTGCGCGTGCTAGCGGGCTACTGGCTGGCGGCGATCTACGGGCTCAAGTGGTTCATGCAGTTCGCGCAGCTCTTCGGCATTCCTTTCCGCTGGGCGACGTACGCCGACGGCGATGCGAAGGCGAAGGCGGAGCTGGGCTCAATGATGGCGAACATGGGCTCGCAGGGGTGGGCGGCCTTCAAGCAGGGCGTGAAGCTGGAGTTCATGGACACCAACAAAGGCTCGGGTTCGCTGGCTCAGGCCGAGCTGCTGAAGCTGGCGGACGAGCAGTGCGACATCTTCATCCTCGGGCAGACGCTCACCAGCTCGCAGGGCGAGCGCGGGAGCCAGTCGCTCGGCGAGGTGCACATGGGCGTGCGGCAGGAGCTGCTGGCCGGCGTGTGTGACTTCGTGGGGGAGATCCTGACGCACCAGTTCATCCCGGCGATCGTCGCGGCGAACTACGGCGACAGCGTGGACGAGATGCCGTCGATGTGGGCGAAGTGGGAGGAGGCGAAGGACGAGCAGGCGCTGGCGAACCGGGACAAGGCGCTGGGCCTGCTCGATGGCAGCATGCCGGTGGACAAGGCATGGCTCTACGAGCGCCACGGGGTGCCGATGCCGGAGGAGGGAGCGGAGCTATTCAAGGAGAAGCCGGAACCGGTGGAGGTGCCGGGAATTGGTCCGGATGGGAAGCCATTGCCGGGGCAGGCGGGACCTTCCAAGCGGGGCAGTGCCCCGCGCTCCCAGGAGGAGGATGAGGACAAGGATAAGGTCGAGGCCACTGATGCGGAGGACGCCGCGGAGATGGTGGCGCGGATGGAGAAGCTGAAGAAGGACGGGCTGCTCGATGTCGATGCCGTGGCCGAGGCGATGGCGGCGGTGTGGATTGAAGGGAATGTGCCGGGTGATCGGTGATCCGTGATCGGTGGAAGAATTTTGACCCATGGCGAGCGACGGTGACATGTCCGAGGCGATGAAGCTCTTCGCGGAGCGGGAGAACCTGCCGACGTCGATGGACTCGGAGGAGCTTTCGCTGGTGGCGCGGGAGCTGCGGGAGCGGTCGTTCTTCATGTCGAAGGTGGAGGATGCGGTGGTCCTCGATCGCTTCCGTCAGGCGGCGGATGACTTCGTGGCCGGGAGGAAGGACCGCAACACGCTGGACAAGGAGCTGGAGGCTTGGCTGGAGGCGAAGGGCTACAATGCGCCAGCCGGGAAGGCGGGCGGGCTCCAGGATCTTTCCAGCCTGCGCCGCATCTCGGTCGTGCTGACGATGAACCTCGACATGGTGCGGGGTCATGCGCGGTGGCTGCGGATGCAGCAGACGCTGAAGGTCTTCCCGGCGCTGCAACTGGTGCGCGTCTCCGACCGGGTGGAGAAACGGCAGTGGCCGTCGCGGTGGATCGCGGCGATGGACAAGCTGGGATCGGACACCATGGCGAAGCGGATCGAGAAGGGCGGTGGCTCGCCCGGTGACCCGATCTCCAATTGGACACTGGTGGCGCCGGTGAACGATCCCATCTGGATCGAGATCTCGGCCTTCCAGCAGCCGTATCCGCCCTTTGACTGGGGGAGCGGGGTGGGCGTGCGACCGGTGCCACGGGCACAGGCGAAGGAATTGGACGTGCTGCCACCGAAGGACTCGCCGATGGCAGTGCCGCAGGAGCGAAGCCTGAACGAGACGCTGGAGGCCACGCCGCCGCTGTCCACGCCCGAGGCGCGGGACGAGCTGTCGAAGGACCTCGGGCGCTTCGGCGAGTGGGAGGGGGACAAGATCGTTTTCACGGATCCTGACGGGACCAAGCCCTACACGGCGGAGAAGCTGGCGGAGGTGTGGGCCAAGCCCGCGCCGCCGGGGTATGACCAGGTTTCCCAGCGCGACGAGCTGGAGGCGTGGGACGGTGGCCTGACGCCGGACAAGACCGACCCGCGGGTGACGCTGCGGAGGCTCTTCGACCGGCTGCAGAATGCCGAGCCGCTGCCGCGGGAACTGCACCGCAGCTACCCGCTGACTCCGAAGGCGGCGGACGAGCTCATGACCGGGCTGCGCCGGCGGGTGATGAGCGTGCCGGGAGACCGGGCAGGATGGGATTTCCATGCCGAGGCGGCGCGGGCCGCGACGATCGAGCCGGGCGCGGGGTGGATTGTCACGCTGACGGTGCGCGGGGTGACGCTGGCCAAGGACGTCCGCGCGCTGCGGCCGGCGGGAAAGCCCGGCTACGTCTATGTGGGCGGGAAGGTATTCCGGGTGGTGGACTTCGTGCAGTATCCGGTCTCGCGGCGGATCGCGATCACGCTGGAGGAGGGCGTGCAGCCATGATCCAGATCACCATCGATGCCGCGGGGCTGGGGCTGACGATCGACCAGCTCGCGGCGGCGACGGCCGACAAGGAGTCGCTGCATCTGGCGGCGGCAGCGGCGGTGGAATTCGCGTGGGATGCCCACCTCGAGGCGCACTACAAACCGAAGGACGAGGGACAGCTCGACTACTGGGCCGACGTGCAGCGGTCGCTGGAGAGCACGTCCAGCGCCGAGGCTGGCATGGTGCGGGTGACACAGGATTTCATCGAGCTCTACTACTACGGCGGCACGACGACACCGGGGAAGAGCATCAGCTCGTGGACGGGCAAGCTCACGCGGGCCCTGGCCAAGCCGTCCGAGCGGGTGCCGGTGGTGGACGGCAGGCGGATCGCGCCGGGGCGCTTCCGCGAGGACCATGCCGAGCTGGCCTTCATCCGGGCGATGGAGGGCGACGTGATCGGCTATCTCTTCGAGGCGATCGAGGACGGCTTGATCTCGCGAGGGCGGAACAAGGGCAAGCCGAGGCTGAGGCGGGCGGGGCCCCTGATGTATACCCTGATGAGCCGCTACACCTACCCGCCCGATCCCGGAATCATCCCGCCGGATGCGGAGCTGTCGGCGGCGGCGCGGCAGGCGGTGCTGGATTTTCTGGAGGTCGATACTTAATGAATGACATGACGGACATTTGGCAGGATTGGTCCCGATTCTAACTTTATTCATGATCCTCCCCGATCCTCACACAGTTGATCCTCGCGCAGTTCGAATCGGCTTAAATCTCGACCTCGGTGCAAGGGGCGGAATTCTCGATTTTCCCACCCTAGGCGAGTTTGAGGATTGGTTTAGAGATGAGGTGGCGTTCTGGAGCTTTTTGCGGGAAGAGCCGTCCAGCACGCACGCGAACACGTTTGGTTCTCTGCATCGATTCCACCAATTCGAGAGTGAGGTTAGTCAGTGTCTCGCTCAATTTGTGGCTGAGTGGGCAGCACTCGATTCATCCATAAATGACGCGAACTTTAGGATCAGTCACTCAAACACGACAGAGGGTGCAAGGGCGGAGGGACTAGAACGAGTCGACCAGATTCTTGCTGAGAAAGCAAAGCGAGTGGTGATATTACGTGGGGACCTACATAATGTCGTCGTTTCGGCAGTGGCATCGGCGGGCACCCGGATACTTTCGTTAGAGCCCGAAGCGCAATTTTTGAAGAAATATGCGAAGAAACATCCTGCGGAAGCGGTTTATGCCCTGGATCAGTTTTTAGAGCTTCGTCAATATCGGCCAGACCCGCGCTCGTTAGATGCTAAGGGTAGAATGGATGCGTTGTTATTTGCCGCAGGTCATAAAAGAAGTCCCGAGTTTCATGATAAAGCGTTCGCGAAAATGGTGGGCAAGTGGGATAAGGAGCTTGAACGGTATAAGGCGACATTTGATGGGCTAAAGGATGACTTTGGCGTTCAGAACTTAGAGATTAAGGAGGCGGCACAAAAACTTTTGGATTTTCATGCGGAAGCAAGGGGGAAGTTTGTGGATTTGGAAGCCTTTTATAAAAGTTCGATTGATAAGACAATGAGCGAAAGCGCGCAGGATTTGAAGGCTCTCACAGTCACCTATGACGAGCATATGGCGTTGAAGGCTCCGGCATCTTATTGGAGCGGGAAAAATCATCTCCACACGAGAAAGATGGAAAAGCTCAGAAATTGGGTGGTTATTGCTTCGTTGGCTGCATTTGCTGGGATCAGTCTAAGCGCCTACATTCTATTGCCAGAGTTCTACCCTAAAGACACGGTGCCATGGAGATCTCTTGGTATATTTCTTCTGGTGTGCACTTTTGCCCTTTCTTTCGTTAGGCTGACAATAAAGCTGATGTTGAGCAATCTTCATCTTGCTGCAGACGCGGAAGAAAGGACAATCATGATTCGCACATTCATGGCATTGCTGCGTCGAACATCCGCTCAAGAGGGCCTTAAAAAAGAGGATGTTGCGATTGTCCTGGCTCCGATTTTCAGGCCTTCGACGTCCGGGATCATCAAAGATGATGGAGGTCCAACATCGCTAGGGGAGTTTTTGAGTCACATGTCTGGAGGAAACAAATGATGTAACGGGGGCCAGTGGGCGGGGTGGCTGTGTCGGGGACGGGGTGAGATGACCGGGGCATGTCGAATGTCCTGATTTTCTCGGCCCTGGCTTGTGCGTTGCAGGGGGAGGGAGCGCCGTCGGAGTTCGTGTTTTTGCCGGAGGGCGAGCACAAGCTGACGCCGCAGTCGCACCCGAAGGGCATCACCGTGAAGATGCCGGCGGATAAGGGGGCCCAGGTGGCGGCGGCCTTCAACGAGGCGCTGGCGAAGCGTGAGAACGTGACGGCGTGGTGCGACTTCGAGCACTCGCGCAAGTATCCCGTGTCCTGCTACCCGACGAGCTTCCGCTACGTGCCCGGACAGGGCGTGGTGGCGACGGTGGAGTGGTCGAAGAGCGGGCGCGAGGCGGTGGAAGGCAGGGATGCGCGGTTTTTTTCGCCGGAGTTCTACATCGGCGACGATGGCGTCCCGACGGGACTGCCGGACAGGGGGCCAGTGGGGGCTCTGTGCACCGAGCCAGCGTTCCGGGAGATTCCGGCCATCACCGCGGCTGATGCAGACGCGGACAAGCCAACCGAATCTCAGCAGACCATGTCATCGCTAATCATCCTCGCCGCACTCGGCATCGACCACTCCCGCTCCGACGCGGATCAGGCGGGCCTCACCAAGCTCCAGGAGATCCAGGCGGCCGCCGCCAGGGTGCCGGGGCTGGAAGGCGAAGTGACCAAGCTCAAGGGCGAGGTCAAGGACGGCAAGCAGAAGGCCGGTCTCGCGCTCTTCAAGCGTGCCGTCACTGCCGGGCTGGAGAAGGCCGACGATGCCGAACGCAAGGCCAGGTATCTCAGCGCCGCCGAAGCCGATGACAGCTTCGCCCTCGAACTGCTTACCGAGAAGGTGGCCGCCGCGGAAGCGGGCAAAGGCGATGATGACGATGACATCACCAAGCCGATCGTCACCGCGCGGGACAGTGGCGGGGCGAAGAACAACGAGCAGCGCATCTCCGCCGCGCAGACCAAGGCCCGCAACGAACTCGGGCCCGGTGCGAACTTCTCCGAAGTCTGGGCACGTGCCGCCGAGATCGACCCGCCTGCCTTCGTGTAAGGCGTCCCGCCATCCACTCTAACAATCATCTCTTCCGATTATGGCTCTTTCCCGTGAAGTCCCCATCGTTCCGATCCCCAACGGCGCTGCGAACGTGACGCTTGGCAAGATCGTCAAGGCCTCCGCCGGCACGTGTATCGTGACGACCGCTGCGACGGACGCCGCTCTCGGCGTCATCACCGAGGACACCGCTGCGGGCGGTGTCGCAAGCGTGGCCCCGGCAGGATCCGGCGCAATCGTGCTGGTGGAAGCCTCCGCCAGCGGCATCGCCATCGGAGACAACCTGGTGCCGGCTGCCAATGGCCAGTGCAACAAGAGCACGACCGCGACGCACAAGGTCTTCGCCATCGCGCTGGAGCCATCCACCGCCGCGGGTCAGCTCATCGAGGCCGTGCTTTCGCCCGGCTACATCATCCTGCCGTAAGCGGGCCAAGCCCCAACATCACTCATCATTTCATCCCTCTGAATCATGGCCACGCCTGCCAACATCAATACCCTCAACCAGTTCGCCAAGGGGCTCTTCCAGAGCTCGGCGAGCCCCCTTGCGGACTTCCTTGCGCCCGTGGTTGTCACCGGCGCGGCAGAGTTCAGCATCATTGACTATGCCAAGCGCTCGGCCTTCCAGGTGCCGAATGCGAAACGAGCGATCGGTGGAGACTCCAAGGCCGTCGTGACCGATGGCGAGAAGATCAACATTTCGCTGCAGCCTTATGCGCTGCACGATATGATCGACAAGCACGAGCTCGACAAGGCTACCACCGGCGAAGGCTCCCGCCTGCTCCGTGAGGCCCGCGTCGGCAACCTGGTGTCCCAAGCTGGGAACAGCCGATTGTATGAAACCCTCACGGTGCTGCGCGCCGGCGTTGCTGCCACTCCGGAATCCTGGGCGGATGCCGAAGACCCGATCAAGGACATCGACAATTACATGAAGGTGATCGCGGACCGTCTCGGGCTCTTGCCCAACCGTGTCGTGTTCGCCCTCGGAGCATGGTCGATTTTCAAGAATCACCCGAAGGTGATTGCCCGCCATCCCGGTGCCGCAGAGGTTGCTCCCAAGCTGGCGGATGTCGGCTCCCTCTTTCTGAACCCGAACACCCGATGCGAACTGAGCACCGTGGTGTTTGACAACGGGAAGCTGAATGCTCCGGTCAGCAAGGCCAACGCTCTCACCGCCACCAATCCCGAGGTGTGGATCTACTTCGCTGCTGACGGTGCAAACACCTTCGATGCTTCCGCGTTCAAGACCTTCCGCGTGCAGGCGAATCCCTTCGGAGGCGTCCGCATCAAGGAGAAGGATTTCGGCGAGAAGGTCATCACCGAGTGGACCGAAGCTGCCTACGTCAACAACGCCGACGCGGCGGTCCGCCTGACCATCTCGGCCTAACATCTTCCTGGGTCGGTCCATTGGTTACGAGTCGAGGCCCCGTCCGTTCCGGCGGGCGGGGCTTTGCTTCCCTCACACACGCTATCCGCATCCTCCATGTCATGGGTCCAGCTCACCAGCACGCACGTCCTCGCCCGTCTCACGACGGACGAAAAGGAGGCATTCGAGGCGGTGGGCGAGGACACCTCGACGGACAAGCTCAGCGGGATCATCGAGCAGGTGACCTCTCTGGTCCGGTCGAAGGTGGCGAGCTGTTCCAGCAATACCATGGGACCCGCGGGAACCATCCCGTCAGGATCCTTGTGGCATGCGGTCAGCCTGTGCCGAGCCGGGCTTGTGGCCGCGCAGCCCACGATGGAAGGCCAGACCGATCCGCGCGCCGCGGAGACCCGCGAGGCCTACCGGTATCTCGACCAGCTCGCGCGCTGCGAGGTGCTGGCCGACGTGCCGGAAGTGCCGCCCGTGCCGGTGTCCGGCTCGTGGGGCAGCAAGCCGCTGATGGACTTCTGATTTTTGCGCACCCCATGAGCGTCCTACTCTCCCGCGCCGATGCCCTGGCCGCCTACCTGATGACAGTGGACGGGCTGCAGGGCATCACGTGGATGGTGGAGCGGGCGCGGAACCTCGACAGCGAATTCACGAAGGCCACGGCGAAGAAGCTGGGGCTGGGCGTGATCCGTTTCCTCGGGGGAACCAACAAGGATCGCAACCTGAACTCCGTGCGGCTCGCGGCCCGCTACAGTGTCACCCTGTTTTTCAAGCCGGTCATCAAGGCAGGCGTCCCGCGCGACGGCAGCAAGGAGCCCGCGGACGTGGCCGAGCTGGCCGCGCGCGCGATGCACCACTGGTTTCCCGTGGAGACACCGACCAAGAGCCAGGTGCGATTCGAGGTGACCGGGATGCAGACGGCGGATGCCGAGCATTTCCACGTGATCCGCATCGATGCCGAGAGCGTCGTCCAATTTTCCTCCGAACCCGTTTCCCTCATCGAGCCATGAACGATCCTGTTGCCACGCCTGCCGCCTCCAAGACACCCGACCTGCCAAGCGGGGCAGTGCCCCGCGCTCCCAGCGGGTCCATCGCGAAGATCCTGTGCCGCGATGTGCTGAAGGCGAAGGGCTTCACCTTTGCCAAGGGCAAGGTGGTGGAAGGCGTGTCGCTCGAGCACGCGAAGCACCTGGTGGAGACCGGCAAGGCCGAGATCCTCGACGTGGCCTGATGCCTTTTCCCCGACCTGACAGACGAACCCCTTTTCATTTCCGATTGCCATGAAAGACATCATCGCCGGTTACCATATCTTCCTCGCCCGTGAAGGCGCTGTCATCGACGGCGTGACCGTCGCGGACGACGCCAAACCGGACACGAGTCCGGAGAGCAACTACACCCGCGTGGCGCACTGCGAGAGCTTCGAGCCGCGCCGCACGGGCAACCGTCTTGTGCGCCGCTCGCCGGATCCGGGCCGCTTCCAGGACCGCGCGGTCATCATCACGAACCAGCAGATCGAGTATGTTTTGGGTCTGCAGGAGTGGAGCGACATGACGCTGGCCGAGGGCCTGCTCGGCGGCTCCGCGCCGGTGGCCGGTGTCTTCGTCCCCAACGGGGCGACCGAGGACATCCGCGGCTGGTTCCTGATCCAGGGATACGACCACGAGAACAACCAGATCCTCGCGCTGAACGTGTGGGGCGAGGCGCGCGTGGAGCCCTACACCTTTGGCGAGAACCTGACGGCCTACCGCTTCATCGTCCGCCAGCTCTCCAGCACGCTCAACACCGGCGAAGTCTCCAACCTCTCCTGATCCCGCCATGGTCCCCGATCCTCCGGTCTCGATCGATCTCGGCGCGGGTGGCAGCGGCCCGTGGCCTGCCTTCACGCTCGCGGGCGTGACGGGAACCCATGCCGCGGCGCTGAACGTGGCCTACACCCTCGCGCCCTACAACGGCAGCGCCTGGCGCTATGCCGGGGCGGGCACCGCGGAGGTGATCCAGACGAGCCCGGGAAACTGGGCGATCCGCACCAGCGCGACGAACCGCTTCACGGGCGCAGGCCTGTGGCCGTGGGACGTGGCGACATGGACGGCAGCGGGTGGCGGTGCGGGCACGCCCGCGCTGACCCGCACGCAGGCGGCTCCGGTGGATCTCGACCTTGCCGGTGCCAGCACCACGACGTTCGCGGTGATGGAAACCAACCTGTCCGGGACCAATGACGACCTGAGTTTCACGAGCAAGCTGCCGGGGCGGCTGGGGAATGACGTGCGCGTGCGCTACCAGCACCCGAACCTCTCCAACCAATCGACGGCCGTGCAGGTCGAGGGCCGGGACATCACCGTACTGCTTGCGACCGACGGCTCAGCCGTGATCACCAGCACCGCGACGCAGGTCAAGGCGGCCATCGACGGCCATGCCGAGGCTTCCAAGCTCGTGACGGTGGCGAACAAGGCCGGCAACACCGGCGCGGGACTGGTGCAAACGATGGCCTTCACGGCGCTGGCCGGTGGGACCGGAGGGCTGCCGCTGCCACCCGAGACGATCGCTCTCTAACAACCCCTTCGCATGGACCTATGGGATTCCCCGGTGAGAGTCATGTGGGACCCGGGCGGGGTGAGACTCGTCCTGGTGCCCTATGGCGCGCCGATGTGGGAGCCCGTGAAGGTGGACGGCCGTCAGGAGGTGCAGGTGACCGCCCCGGTGCGAGCCAAGGGCGTGGTGAACCTGCCGCGGGGCAACGAGTCCCATGCAATCGCTTTCGCACTCGCACGGGTGAAGGCCTCGCCGCTGGCCGCGGTGGAGGCGAATTTCACCGACGCGCTGCAGCTTCCCCGCGGGAAAGCCGACGTGCTGCTGTCCTTCGCCGGAGGCCGGCAATTCCGCGTGAAGAATTGCGCGGTGCAGAGCTGGCCTCACGACCATGAGGACCACGTCTGCCGCCAGCGGGTGAGCATCTTGGGCGGCGAGATCACGCTCGATGCCGGGAGCTACGTGGAGGGGCCGGTCTGGGGCGAGGTGCCGCCCGAGTCGCTGGGCACCGAGGACGGCGAATACCTCGTGACCGAGGATGGGGAAATCATCACCGACGAATCATGATCATGAAGAAGCTACTACTTTCATCGTATCTGGCCCTTGCCGCGCTCGCGGCGGGCCAGACCAAGATTTCCGAACTGCCGGCGCTGACCGGCGCGGGTGCCGCTGCTACCGACGTGTTGCCGATCGTGGACGTGTCCGCAGGTGCCGCAGGCTCGAAGAAGATCACGCTGGCCGAACTCTTCAGCGCGCCGGTGCCGTGGAACGGGGACCTGATCTCCGCGGCGAAGGGTGGCACCGGAGTGAACAACAGCGGGCGGACGATCACGCTGGGCGGGAACCTCGTCACCAGCGGGGCGAATGCGCTCACGCTCACGACGACCGGCGCGACGAACGTGACGCTGCCGACGACCGGGACGCTGGCGACGCAGGCGGCGGTGGACGGCAAGGCCAACACGATCGATGTCACCAAGGCCCCCTACAATGCGGTCGGGGACGGGATGCGCACGGACAACGTGGCGATCACCTCCGGCGCCGCGGTGCTAACGAGCGCGTCGGGAGTCTTCACTCCCTACTACGTCGGCAAATACATCAGGGTCGAAAATGCCGGGCCTGGAGGCGCGGACCTGATCACGACCATCGCCAGCTATCAATCGGCCACGCAGGTGACGCTGGCCGCCAATGCCGGGACCACGGTGCTCACGGGCGCGGCCCGCTCGGCCTTTTTCGGCACGAACAACACGGCGTCGATCCAAGCCGCGCTCGATGACGCCTACAACTCCGGTGTGGTGCGCGAGGTGTATGTGCCGCCGGGCATCTTCCTCGCGAACGTGCGGCAACGTAGCCATGTGAGGCTTGCCGGCTGCTACCGCGCCAACCTCCTGCACGGGCTGCCGACGATGGACTACCTGGCGTCGCGCCAATTGCTGCCGACGGCAATGATGCCAGCGGTCGCCACGCTGCCGGTGATCTACGGGGATGTGACCAATGGGGGAGTGTTCGGTGCGCAGATTGTCGGCATCTCGGTGGTCGGCTCGGTGAAAAGGACCGGCTACGGGATCAAGCTTGGTGAGGACTATGGCGTGTCCGGAGAATACTTCGGCAACATCCGGACGCTCATCCACCACTGCAACACGGACGGTTTCAATATCGGGATTGCGTCAAGCAACGCGGTGGATGGTGAGATCTCGCACTGCTGGTCAAATGACTGCAACATCGCCTTCCAGATCTGGAGGCATGACGGAGTGCTGATCCGCAACTGCAGTTCCACCACGGCCATCACCACCTTCAAGGTCGGCGGCTCGAAGAATGTGGTCCTCCAGAACGGGAACTTCAACTACATGACGACCGTCGTCGAGATGTCCGATAGCCAGCTCTCGGTGGGCACCATCAACGTCGAGGACCTGACCGGGAACTGTTTCGTCATGAAGCAGACGGGCGACGAGGTTCACCTGTCGGTCGATTACGTCAAGGGCCTGCGCGCGACCACCGGGGTGCTGGTGCGGAACGAGATCCCGGAGGCGACCAAGCACCAGACCTCGGTCCGCATCAATTCAAGCGCCGGGTTCGCGATCTTCGATACCGCGAACACACAGATCCCGATCGCTCTGGGCGGTCTCAACCGCATCCGACGGTACACCGACAACACTTTCGCCACCTTGAGCCGCACCGAGAAGGTGCGGCGGGTCTATGCGAGCCTGCGGGACATGGAGGATGGCACGGTGATCAAGGATGAGTTCATCTCGCGGCAGGCGGCGTCCCCTTACTGCGAGCTGGGGTGGATCCTGACCGGGGTTTCCGGAACGGCGAGCCTCGCCGCCGGAAACAACCCGATCAATCCCGGGATGGTGCGCATCGCCTCCGGCAACAACACGTCGACCAACGTCGGTCGCCTGGCACTCGCGTCCGCACAGCTCCAGCCGCCCAACCAGAAATACTGGCGGATGCGGTGGAAGTTCAATCTGGAGCTCCAGACGGCGGCCGTCTTTCGGATGGGGATCTACTCGCTGGAATCCGCGGTCAAGCCGCAGAACGGCGTGGGGATCCGGGTGGACACGTCCGGCACCCCGGACACGACCGTGAAGCTGGAGCTGATCAGCGGCGGGACCTCGGTGTATGTGATCGATACCACGGTGCCGATCGCGTCGATCTCCGCGAACTCGGAGGTGACGATCCAGAGGACCAAGGAGGGAATTTCCTGCCTCCTTTGCAACTACCAAGGTGTGCCCTACGCGCCCGAGGTGTGGTTCACTCCGACGGGCCCCAATCCGCTGCCGTCGTGGGCGGTCTACATGTCGCCGGCGGTCTACAGCGGGGTCTCAGCCACATCGTTTTACGCTTACTCGCTGAGCAGCTTCGAGCTCGTTGAGTATCCCATCGGGGCGGAGTGGGAGTGATCATCTAACAGCTTTCACGCATGGCATCCGGCAATGACAAGGACCTGAAGATCGGGATCACGGCGGACACGTCGGGAGCCGAGGCGGCGAAGCGTGCGCTGGACGACCTGAAGGAGACGGCCGGGAAGTCCGGCAAGGAGACCGCGGACGCGACGCGGAGCGTGACCGACGCGCTCAAGGAGGTGGAGGAGGCGGCGAAGGATGCCGGTAAGGCGGTCGATGCGCTGGCCGATACCGAGAAGAAGGGAGCGGAGGAATCGACCCGCGCGCTGGAGGAGAAGCTGGACGTCACCGAAGCGGTGGCCAAGGCCGAGCGCGCGCTGATGGAGATCGAGAGCCAGCAGGCCCAGGTGAGGGAGCTGCGGGCCAACGCGAACAAGAAGGACGCGGACTCGCTGCGGATGCTGACGGACCAGCTCAATGCGTCCGAAGCCGCGATCCGCAGCAACATTGACCTCGCGCGGAGAAACCCGACGCAGGGGGGGCTGAACGCGCTGCTCGGTGCGGAGGACATCGCCGTCGGCAACCGCGGGGACCTGCAGAAGGTCATCAACGGGCTTTCGGAAAGCAATATCAACCCGATGGCCATGCCCCTGGAGGTCATGAACCGGGTGCAGGAGGGAGCGGAGGCGACCAACAAGGCCGCGGAAGCCGTGGAGAACCTTGCCGGGGCGCAGAAGGAACTCGCCCATGTCTCCGCGGATGCCGCCGACGAGCTGGCGGCCTACAACCTCGCCTTTGACGATGCGCGGGTAGGCGGGGCGAGCGACGAGGAAGCCCAGCGGGCCGGCCGTGAGGCGGTCGAGATGATCCGCCTGCGCACCAGTGCGACCGGCGAGCTGGGCGAGCAGCAGAAGAAAACGAAGAAGGAAACCGAGGATCTCAACAACGAGACGAAGGCCTTCAGCGAGGAATCCCGGCAGATGCGCACGCTGCTGATCGGGCAGGGTCTCGACATGGCGGCACAGGGTCTCGGCCAGCTTGCGGCCGGGCTCAAGGAAGCGTCGCAGGAGCTGCGCGAGGTCAACCCCGAGTTGGCCGAGAATGCGGAGCAAGCGGCCAAGGTGACCAACGGGCTGAGCGCGGTGGCCAGCGGGGCCGCGGCGGGGATGCTGACCTTCGGACCCATCGGTGCGGCCGTGGGCGCGACCATCGGCTTGCTCGGACAAATGGCCCGCGCCTGGCTCGACATGGAGATCGATGCCGCGAAGGCGAACGAGAAGATCAACGACGACCTCGAGCGGATGCGCGACCGGCTGGCGGACGTGGCGATCGAGCGTGCACGGGTAGCCAATGACAAGCACCGCGAGGCGCTGGAGAAGGACGCGGAGAGCTACCGCAAGGTCAACGTCGAGGTCGAGAAGACGATCCGGCTCGAGAAGGCCCGCCGCGATGCGAACAACGCGGTGGCGGATGCTAAGGACCGGGCGGATCTGGCGGCCATCGACGCTGATGAGTCGATTCCGGAAGCCGAGAAGATCAAGCGCCGGGCGGAGATCCGCGAGCGGGGAGAGGCCCGCCGGACGGGAGAAGAGCTGCAGAACCTGGCCGACCGGAACCGTCAGGCGGATGCGGATGCCGAGACGAAGGCCATGGCGGCGCGCTTTGCCAACACCGCCTCCCGGGATGCGGAGGACGATGTGGCCAATGCCGAAGCCGAGAAGCAAAGGCTGCTGGGCCGGGTGGCGACCCGCAATGACCTGCAATCCGCAGAAGCAGCGGCGCAGAGGGCACAGCAGGAATTCGAGACTGCTGATCGGAAGGAGACCAGCGCACACCGGGCCATCCGGGGAGTTATCTCCCCCTTTTCCGATCTCGGCCCATCAGAAAGGGATCAGGCGGCGGCGAGACTCCAGGAGGCGCTGCAGAACGTCGAAAATCTCAGGACCAGTGGCAACGTGGCCACCGAGGCGGAGGTGCTGGATCTGAAGATACTCGAGGAAACGATCCCCGGTCTGAAGAATACGGCGGCGGATCTGAAAGAGAAAGCCGCCGCGGCGGTGGAGGCTTCCAATGCGGAAGCCCGGAATCGGGACGAGACGAAGCAACTGAGCGCCATCGAGCGGCAGGGCATCGTGGGCGCGGCCCCGCTGGACCAGCAGGCGCGGGCGACCGCGACGGCGAGCCAGGTGACCCGCGCGAACGAGCGCGCGGCGGAAGAAGCCCGCCGTGCCGAAGACCGGCAGAGGAGGGAGGAGGAGCAGGAGGCGCGGCGCGTGCAAGCGGAAGAACGGCGCGTGGCCGGGATTGGCCGGCAGGCGGAGGGCCGGAGCGAGACGATCGCGAAGTCGATCCTCAAGGACATGCCGAGGGCCGCGAAGGCGATCGAGGAAGCGGGGGATGCGGTGGAGGCCGATCCCTCGGCGGAGACCTTCGACAAACTGATCAAGATGCTGGAGATCGTGAAGGAGAAGCTGAAGAACGACGCGAAAAGGCAATTCGAATTCGGCCAGGGCATCGAGGACCTGACCCGCTGGAGGGGCGAGGCGCTCCGCACGAACGACATCCCCCACGGAAACAACCGATGAGCACGAACTGGGCAATCAACGGGCAATCCCTGGCGGCGCTGGGGCTGGAATTTGCAGGCGGGACCTTCAACACCGGCACGGCGTCGATCATGACGCTGCGGCGGGTGGCGGACATGGACGAGGCCGACGTGCTGGCATGGGGCGCGGCGGTGACGCTGACGCGGGACGGAGTGCCCTTTTTCCAAGGCAAGGTGGATTCCCTGCCGACCAGTGCCACGGGCACGTCGGAGGGGCAGGACATCGAGATCGTGGACGCGTGGCAGGAGCTGGAGCAGACGACCTACAAGGAGTCATGGGGCGCGGGAGCGGGAAGCGTGATGCTGCCCGTGGCCATCCTCGGTCGCCGGGCGAACGGCAGCGCGTGCACGGATGCGGAGCAGATCCGGGAGGCGGTGGACTACGCCGCCAGCGTGGGCGTGGCGATCCAGATGGGCAGTGTACCGGCCGGACTGCCGCTGTGGCAGACGGAGGTGCGGAACATCACCGTGGCGGAGGTGATCCGGGTCTCGCTGCGCTTCCACCCGGACTGGGTGCCGTGGATCGATCACAGCACCACGCCGCCGACGCTGAACATCACCGCGAGGTCGGCCATGGCCACGCGCACGATCGACATCGCCGGCGGTGAGGTGGAGAGCGTGAAGATCCGGCGCCGCGACGACCTGAAGCCGGATGCGGTGCAGATCCTCTACCTGAATGCGACCATCATCGACGGCACCACCTTCCGCGACTGGATCGAGGACCGCTTCCCCGAGGCGGGGCCGTCCGCGGGCCCGAGGGTGATTTCCAACGTCATCGAGCTGGCCGGCGCGCAGATGCAATTCCAGAAGCAGCGCGTGCAGACGCGTCCGCTGCCGGGCAACCACGGCGAGATGCGGACGTGGCTGGAGGCGAAGTATCCCCAGCTCAAGGCACTGCCGCCGGGAGACTGGATCGTGCGGCAGACGGCGGAGGTAACGCTGATCCCCCCGGAGGAGGATGAGAAGCTGCCCGCGCCAATCAATCCCCGGGCCCGGCGAATCACCGTGACCGAGGTGGAGGACCTGCCGCGCGAGCTCGTGGCCGGCTCGATCGAGGACTGGATGCGGCGGAAGACCGGCATGGTGCACGTGCCCTTCAAGGTGCATATCAACCCGGCGGCCAGCGCGGCCTCGAAGAAGATCCTCGAGCCGCTGGCGTCGATGGAGGGGCTGTCCGTGCGGGCCACGAATGCCATCACCAAGATCTACAAGGGCATCACCCAGTGGGTGGACGGGGAGACGGCCCCGGCGGGCATCGCCGAGGCGGTCTACAACAGCCTGTCAGCGTACCAGTTCGAGGGCAGCATCACGACCGTTTCCGAGGACGTGAGCGCCCTGCGTTTCCACGGGTGCAAGATCAGCGTGGCCGGCGGCAAGGCCGAGTGGGCGGGCATGGGTGCGATGGTGCATTCCGTGAGCTTCGATATTGCCAAGGGCGCGATGACCATCGGGCTGGGCCCGGCCCCCTTCGCCGCGGCGCAGGACATCATGGACCTGAAGCGGATGCTGCGCGGCCGTGGCGTGACGTGGATGAGCGAGGCGGAGCGCACGTCGAACGAGCTCGGCGCGGAGGGCGAGCCGGGCAGCAAGGGCGACACCGTGACCGGCTTCGACATCCCGGAGACCCAGCCGGACTACGTGGCGGGGATCCGCTACTCCTCGACCATCGCGCCGGCGAACATCCGGCACGACGGCAGCGGGTGGAAGGTGACTTTCACGTCCGCGAAGCTGTGGGAGCACTCTCTCAAGAACATTGGCAAGCCGCACGACATCGCGGCAGGATCCGGCGTGCTGAGCGCGACCCCGCCGCCCGAGCTGCCGCTGAGCAACGGGGCGAACGAGGTGTGGCTGAAATACCAGCTCGACCCGCTCGGCGAGGTCTCCGACGGCGTGGCGCTGACCATCGGCGCGCAGCCGTCACCGACCCAACTGCAGCCCAAGCGCCCGAACGGGGGCAACGTGCCCGGCGTGGTGACCCAGAAGATCGGCACCATCACCGTGACCGATGCGAACACCGCCCCGACGTGGCGGCCGGAATGCACGTCCACGAAGGTGGATCATATGCTGCCGGTGATCGAGGATGCTGACGCCGACGGCCAGTCGCTCTATCACGAGTGGGGGGACGGTAAGGACAAGTTCAAGATGGTCCGGAACGCGGATCCTGACCCGGCCACGAGCGAGGAGTCATCGGATGGCGAACCGATCCTGAATGAGGAGCCTGCACCCTACTCCAAGAACATCATTTTTGCACGGATCGCGCAGCGCGCGACCGATCCGCAGGTCAAGGTGAAGTCGGTGGGATCGGGCCCGAAGCGGAAACTGGTGCTGGAAGGAAACAGCATCGACGCCGCCCTTTCCGGCTATATCAAGAACCTCAACATCAAGGATGGCATGTTCCTCTCCGCCGAGGCAGATGATGGCCCACATGTGGGAGGGTGGTGGGGGACAGTCACATGGGTTTTCCTTTCCATGGGATCACCCAGCGACTACAACTCATTGAAGCTTCGGTGGGAAGCTGGTCGGCTTGTGAATGTCTACCTCGCGCTTTCGGAGAGCCCGGAAGTAGAGCAACCAGGGACGGAAGAGGTGCAAGGCAACGTCTACTGGAACTCCATGGACAGCTACGTCCCTTCATAGCCCTAATGTGATCACT
The DNA here is from genome assembly GCF_025950085.1 of Luteolibacter flavescens. Classification (NCBI taxonomy): domain Bacteria; kingdom Pseudomonadati; phylum Verrucomicrobiota; class Verrucomicrobiia; order Verrucomicrobiales; family Verrucomicrobiaceae; genus Neoluteolibacter; species Neoluteolibacter flavescens. The sequence goes on from NZ_JAPDDS010000021.1 coordinate 57,352, forward strand.
CGTAGGCGAACCTCTCGAACGGCTTCTGGCTCGCGGACACCGCGGTCCAGATGGTCGTTCCGGCGGGCCTCATGCCGATAACGTAGCCCTTGTATTCCGGCTTCTCCTTGAGCTTCCACTCTTTGAATTCCATCTCGAAATCCACCGAGCCGTCCGCGCTCAGTTTCTTGGTCTCCTTGGCGTAGACGGCAATTTTGCCGCTCTTCGGGGCTAGCCAGAAGACGGTGACCTCGAAATCGCGGGCGTGAACCTTCGACAAGGTGGCCTGCACCTTCCGGATATCGTAGTCGGACTTCTTCTTCTCATTGCTGCTGAGGGAGACCGTCCGTGCCAGCATCTCGGGCTCCGGCCACACCTCCGCCTTGGTGATGTATTCCTGATCGGCCTCCGACAGCTCGGCGACCTTCAGGGTCACGCGCTTGGCGTTCTTGAGCAGCACGACGGCCGTCTTGTCGGTCTTTTCCACCAGGGTTCCCTCGATCTTCCGGCCCTTGGCATCGGTCCAGGTGCGCGGGGACTCCGCCGCGCCGGCGGCCACGGAGAGGAGCAGGGACAGGGCGAGGAGGGCGGATTTCATGGGCGAGGCAGATAGCATGTCCACCAGGGCAGTCCAATCCTAAACGAGCGGGCGGGGATACCTACGCGTATTAGTTATTGTGGCCTGTCAGATAGTTATGTTAATCCCGCGGCGATGAAATTCCTCCCCTTGATTTGTCTCGTCCTCGGCAGTTGTGCCGCTCCGCTGGCCCGCACCACCACGCAGGTCTCTTCCTGCTGCAGCGATCACTCCAGTGCATCGTGCTCCCCGACGGGCACCTGCACCGCGTGCAAGAACTGTAGCTCCTGCAAGCACTGCAAAGCAGGCGGCACGTGCAGCGTCTGCCGCTGAGCCGACCCCGCTTCCCACCGGCGAACCTGTAAGCCAGCCTTACAGGTTCGCCTTTTTTGTGCCCGGCTTGACGGACCGGGTAACGTGTTCGGGTGAACAATGCTCCCCCATTGGTCTGGAGAACGGCGGAGGCGCGGCACGGGCCCGCGTGGATCGGCACTTCCGACGGCGGCTTGCCGGCGGGGTGGCGCGTGACCGTGCGGGGATTTTCCGAGGGTGGAATGACGGCCGCCATCGAGGCCGGATGGTATGAGGGACGGATCTACACGCACCACCTCGACTTCGGGATCGAGCTGCAGACCCGCCGGGGGCGATGGCTCCCGGACTCCCACAGGCTGGCCCAGCGCTGGCTGTGGCGGGTGCGAAGGTCGCTGAATGCCGGCATGGCCCCGCCCGGAGCCGCGGGACTCACCCTCGCCCGGGTGGATGAGATCCTGGTGCGGTGGCAGAAGCCGCCCTAACCATCGGTCCCGGTGAGATCCGGCAGCACGGTGATGGCCTTGCGGAGCGCCTCGTCGTGGTGGGTGTAGCGGGCGTGGTCGCGCTCGCTGCTGTGGCCGGTGAGAGCCTTCCGCACGTCGGCATGGATATCCGCCTCGGCCAACCAGGTATTGAAGGTGTGCCGGAGCGAGTGGAAGGACCGGACCGCCGAGATGCCACCGGGAAGGGTGATCTTGTCCGGGACGCCGGCGCTTTTCATGATGCGCTTGAACGTGGTGGCGAGGGTGCCGGACGTTCTTTCCCGGAGGCCCGGGAAAAAATGGCCCTGCTTTCCCTCCACCCAAGCGATGAGTGGCGGAGTGAGAGGGATGCGGATCGTCTTGCGGGTGCGCTTTGTTTTCTTAGGCCGGATCACCAGATCGGTGCCCTCGATGTGCTCGCGCCCGAGGTGGGACACGTCCGTGAGGCGGAGGCCGGTGTGTGCCCCGAAAAGGATCATGCCGGCCCACTCCGCGGACGTCTTCTCGTGATCGAGCATGGCCCGCACCTCGGTAGCAGTGAAGGGCGACCTCTCCACGCTGTCGCTTTCGGGAAGGGGGCGGACATCTGCGGCGGCGTTCGAGACCGCGAGATTATCCCTCACCGCGGCGGAGAGAGCCCGCCGTAGAGCCCGGAGGTCGAGATTGGCTGTCGCGGCCTTGATGGTGCGGGAGGTCCGCTGGACCTTCAGCGTGACGATCTTCCGGAGGGCCGCCTCGACCTGCTGAGGGGTGAGGTCGCCGACCGGGGCCTTGGCGACCTTCGGAGGGAAGGCCGCGATGAAATGACGGGCCATGTCGGCGTAGCCGGTCGCCGTGGAAGTCGAGACCCGCGACGCCTGGGCCGCCGCCCAAGACGTGAGTTGGTCGGCAAGCGATACGACCTTGAAGTTCGGGTTCGCGAGCTTCCGGATCTCCGCCAGCATTTCCTCGGCTTTTGCCGTGGTCAGGGCACCCTTGTTGGCAGCTATGGCCGCGGCATCCAAGATGCGCTGCATGGGAGGGGCTAGCTCTTCCACCCCCTTGCGCTTCTTCCTGTCCTTCGCCTCGTATTCTGCGGCGATCGATGCGGCCTCCCGCTTCTTGTCGGTGCCGGTGGACTTGGAGACCCGCTTGCCGGTGTGGTCAAACCAGCGAGCCCACCAGAGCTTGCCGCGCTTGTATAGAGTGGCCATGTGGACAGCATTGTGAACACGCACGTCCCGCCTTCAAGCGCCAAGGTGTCCACAGTGGTGTAAATCGTTGTGAGCCAGTGCGGACGGCCTATAGGTCGTAGGTTCGATCCCTACCGCCGGAGCCAATAAAGGCCTCTGAGCAGAGTAGCTCGGAGGCCTTTTCCTTTTGTGTCCGGGGTGTGGCGAAACGTGGCTAGCGCGCTCAAGATTGGCTGCTGGAGCAGCGCATCGGTCCGCTTGCGGGGCACACTGTCCAAGATCGCAAAAGATAGAGGAAGTTGGCCGTTTGAGTGAAGGTAGCTGGCACCGAGGCGGATGCTCAGCCCTCCGTCGCTACCGCCTGGATTGACAGTCAGTGGCTCCTCTCTAAGCCTTTTCAAGAAAGCCCGTCTTTTCGGAGTATTAGATATCCGGTTCCGGGTCTGCTGATAAACACCGTTCGCTAAAGAATGAGAATTCTCTTTCCGCCTCTGCTTGTGTCATCCGCCTTGGCCGTCGCAGACGAGTTAACGCCGATTCCGGCAACGGAAATCGGGCACAAGTGCATCTTGATCGGCAAGTCTGGTGCCGAACTTGGGACAAAAATTCAGGTGGTTGGCGTAATCGTTGTCAGGCATCCACACACCGGGCTCGAGATCATGCTGGAGCAAGTCGATCAAAAACCGGTTGGAGAGAATATCTATCTTGAGATCAAAGGTGGTCCGTTTGGTGAAAATGATGTAGGGAAGCGGGTTCGTGTAGTTGGTCATGAAGTGGGTGAGCTTCGTCAAATTCCGCTCCTCAATCAGGTGGACCGTAGCAAGATTGGAAACATGGGTTGCCACTTGAGCTTCATGATTACCGAAGCTCTTGATCCGAAGAAGCCAACAGGGAGCAATTCGACGAATCCCCAGAGTACACAAGGCGGCGCTGGACAACCCGTTGCCCGCCCCGAGTCGGATTCGCAGGGTAGCCAAAAACCTCAACCAGAGTCGGAGCAACTCGCCCGGTAGCGAGAACTAAGCCTACGCTAATCGTCTATGGGTGTAATCGATGCAATACGTATCGCGATGCCGGGAGGGCCGTGGGGCGAATTTGATATTACTGTGAAGCAGTCGCGGGAGGACCTCTCTGGCTCAAGTGGGGGCAATGATTTCCAGGCCGGTCGACATCGTCCGCCTTGCTGCTTCATGCGGTTCCCGAGTATGCAAACGAGAGCACTGAGCGGCGATGGTCCTGCCCAACCTTGGTCACATCGAAATGATCAATTGTCGGACGATGGCCGCGATGCAAACGGATCGTTTCGTCGTCGCACATGGAGGGCTGCAATCATCTCCAAGATGCCCATCTCAGTATAATCAACTGGATTGGTGGCAGCCTGCGAGTAGCGTGTGAGTCTGAAGTTGCCCTGAGCCTGCTCACGCCAAAGAGAATTCCATGATGAAGCTACAGGACATTCTAAAGCTCCTGCCTGAAGGATGGGAGGCCTCGTATAAATCCATCGGTGATGAGTCCGCGCGCGAAGTGGAATTCAGATCGCCGCGTGGGGACTTCTACATGGGTGACACTCTTACCGGATCACCAGAGATGCTGACACTGACCGGGAATCTACGTGCGCGGATTTCAATTGGGGCCGCAAAAGCCGTGGGAGAAGACGATCTTATTCAAATCGCTCCAGCAAACGGTATCGCGACTCTCAAGGGACAGTGGGAGGTCGAGCTATACAAAACGCCGGAACAGGGGCTCGCGTGGCAACCCGCTTTCCAGCCGCGGATCGGAGATGGAAACCCGATGAGATGGTGAGCTTTCCCTGAATTGCCGTCGGACAAAGACAGAAGTTCCAGATGGCAGGGGGTCAGAGTTTACAGATCGGCTTGAAAATTAGAAATGCTCTTCTCGATGGTTCAAATGACTGGCCTCTCGACAGGATTATCCAAGATGTTCGACGTGCTTGCAAAGGCCTTCAGGTATAACATCTTCGATGAGTTCGTAGAGAATGGCGGGGTGAGGTTGGATGAGTTTCCGATAGAGTTTCTTTGGGAGGAGAGAGCTCAGAAGTTCTTCGTGGATAATCTCACGATCAACTATCGAGTTTGGGTTGTGGGACAAGAGGACGCGATCGTCATCGCTGATTGGAAAAGGAGGAGGACGACGAGGATCTTGATCAGGGAAATTTCACGGAATCCCCATGTCCTGAGTCACCGAAGCAAAATCCATCGCTTCTGGGCCAAGCACAATCAGCCGTTCCTTTACGGAGGGCTGAGGGTCGGCTTCGGCTGTAAGGGAAATCGCTACATCTCGGAGCACCCGGAATACCAAGCTGTGAGGCGGGAATGCGGCGGGACCTGAAAGATGGTCCGCTTGGGGACGGGGGTGCACGCGACAATCTCCGGGAGGATGGAGGTGCGTAACTTCCTCATCGACCAACTCCGATCGATGCCAGATCCTCAGTCCAAGGCACCAATCCCAGCTCATCGTGAGAGGCCGAATGATGGAGATCCAAAATCAGGCGATCACCGGGGCGAACGCCTCGAAGGTGGTTTCTGTTTTCACCGGCATCTACTGGGCCTTGGAGGGGCCTCTTCTGTTGGCTGACTGCCTGACTGGAGGCTGGTTTTCGAAGGGCGGGTGGTGGGTGGCTATCATGCTCTTCACGGGAACGTGTGGAACGGCTTTCTGGGCAATGCTGGCGTTGCCTTTGATCCGATCTCTACGAGCTGGAAAATCGCCCCGGGGAGTGCGTGGTCTGGGCCGGATGGTCTGGTGTTTCAGCACCCTGCCCATGGTGATGATTTGCCTCGGCCTGCTCTGTGTGCTGGTTTATTTCCGAATGACGGAATAGGGGAGATGTTTGGAAGGATCATCTCCGTCCCATGCCGAAACCGTCGGATCCTTCTATCTCTCAAAATGAAGCCGCTTTGGATTTGTTTGCTGACGTTCGTGATAGCGCTATGCAGCTGCGAGCGGAAGGAACTGGAAACCGCGCCTCAAGGTGCAGGCGAGGTAAAGTCGCAAGGCGGAGTTTCGCTGGAGGAGCGTCGAACGCGGACCCGTGACCTCCATGCGCGCGCGGGAGCTGACCAGAGTGTCTACGATTCTCAAGAGTGGTTCGAGGTGATGGATGACCACGGACCAGCCTACAAGGCGCAGTTGATCGAGTGCATCCGGGAGGCCGAGTCGATCACCATCACGGAGCATTCCGACCGCGTTGATTTTTATGAGCCAGGTGGACCGTTGCAGCAAAACCCACCTATCTTTGAGTATCGAACCATCGTATTAACCGAAAACCAGAAATATGCTTTCCTGCGGGCGGTGGAGGAGATGGAGGCTGCCACCGAGTATGGTTCCAATCGATGTGGCTTTGAGGCCCATCACCGGCTGACTTTCCTCAGAGACGGACAGAATGTCTCCAGCATCAGCATTTGCTTCAAATGTGGCGAAGCTCTGTGGAGCCAAACGGAGTTCACCGAGCCGAAAGGCCTGATGGACGTTCTCCGCTCAGCCGTTGAGGGCGCCGGGCTGGAGCCTGAGCGCGATTGGCGCGCCTTGGCGAAAGCCTGGAAGAAACAGGCTGGCAACCCCGAGGGGGCCGGAGCGTCAGATTGAGGTCCGGAAGCTTCGGCCCCGTGAAAAATTCCGGGATTGAGTCTGTGGGGAAAGGGGATGGAATGGGGAGTCGTATCCCGATTTCCCAATGATCAGAAAACTACTCCCGGCTGTTGCCGCTACCGCTTTGATTTTCACCGCTTCCGGCGAGCCGGAGAAGGTCGAGGAGGGATTCGTGTCCCTTTTCGATGGCAAGACCCTCGATGGCTGGAAGGTGGGCGGCGAGGCGAATGCGATCCGCGTGGAGGACGGCGCGATCGTGGCCAATGGCCCGTGCACGCACGCCTACTACGTGGGCAAGGACGGCAAGGCGAAGTTCAAGGACTTCGAGCTGCGCGCGGACATCATGACAAAGCCGAATTCGAACGGCGGCCTCTACATCCACACCGAATACCAGCCCTCCGGCTGGCCGACCGCGAAGGGCTACGAGGTGCAGATCAACAACACCCAGTCCGATTGGCGGAAGTCCGGCGGCCTCTACGGGGTGGTGGATAACAAGGAGCCCTTCGAGGACAACAAGTGGATGAAGTACGTGATCCGCGTCGAGAAGGGCAAGGTCACGGTGTCCATCAATGGCAAGGAGCTGGTCAACTACACGGCGGAGGAAGGGAAGAGCAAGCTGCAGAAGGACGGCGGTACCTTCGCCATCCAGGCCCACGACCCGGGCAGCACGACGCTGCACAAGAACATCCGCGTGAAGACGCTGGATTGATCGATCCGACCGAGAGATCCGTTTCACGGCGCGGGTTCGCATGACTCATGGGAATCCGCGCAGTTTTTGAGAGCCGGTTGACCGTTGCGGCCCGGCACTTTAGGAATTTACCCATGGACTTGACCCCGACCGCCTACGGCACCTGGAGCGCCGGCCGCTTCATGCACTTCGGCGACACGCTGCCTGAAGATCGCTTCCTCTCCTGCATCCAGACTGCCTGGGATGCGGGGATCCGCACGTTCGTCACCGCCGACGTTTACGGGAATGGCAAGGCGGACGAGCTGCTGGGCCAAGCACTGGCGGACAAGCCGCGCGAGGAATACTGCCTGGTGGGCATGCTCGGCCACGATTTCTACGAGGGCCAGCGGCAGGGACCGCGGGGCTATCCGCGCTTCACGGAGCTGCACCAGCCGGGGAAATTCCGCGATTACCTGCGGCAGTCCTGCGAGAAGTCGCTGGAGCGCTGCCGCACGGACCGCTTCGACCTGCTGATGCTGCACAATCCGGACGAAATCGGCTACACGAGCGACGCGGTGTGGGACGGCCTGCGTGCGCTGAAGGCGGAGGGGCTGGCCGAGCGTTTGGGCCTCGCGCCGGGACCGGCGAATGGTTTCACGCTGGACCTGATCGACTGCATCGAGCGCCGCGGTGCGGACATCGACTGGATGATGCTCATTCTCAATCCGCTCGAGCCCTGGCCATCCTGCCACGTGCTGCCGGTGTGTGAGAAGCACGGCATCAAGGTGCTGACGCGCGTGGCCGACTACGGCGGACTTTTCCACGGCGACATGAAGCCGGGGCACGTTTTCAAGCCCGGCGACCACCGCGCGTATCGTGCGGAGGGCTGGGTGGAGCACGGGCTGGAGAAGATCGAGAAGATGAAGCCGGTCGCCGAGAAGCACGGGCTTTCGCTGATCCAGTTCGCGTCAGTCTGGAATCTGAGCCAGCCGGCGGTGCAGAGCGTGGTGCCGACCTTCATCCAAGAGGCGAGCGAGGGCGCGCGCACGATTGAGCAGCAGATCGAGGATTTCGCGGCATTGCCGGATGTCCGCCTCAGCGCGGAGGAGTCCGAGCTTGTCCGGCAGATCGGCGACAATACCGGCTGCATGACGCTGAAGGGCGCGAGCAAGCGACATCAGGTCAGCGAGCGCCCGGACGAGTGGCCGATGCGCGAGGACCTGCTGGAGCTGGCAGGCCGGCATGGTCTGGGGACGGAGTGGTGATGTCCGTTTCTCTTGGTCGAGCCTTCCGAAGGGGAAGGCTCGATGACTTTTGTAGCTTTCGTAGCTGAACGACTGCGTCGTTCAGGCTGGGTGGGGTCCGCCCTATGAAGTGCATCCGATGAAGCTACGTGGCGATTTTTCCTCGCCCCTCGCCTTGCCTGACGGACAGCCCAAAGATGACTCGCGGGCGGCGATTTCCAGCGGCACGCGAGAAGCAGGAAAGGCGCAGCCCTTCCTCTACGAGGATATCTCGTAGCGAAACGACTGCGTCGTTTCGGCTGGGGGAGGCGTGAAGATGCTCCCCGGCATGATTCGCCTACTTGTGGATCGTCCTGAGGTGACTCGCGGGCGGCGATTTTTGGCGGTCCGCGAGAAGCAGGAAGGGCGCAGCCCTTCCGCTACGTGGGCCCTTCCGCCACGTGGGGTCAGAGAGCCCGGCGGGCGCGCACGGCGGCTGCGAATTTCTCGAGCACCGCCACGGTGTCGTCCCAGCCGATGCAGGCGTCCGTGACGGACTGGCCGCGGGTGAGCTTCGTGAGATCCGGGACGAGCTTCTGGTTTCCCTCGACGAGATTCGACTCGACCATGGTCGCGACGACGGCCTTCGAGCCTTCCTCGATCTGCTTGCAGAGGGCATTCGCGACCAGAGGCTGGTTGCGGTAGTCCTTCATGGAGTTGCCGTGCGAGCAGTCGATCATCACGTGTGGCGGCAGGCCTTGCTCGTTGAGCATCTTCACGACCTCGGTGACGGCTTCCGCCTCGTAGTTCGGGCCGGACTTCCCGCCGCGCAGGATGATGTGGCAGGTGTCATTCCCCGTGGTGGAGACGATGGCGGAGACGCCTTGCTTCGTGACGGAGAGGAAGTGGTGCGGGCGCGAGGACGACTGGATGGCGTCGAGCGCGATCTGGATGGAGCCGCCGGTGCCGTTCTTGAAGCCGACCGGCATGGAGAGGCCGGAGGCGAGCTCGCGGTGGATCTGGCTCTCGGTGGTGCGCGCGCCGATGGCTCCCCAGACGATCAGGTCGGCGATGTATTGCGGAGAGATGGTGTCGAGGAATTCGGTGCCGGCGGGGATGCCGAGATTTGCCAGCTCCAACAGCAGGCCGCGGGCGACGCGCAGGCCGTGATTGATATCGAATGAATCGTCGAGCTTCGGATCGTTGATCAGGCCCTTCCAGCCCACGGTGGTGCGCGGCTTTTCGAAATACACGCGCATCACGACGAAGACGTCGTCCTTTAGGCGCTCGGCCTCCGCCTTGAGCTTCTTGCCGTATTCGATCGCCGCCTCAGGGTCGTGGATCGAGCAGGGGCCGACGATGACCAGCAGGCGGTCGTCCTCGCCCTTCAGGATGGCCTCGCACTGGGCGCGGGCAGCAGAGACGAGTTCCGAGGCTTCTTCCGACACCGGCAGGAAATAGTTCAGGATCGCCGGTGAAATGAGCGGATTCAGGCCGGAAATACGGAGGTCGTCGGTGCGGTGGCGGGTCACGCGCGGGAGGAAAGGGGAAGTCGCCGCCGGGAGCAAGTAGCGAGTGGAGAGCGGCTTGAAGAGAAAACGGAACCGCTAGGACGCCAGGTTCGCCAAGAAGAGGGGACAAATCGGCTTTCCAGACTTGGCGATCTTGTCGTCTTGGCGGTGAATCGCTTTCCGCTGCCGAAATGAAGAAAGAACGAGCCGATGCCCTGCTGGTCGCCCGCGGCCTGTGCGAGTCCCGTGAACAGGCGAAGCGCCTCATTCTTGCCGGGGAGGTGCGCAGCGGCGACCGGATGGTGGACAAGCCGAGCACGAAATTTCCCGAAGACGCGCCTCTGGAAGTGAAGGAGAAGCCGAAATACGTCGGCCGGGGCGGCTTGAAGATGGAGGGAGCTCTGGCGTCCTTCGGCATTTCCCCGGAAGGCTGGACCTGTCTCGATATTGGCGCGTCCACCGGGGGCTTCACCGATTGCCTGCTGCAGCATGGCGCGGCGAAGGTCCACGCCATCGACGTGGGGACGAACCAACTCGCCTACAAGCTGCGGACCGATCCGCGAGTCGTGGTGAAGGAGCAATTCAATGCGCGGGGTCTGGAAGTCTCCACGCTGGGGGAAAAGGTCCGGATGATCGTGATGGACCTGTCATTCATCTCGCTGACGAAGATCCTCCCGGCCGCGTTCGGGGTGCTGGAGGAGGGAGGGTGCATCGTGTGCCTCATCAAGCCGCAATTCGAGCTCGAGCGGGAAGACATCGGGAAGGGTGGAATTGTCCGCGATCCCGCGCTGCACGACCGGGCGGTGGAAAAGATCCGGATCTTCGTGACGGAAGAGCTGGGCCGTGAATGGAAGGGCCTGATCGACTCGCCGATCACCGGCACCGATGGGAACCGGGAGTTCCTGGCATGGCTGGGGTAATACTGCAAAGGTCCGCACTTGCTGCGACCCGCCGATCGATCTAGACTTCAGCCAATGCCAGCGACCGCAGAGCAGCTTTACAGGGATGCCCTCACGCTTTCGCCGGAGGCGCGGGCTGATCTTACGGACCGTCTTGTTGCGAGTTCCGCAGAGGCAATTGTTTCTGACATCGAGGAGGCGCATCTTGCCGAGGTTCGCCGCCGCATTGCAGGCGTGGGTACTGGCGAGCATAGGCTGATCGAGGGGCAGCAGGTCCTTTCTGCTGGCCGGGCTTTCCTTGGAAGTCTCATCGAGAATGGCTCGGGCCGTTAAGATCGTTCCTGCGCGTGGCAATCGATTTCAAGTTCGCTGAAGCGGCTGAGCGTGAATATCTCGACGCGGTCCGGTATTACTCTGGAACGGCGAGCGATCTGGAGGTGGCGGTAAGATTTTTGGCTGCCGTGGAGGACGCCATCGCTACGATTTGCGCTGCTCCATTAGTCTGGCGCATTGTCGACAAGCCGGACGTGCGCAGGTATGTTCTCCGCCGCTTTCCTTATGTGATTTACTACCGATTTCGAACGGATTCGCAGACGGTGGAAATCTACGCCGTCATGCACACCAGCCGGAAGCCGGATTACTGGCGGAATAGGAATGGGCCGGCAGGCGGGTGAAGATCCGGGAGGTTCTTTCCTCACCGGCACCGATGGGAACCGGGAGTTCCTGACGTGGCTGGGGTAGGTCGGGAGAGCTTGCGTGAAGGGCTTCCGGTGGGGTAGGGTGTCGGGATGATGCTCGCGAAGCTTTTCGTCTGTCTGGTGGTGCTTGTCCCGGGGACCGGTCTCGCTTGCCTGAACAAAGGAGGCGGTGGCACGACGATTGACGGGCGGTCAGGTCATGGTCATCGGCATGTGGTCACGGTGCTAGAGCGTGCCCGATCCGAGACGGCCGAGGAGAGAATGAAGCAGATCGACCGGCGCTCCCATTCTGGCGTTGAAGATGAGCCTTTCGCGGCTGAAGAATCGAAAGGGGTCGAATCAGTCATCGAAGGCCGCTATCAGGAAGCACTCGCGATTTTCCAGAAGATCGAGTCGGAGCATCCGGGGCACTACAATACCGCGGCAAATCTGGGGACGACTTACGAACTGCTGGGGGAGAACGAAGAGGCCTTGAAGTGGATCGGCGAGGGTGTCCGGCGCAATCCGGAAGCCCACGGCGGCACCGAGTGGCTGCATCTGGCGATACTGGAGGCGAAGGTGAAGCTAAAGAAGGATCCCGCCTATCTGACCCACTCTCACATCATCGATGTGCCTGAGAACCTCAGGGGAGATTCCAAGATCGAGGTGCAGGGGAAGAGCTACCCGCTATTCCAGGTCTTCAATGCCTTGGAATATCAGCTTCATGAGCGCCTTTATTTCGTTCGGACACCGGACCCGGTGGTGGCGGATCTGTTGTTCTCCTTCAGCCAGCTCGAGGCGAGGATCTTCACCTTGGAATCCGCTGTAGGGATGCTGGAGATGGCAAGGTCTTACGGGTATCCGGATGCGGAGGCACTGGATGCGAAGATCGAGGAATACCAGTCGGTGATGATGTTCCGGAAGATCAAGGTCGCGGCATGGATCGCCGCGGCGGTGCTTGGCTTCGTATCTTTCCTGGTCTTCGCCTACCGCAAGAAGTGGTTCTTCCTCAGCGGTGAAGCCTACAGGAGGCACCTGGAGGAAAAGGAGAGGCTCCGGAACGAGGACTCGATGTCCGGTGCGGGCCTAGCCTGAGGGATGACATCGGATCTCCCGCTGAACCCGGGAGATCCGTATCGCGAAATCAGCTCTCCATCGGCACTCCCACTTCGAGGAATGTACCGAGCAGCTTGAGGCCGGCCTGCTGGCTTTTCTCCGGGTGGAACTGGGTGGCGACGACGGCTCCGGAGCGGATGGCGCTGGCGAAGGTCTCACCATACTCCGTGGTCATCGCGATGATGTTCTCGTTCTCCGGCACGGGGAAGTAGGAGTGGACGAAGTAGAAGAAGGGCTCGTCGCCGAGGCCTTCCCACATCGGGTCTGCAAGGTTCACCGGCGGCGCGGAGTTCCAGCCCATGTGAGGGATCTTGCGACCGTCCTCGGTGAAGCGCTGGACCTTGCCGCGGAAGACGCCGAGGCCTGAGACGCCGGGGGCTTCCACGCTTTCTTCAAAGAGGATCTGGTAGCCGAGGCAGATGCCGAAATAGGGCCTGTTCGACGCGACCCAATCGCGGATCGGGCCAGTGAGGCCGCGCTTTTCCAGCTCCGCCATGCAGTCGCCGAAGGCACCGACGCCGGGGAGAATCAGGTGAGTGATGCCCTCCATCTGGTCCGCGGAGGAGACGAGGAAATACTCCACGCCCAGTGCCGAGACGGCATTGGCGACGCTGCGCAGGTTGCCCGCGCCGTAATCAATGATGCCGACCCTCACAGTGCCTCCTTCGTGCTGGGGATTCCCTTCACGCGCGGGTCGCGTTCGCAGGCGTCGCGCAGCGCGCGGGCCAGGCCCTTGAAGATCGCCTCGGCGATGTGGTGGCCGTCGCGGCCGTAGAGCAGTTCCACGTGAATGTTTGCGCGCAGGTTCGACGCCAGCGCGCGGCAGAATTCCTCCACCAGCGTGAAGGGGAGATTCGGGGCCGACGGGGTATTCAGCGGTGCGCGGAACTCGAGGTGAGGGCGGTTGCTGAGATCGACCACCACACGGGCGAGCGTCTCGTCCATCGGCAGGTAGCAGCAGCCGTAGCGGCGGATGCCGCGCTTGTCGCCCAGCGCTTCCCGCATCGCTTCCCCCAGCGTGATGCCGGTGTCCTCCACGGTGTGGTGGGAGTCGACTTCCAGATCGCCCTTCGCGTCGATGTTCAGGTCGAAGAGCCCGTGCCGCGAGAACAGCGTGAGCATGTGATCGAAGAAAGCGATGCCGGTGGAAATGGTGGACGTGCCATCTCCATCGAGGTCGATGGTCAGGTCGATCTGGGTCTCCGCCGTCTGGCGGTTCTGGTGGGAAGTGCGGGCGAACATGGGAAATCAATTGGCCGGTGCGGCAGGTGCAGCCTTGGTCAGGAGGTCGATGTAGGGCTGAGGCAGGCTGGCGCTTCGGGCGGCGGAGAGGGCGGCGGAGACTTCCTGGGCGGTAGCGCCGGACTTGGTCACGGCGGCCCAGGCGGTTTCATAGGCCTGCTCGGACTTCGGGAGCTGTGCGGTATCGACGCTCTCCAGACGGCGGATCTCGCTTTCGAGCAGGCGCTTGGTTTCCTCCATCGGAGCTTTCACGTAGGGATCGAGTGCCGGCCACTTGTGGCCTGCGGCCTTGTCCTTTTCGAGCAGGGCCGTGTAGGCAGCTTGCTCCTCCTGGATGGCGGCGGTGCTGAGGCTGCGGTCATTCCCGGACATCATTGACAGACCATCGGCACGGGACTTCGCGCGCGCGTCAAATCCGGCGAGGCTGGCGGTGACGGCGGAGAGGTGGGACCTCATCACGCGTACCGCGTACGGGATGTTTTCACGGTAGGCGCTGCTGCCTTGATAGCCCGTTTCCAGCTTGGTCCACGCGCGCAGGGCGGTGATCAGCTCGCCGCGCTCTGCCGCCGCCTTCAGGGTCGCGGCCTGAATGCCGGCATCCAGAGCGTAGGCCTTCGGCTTGCGTTCGTCGGCGGAGATCAGCTCGCCCTTGAATTTCACGCCCCCGGCGGTCACCACGTCGAATTCCTTTTCCAGCACGGAGAGGAGCTTCAGGGCCTCGACCTTCTTCGGGCTCTGCGGGTGGCGCTTGATGAAGGACTCCACCTTGATCGTCTGGGCCTGATAGGTCTCGGCAGACTGGAGGTCCGGGGTTGGCACCAGCTTCGCGAGCTCGGCGAATTCGGTCTCGTCCTTCTGCTCGGCGGTCTGCTTCACCACGTCCGCCTTCGGCACGCGGCGCTCGTCCTTGATGGACTTCGTGACCTGCACCGAGATGATGTAGTCGCTTCCATCCTCCTTGACGATGGTACCTTCGATGGTGGTGCCGTCCTTCAGCTCGAAGGTGTCGGCGGAGACGCTGGCGATGGCCAGCAAGGGAAGGTAGCGGAAAAGGCGGTGGGCTTTCATGATTACCAAAACAATCCGACGCTCATGCCCGGATGCGAGAGGAAAAATCGGATCAGGGCTTGGGGGCGGCTACCGCAGCGGCCAAATCGGCCGGATTTGCGGGCGTGACCTTGGTTCCATCGGGAAGGTGGACCGTCACCGTGCTGCCCGTGCCGATCCTGCGCGCGATCAGGTCCAGTGGCAGCTTCGTCGCGGCGTCGCGCCATTCGGCAGAGGGATCGGCGGGCAATTCCACGATGACACGCGAGCGGGCGAAGGAGGCCGCGAGGATCGAGTCGGCCACCACGATGGGCTGGATCTCCGGGCGGGGCAGGGAGCTGGCGAGCTTTGCCATTTCCGGCGGCGAAGGCTGGCCGAGCGCCTCAAGGCGTGCGGCATTCATGCGCATGAGGCCGACGGTGGAGTCGTCGAAAAGCATGATCCGGTCCATCATGAGAAGCTGCAGCGGCGTGGATGCCGGGCGGGCCTCCAGCATGCGGCCGTTCTTGTCGATGAATTGCTCGCCGACCACGGTGGCGAGGTCGCCGGCCCACAGGCGCCAGGATTCATCCAGCGTCACCTCGGCCAGATCGAGCGCGGCCTGGATGGCCAGCGCGTAAGTGAACGCGCGGGCGTCCGCCACGACCGGGGATACGGGCGCGCCCTGCTCGATGAGCAGGTTACCCTTTGAGAAGGCTTCGCGGGCACCCTTTGCGAGCGCCAACGCCTTGTCGCGCCACGCAATGTCGCCCGTGGCGGTGAACAGGGCCGCGTAGGCGGATACCATGCGGAAGCTGGACGAGGCCTCGCCGTGGGCAGCCGGGGCGGGCTGGGGCATGCGGGTCAGCCTTGCCGCGAGCAGTTTCTTCCGTGCGCTCTCGTAGAGGGCGGGGGCTTGGGCCGGGTCCACCTTGGCGGCAGCGGCTGCTTTTTCCATGGGAATGCGCGTGCCGAAGGTATTGAGGCGGAAGAATTTGCGCGAGGGATCGACCTCCATCGGCAGGTTGCCGAGGTCCTGGACGCTGAAAAGCGCCTTCCACAGGGCTGCCTCCTGAGGAGAAAGCGCGGCATTGATCTGATCGCTGCTCCACATCCATTCTTCGAACTTGGTGGGGACGGGCTGGCGCTGGTTGGCGAAGAGGCCGTCCGCCGTGGAGAATTGCTCCTCGGCGAATTTCACCGCTCCGAGCGCCACGTCCAGAGGGAGGGCATCCCCGATGGAAGAGTAGAGGCTCACCAGCGCCCGCGCGCTGCGGGCCTGGGTCATGCAGGTGCGCTGGATGATGGGGAGATCCCACGAAGGACCCATGCGGGTGGTGTAAACGCCGCCGTCCAGAGGATCGACCATGGCGCTGCGGAGAACCTGATGGCCGAATGCCGAGACGGCTTCCCGGCTGCGGGCGGCGATGTCCTGCGGGATGGTGGGACTGTTTGCCGCCAGCGCGAGGAACTGCAGGCTTCCGATCGGGAACAAGCCGCCGGTCCCGGACAGCGTGCCGATGTCCTGGTCATACTGGCTGATCATCTGGCGCGTAGTGCGCAGCAGGAAGGCGTCCCGGGTGGCGGCGTCGGCGACCGCGTCCGGTTGCGGGATGCGAGACATTCGCCGGGCGTGGTCGGACTTGCTGTTCCGGTGGGTGAAGGCCGGGTCTTCCCGCCACATCGCCATGGCCATGTCCGTCACGTTGTCGATGGAGTCGCGGAAGCTGTCCTTCGTGTCGAAGGGGATCGCGCGCCAGCCGACCTCGTGGCCGTCCGGGGAAAGGAGCAGCACGTAGGGGAAATTCATGGGCGCGCGGAGTTCCTCCGACAGCATTCCCGCGGCGATCCCGCATTCCCGAGCGACGCTCAATTCCGCGAGGACGGGGATGAATTCGTTATTGAAGCGGGCCACCAGTTCCGGGTCCTGGTCGATAGCGTCCAGCGCCTCCAGGCAGCCCGGGTATTGGGCGCTGCAGAGGAAGACAAAGATCAGGCGGTCGGCATCCCTCGATCGCTTGAGGATCGCGGGGTCCCACTGCTGCCATTTCACGGGCGAGTCCTTCCGGCTCGCCAGCAGGCCCTGGGGGGCATTGGCCATCTGGTTCTCCAGCTCTGCTGACACGATGGGCCGGGCAGCGCTCGAGCTTGAGGAGCTTCCGGAGGAACTTTCACCTTTCCGGCAGGAAGATACGGTGGCCGTCAGGGCGAGAAGGCCGATGGCGGGGATGATGACTTTCGACATGAGGCAGGCTGGGCAGATGGATGGCGCTCGCAGCGTGCAGAAAAGGCTTCCGTGCTTACAAGCCGAAGCTACGCTGTGGCAGCGATTTCCCCGGAGCTCACAGCGTGATCAGTATAGCGGTTTCCAGTCAAAAGGGCGGCGTTGGCAAGACCACCGCCTCGATCAATATGGCCCATGCCTTCGCCCGGGCAGGGCTGAGAACCCTGCTCGTGGATGCGGATCCGCAGGGATCGGTCGGCCTTTCGCTGACCCGCCAGTCCCGCATGCTGTCCGGATTCTACGACTATCTGGCAGATCCCGGCATCCCGCTGGAGCGGCTGCTGGTGCCTACCCGCCTGGAGACTTTCACCCTCGTGGCGGCCGGCCAGGCCAGTGACTACGAGGTGGGTGGCGCGCCGACCGGGGCGCACCTCGCCCGTGTGCGCGGATTCATGCGCGCGGTGGAGGCCCGCGGTTTTGACATCGTGCTGATCGATACCCCGGCGGGGCTTTTCGGCCTCACGGCGGACATCATCGCATCCAGCGACTCCGTCCTCATCCCGCAGCAGGCGGAGCCTCTCGGCATCCGCTCCGTGCCGAAGATGCTGGAGGGCCTGAATCGCCTGCGGGTCATTCACCCGCGGCTTCTCGTGCTCGGAGTGCTGATGACGATGGTGCAGGCCGACATGACGGAAAGCCGTGAGTCGGTGATGGCACTGCGGCAGCTGCTGCCGGAGGATCTGGTGCTGCGCACGATGATCCCGCGCGACGGACTTTTCGTGAAAGCCAGTGCCCGCGGCTTGCC
This sequence comes from Luteolibacter flavescens, assembly GCF_025950085.1. Taxonomy (NCBI): domain Bacteria; kingdom Pseudomonadati; phylum Verrucomicrobiota; class Verrucomicrobiia; order Verrucomicrobiales; family Verrucomicrobiaceae; genus Neoluteolibacter; species Neoluteolibacter flavescens. The sequence continues at coordinate 74,873 of NZ_JAPDDS010000021.1, forward strand.
CATTGGCGTGCTGGAAGAAGGCGCGGGGGCCCTGGCGGTCTTCGATGCCCTGCGAGCGGAAATCGAAGCGAAATTCGAACGAGCCGGCCACCCCTCCCTTCGCCGCGATGGATCCGCTTGAACCATGGATCGACGCCTCGGCGGTGCGCCGCCTCGCGGAGAACCTGCTGGCTGACAATGGCCAGCCGGAGGTTGCTGCATCACCCGACGCGGGATTTGGCTCGGATTTCGTCGGATTTGCCGAGGGGGCACCCCGTCCGGCAGCCGCATTGCCCGTCGCGCCGCCGCCGATCCCGCAAGCTGCCCCGGCCCCCTCGGTAAGGGCTCCGTCGGAGGAAGTTTTCGAGCGCCAGTTGGAAGCCCCGCTGCCACCGTCGGCGGAGTCGGTTCCGGCCGAGCCGCTGCCTCCGGGTCGTGGTCCGCTGCTCGTGCGTCTCGCGCGTTTCCGCGATGCCCTGATCCGCCACACCGGCGCGCGCGGTGTCTTCATCCTGGATCGCGAGGGCAAGCCGGTCATGGAAGACCCCGCCTACACGCGGATGCACTTCCTCGCCCGCAGCCTCGCCCAAGCCTATCGCCCGGTCGCCGGGCAGGCTGGGAATGTCCACGTGAAGATCGGAGCGAATGATGTGCTGGAAGTCGTTCCCGTGGAGACGCCCTTCGGCTGGCTGGTGCTGGGCACCGTGGTGCCGCGGCCACTGACCGCCGTGGTGGTCGCAGAGATCGCCGCAGCGCTGAAACAGGCTGCGACGCCGGAAGGAGCGTGACGACTTTCTGGCGATGAAAGTCGAAGGAATTTTCCCTCCGCTGCTCGCTTGCTACCGGTAGGATTCCGAGTGGCTGAGTGAAGAAGTCACTTCGTCCGCCGGTTCTGGATGCCCAGCACCGCGGATGTGGCGAGACCGGTGGCAATGATCACCAGTAGCAGCACGGCGCTGTCGTAGTCCACGGTATCCACCCAGTCATCGCCGACCGGCTTTTTCAGGGCGAGGAAGATGTGGCGTGGCTTCTCCTCATTCCGGTAATCGAGACGGAAGGTCTCCGCCTCGCGGACAAGGAGATCGATGCGGTCGTTAACGAAAAACTCGGTGATGGGCCGGGCGTTCGGATCCTTGCTCCGGACCTTCAGCGAATCGATCTCCAGTCGGGTGCCGGCGCGGGCGAGGGTGGTGATCCGCTCCGCCAGATCCTCGGCATCGCGGGGATTTGTGGCCTGGGAACCGCCGAGTTTCACCAAGGACTCCAGCATGAGCTGGAGTCGCTCCTCGACTCCGGGCTCCAGCGGGCTTGGCCGTTCCTTGATGGAATCCACGCGCCGCTGGATGCGGATGCGCTCCAGCTCGTAGGGATTCCGGGTGGCTTGGGTGACGACCATTGCCTCGTAGGCATGGCGCAGCGGCATGATGTCGGAGGGAACGGGCACCCCGCCGCGCTCGCGCTCGATGCCGCTGTTTTCAAAGAGGCCGCGATTCATCTCGCGGAAGGGGACCAGCGCACCCGCGAGGAGCATCTGCGGCACCAGCAGCAGGGGGACCGCGGTCAGGGCGGCTCGCTCGGTCTTCACAATCGACGAGACAAGCAGCGCCAGCCCCGTGCCGGTGCAGGCGGTGAGCGTCATCCACAGCCACTGGCTCGGCACGGTGCCCCGGATCTCGAGCAGGAAGTGGCCGATGAGCGTGTAGACAAAGCACTGCGCCGCAGCGACCAGGCCGAGCGCGCAGAATTTCGCGCCGACGTAGAGTAGGGGATTTGCCCGGCAATTCCTCTCACGGCGCAGCAGCGGACGATCGCGCAGGATCTCGGTCGCCGAATTGGTCAGCCCCAGGAACATCGCCACCGTCGCCGACAGGAAAAGGTAGGCCGGGATGTGCAGGGCCGTGGGGAATTCATAGGCACCCTCCTTTGACGAGCGCAGCGTGATGCCGATCAGGATCGCGAGGAGCGGCGCTTCCAGCAGGGTCGAGTAGAGCGTGCCGCGATTGCGCAGCTTCGAGAAAAGCGAGCGCTGGAAATGCGTGATAAACTGAGCCCACGAGCGCTTCACCCGGGGGACCACGCCGGTAGCGGAGTGGATCGAGGGCAGCGAGGTGTCCGTATTCTCCACGCGCGATGGCGGGGCCGTCTCGCCGAGTGCGTGGACCAGCGAGTCGCTCTCGAAGCGCTCTTGCCAGAAATTCGGCGGGAAGCGGCGGGCTCCCGTGGGATTTTGGCCGCCGCCGATCTGGGCGAGCGGGGTTTCCAGCACGTCGAAGACGAAGTCGGCCCCGAGCGGGATATTCGCCGCGATGGCGGGGTGGGAAATGCCGAGTTCATCCGCAGAGCCGCGGAAATAGGCGATCATTGCGGCGGGTGATCCGAAGAAGGCAAGGCGGCCGCCGGTATCGAGCAGTAGCACCTTGTCGAAGAGATTCAGCACCGTGGCACCGGGGCGGTGGAGCGAGGCGATGACGATCTTGTCGCGGGCCAGCGAGCGGAGGGTCTCGGCCACGTGCTCGGAGTCCTTTGAGGAAAGGCCGGAAATCGGTTCGTCGAAGAGGAAGACCTCCGCCGCGCTGCCGAGGTCGAGCCCTAGGTTCAGCCGGCTGCGCTCGCCACCGCTGAGGGCTTTTTCCCCCGGAGATCCCACGCGACGGCGGGCCATCGCCTGCAGGCCCAGCTCTGCGAGGATGCCATCGGCACGACGCTCGATTTCCTCCGCGGAGAGGAAGGGCCGCCGGATGGTGGTGGCCTGCCGCAGGTGCTCGCGCACGGTGAGCTGCGGATTCAGCGCATCCTCCTGCGGCATGTAGGCGATGAAGCGGATCAGCTCCAGGCGGTTCTGATAGAGGGACGACTCATTGAGCCGCACCCGGCCCCGGCTCGGTTCGAGCTGGCCGGCAAGCACGGAGAGCAGCGTGCTCTTTCCGCTGCCGCTGGGGCCGATGATGCACAGCATTTCGCCGCGCTTCACCTCGAAGTTCACATTGTCCAGCGCCCGGACTCCGGGGACGAACTGGTGGATGAGGTCCTGCACCTTCAGCGCCTCGATGAGATTCCGCTCCTCATCGATGATCCCCTCGCTGAAGCGGCAGCGGAGCGCCTGGGTGCGGGAGAGCCGGATGATGGTGCCGTCGCGCAGCGGGGCGGAGGTTTTCACCGGCACGCCATCGGCCGTGATGCTGCCCTCGGCCTCGCGGATGAAAAGATCGCCCGTCCGGCGCTCGGAGTCGAAGCGGATCCGGAGCACCATTCGCGGCGCAAATCCCGGGCCGATCAGCATGTCCCCGCTTTCGAGCACGGAAGGATCGTTTGAGACGCGGAAGTCACGCTGGTCCGGCTCCAGGCGGAAGCGCCCGCCTGCCTCGGCCCGGCGGCGGCGCAAGGCATCGATGGTGGTGGAGAGCCCGGTGGGATCGGACAGGCGCTGGTGGTGATCGCAAAAGACCGGGCGGCGCGGGAGCAGAGGGCCGACGCCCTCGATGATGAATTGCGTGGGCTTCAGCGCCTCGATCTCCGCCTTCAGGCCAAAGCGGATCCGCACCTCGCTCTGGCGGCTGCGGGCGCGCTCGCTGGTCAGGCCCTCGTCAGTGCTGGCGAGGAAAATGGCGGGGCTCTTTCCCGTCAGCTTGACGTTCAGGAAGAAGACGAGGTCTTCCGCATTCAGCGTCCAGCCGGGGAGCACGATCTGCTGGCGCTCCCGCATGCGGAGGAAGGCGCCCCGCTCAAGGGATCGCCCTCGCACCCACAGCGGGTGCTCGCCGGTATTTCTCACCAGCACTAGGTCCGCCGCGCGATAGACCCGGAATGCGTGGCCATTCGCCTCGGCAGGGAGTGCGACGTCAGCGGTATCGCCCGGGCCGAAGATGACTCGCTCGAAGCCGGGATGCTCCCCGATCTCCTCGCCTGCCATCTCCGCGAGGATCTGCCGTGCGTGATCCGGCCGGCCGAGTCGGCGCATGAAGATCTCGAAGGAACTCCGGCTTGTCTCCGATCGACCGACGGCATCGACCAGCGTGAAAAGCTGCAGACCGACCGCCATCTTCTGTGGGTCGTCCAGTAACTCCCTGAGATCCAGTGCAGTGCGGGCGAGGGGCTTTTGTTCGCGGACGGCCCTTTGGACCCGGCGTGCCAGCCAGCTATGGTCAGCCTCCGGGAAGGCGCTGCGGAGGAGGTCCAGGATCAGGTCCGCCTCGTCCGCATCTAGGCGACCGTCCAGGGTCGCGAATCCCGCGAAGGCATCGACCATTAGGCCCAGCACCCGCGCGCTGCTCGCGCTGGCCTGGCGGCGTCGCGGCCACCACGACGGGGTGCCCGGTCCCTTCCTCGGTTCCGGGGTGTCATCGGGCGCCGCCTCATGATCCATCCGGGCCATCCATGGCAAAGGCTCGCCGGACCCGCAAGAGCGTCGGAAAAAATTGGGTTTTCTTTCGGCGATCCAGAGTTACCCTGTCGCGCCCTCTGCACTGTCATGCCGCAAATATTTGTTTGTCTGCGGCACCGGGGAAGGGGCGCTTTCCCAATCAACCATGTCTGATCCGTCTCAAAATCGTCCGCCGCAGGGTTCTGGCGCGCGCGGGCCAAACGACCCGCCGGGATTCAACTGGCGTCTCGCGATTCTTCTCAGCGCCGCGTTTCTCATCCTCGCCCTTGCCGTTTTCAGCAATGGGATGAGTTCGACCGTGCAGTCGATGTCCTTCGGTCAGTTCAAGGAAAAGTGGGACCAGGGGATGGTCTACCGCAATGACCCGAAGTACCCGCTGAAAGTCACCACTCAGGACGGTGCTTACAATGCGGTGATCAGCGGTCGCCTCCGTGCCACGCCTGAGCGCGGCCCGGGTGAAGATCCCGATACGACCAAGCAGATCCAAGCCACTCTCCGTTTGGACAATGTGGCGGCGATTCTCGGCGAGTCCGTGGTTTATCGCCTCAGCCGCGAAGCTGCTCCGGAACCGGGTCCTGAGACCATGGTACTTTCCGAGGCGGCCTTCCGCCGTGCTGCCGCCCTGGGCGAAGTCAAGTCGCTGAGCGACAAGGAGCCGCTCACTGTCTATTCTACCGATGGCAATATTGGTGTGGTCGTGGCAAACCGGGTCATTCCCCCGGCTCCCGCGCCGCCAGCGGAAAATACCAAGCCGGTGCCGCCAAAGGAGTTCAAGGTCGTAGCTCCGGTCATGATGCTGGGAGACCAGCTCGGTGAACTGATGCAGGACAAGAAGGACAGCGTTATCTTCGAGCCGAACAACGACTTCCTGAAGAGCGCGATCTTCACCTTTCTGCCCGTCCTGCTCATCGTCCTGCTGCTCTTCTTCCTGTTCCGCCAGCAGATGAAGGCGGCCGGTCGTGGCGCGATGTCCTTTGGCAAGTCCAAGGCACGCCTGCTGACCCGTGATCATAACAAGGTGACCTTCAAGGACGTCGCCGGTATTCAGGAAGCCAAGGAAGAGCTCTGGGAAATTGTCGATTTCCTCCGCGATCCCCGCAAGTTCCAGAAGCTCGGTGGCTCAATCCCGAAGGGCGTCCTCATGGTAGGACCCCCAGGCACCGGCAAAACCCTGCTCGCCCGCGCGATCGCCGGTGAGGCGGACGTGCCGTTCTTCTCGATCTCCGGTTCTGACTTCGTCGAAATGTTCGTCGGTGTGGGTGCTTCCCGCGTCCGCGACATGTTCGAGCAGGGTAAGAAGCATGCTCCCTGCCTCATCTTCATCGACGAAATCGACGCTGTCGGTCGTCACCGCGGCCATGGCATGGGCGGCGGTCACGATGAGCGTGAGCAGACGCTCAACCAGCTCCTCGTGGAGATGGACGGCTTCGACACCCAAGAGGGCGTCATCATCATCGCCGCCACGAACCGCCCGGACGTGCTCGACCCCGCGCTGCTGCGCCCCGGTCGCTTCGACCGTCAGGTGACCGTTTCTCTTCCCGACGTGAATGGCCGCGAGGAAATCCTCCGCGTCCACGTGAAGAAGATCAAGCTGGCCCCGGGCACCGACCTCGCGGTCATCGCTCGCGGAACTCCCGGATTCTCTGGTGCGGAACTGGCGAACCTCATCAATGAGGCTGCCCTCCTCGCCGCACGCCGCGGACTCTCCGCTGTCACTCTCGCCGAAATGGAAGAAGCACGCGACAAGGTCCGCTGGGGCCGTGAACGCCGCAGCCTTGCCATGTCGGACAAGGAGCGCATCGGCACCGCCTGGCATGAGGCCGGCCATGCCTACCTCAATATGGTCCTGCCGCACACGCACCCGCTGCACAAGGTGACCATCATCCCGCGCGGCCCTTACCTCGGTGCTACGATGTATCTCCCGGACGGCGACAAGTATTCCACCCAGCGCAAGGAAGCTCTAGCCAATCTGGTCATGACCATGGGTGGCCGCATCGCGGAATCCTTCATCACCGGCGACGTATCGAACGGTGCTTCCGGCGACATTCGTCAGGCGACCTCCCTCGCTCGCCACATGGTCTGTGAGTGGGGCATGAGCGACAAGCTGGGCATGATCGAATACGGCGACGGGGACAACCCAGTCTTTCTTGCCCGTGATGTGTCGCGCAGCCGGAACTACTCGGAAGACACCGCCCGCGTCATCGATGCCGAGATCAAGCGCTTCATCGACGAAGCCTACGATCACGCGACCGAGGTCCTCACCACGAACAAGGACAAGGTCGAGCTCATCGCGAACGCCCTGCTCGAGTATGAGACGCTGGATGCATCCCATATCCGCGACCTTATCGACACCGGTGAGATGAAGAACCCGCCGAGCGCGCCCAAGCCGCCTCCGGTGCCGGACGAGTTCCGCAAGAAGCCCGCGGCCAAGCAGACCGAGGACAAGCCCGATGACGGCGGTCCTCTCCCCGGCGAAGTCGTAGGAGCCCCGGCCTAAGCGCCGATCAGCAAATCTGAATTCCCAAAGCGCGGTGTGGTGAAAGCCACACCGCGCTTTTCTTTTGATCCCGGCGCCGATCGCGGGGTTGTCCACTGGAGCAGCGCTGCTGTGTCCATCGCGACAGGTGGAGCATTCCCTTGGCGGCCTAGCGACCGGGCAGTCGTTTCTGGAAGCTGGAATGGAATGGCTCTCGTCTTTCGAGGAATGCACGGTCGCTCAGTTTTAGCCTCGGGCCGGGCTGTCCTGGTTAGGGCCTGAAGATCCGGAAGAGCAAGCGCTGTAGGTTCCGTCATGTGCGCTTACATCGCTCCGCAGGGAGTCAGGGCAGGGGATCACCCTCGGCAAGGCCGCTTCCCTCGTCCGATAGTAGCACTGGACCCGCATTCCTCGCGCCCTCCCGATCATCAGAAAGCCATTGGCGGGATTCTCCCGGAGTCTCCCCAAAACAAGGGAGCCAGCGGCCCGCGGCGTGCCGTCAACTACTACGGATATAGTAGTTGGTTGTAGCTTTCTCTTTGAGAGTCCGAAAATCCACTCGAAGACAGAGGTTGTCCCGAATCCATGAGGCCCTTCTACCGTCCTGATGCGGCCCGGACGCGTGAATCCGGGGGTGTAGGGCTCGGTTTGGCCATCGTCCGGTCGGGAATCGA
>NZ_JAPDDS010000022.1 GCF_025950085.1 Luteolibacter flavescens
GGTCGGAGGTCGGAGGTCGGAGGTCGGAGGTCGGAGGTCGGAGGTCGGAGGTCGGAGGTCGGAGGTCGGAGGTCGGAAGTCCGACCCCTGACCCCTGACCCCTGACCCCTGACCCCTGACCCCTGACCCCTGACCCCTGACCCCTGACCCCTGACCCCTGACCGACACTCGCCGGCTAAAGCCAGCGCTCCGCCTCCGGCTTGCTGTTGCATCCTGCACCTCGTGTGTTCGTGCATCGTGCATTCCGTGCGTGGGCGAAAGGACCGACCCACGCAGCTATCGGGAATGCTGGCCCTGCGCACGTGGCCCTGCATCTGCGAGGGGGAGAATTTCCACGTCACGCCACGCCATACCCTTCCGGCCACTCCTCTCCACTCCGCTCCCCGGCATTCGCCTCATCCCATGTCCACTCCCGGCCCCGCCCGTCTCCCCGCCCGCAAGCGCCGCTCCGCCTCCGACTCGTTGTCGGGCATCTTCGCCGTCTGCCTGGTATCCGCCCTCATGGTGGGGCTGTACTTCGGAAAGGACGTGCTGATCCCGCTCGCGCTGGCGGTGCTGATCACCTTCCTGCTGACGCCGCTGGTGAACAAGATCCAGCGCTGGATCGGCAATGTGGCGGCCACCCTCGCGGCGATGTTCCTCATCCTCGCCACCACCGTTTCGCTCGCGTGGATGGTGGGGAATCAGGCGGTGGACCTCGCGGAGCAGCTACCCGGGTACAAGGAGAATATCCGCACAAAGCTGCGCTCCTTCCAGATCCCCTCCGGCGGCGTGCTCAGCCGGCTTTCCGAGACCTTTGAGGACCTGAAGAAAGACCTGCCCGGGATGGCCGACCAGGGCGGGGAGGGCGGGGAGGGCGGGGAGGGTCAGGCGGGCGGCACTCCCACGGCGCAACAGCCGATGCCCGTGGAGGTGGTGAAGGGCGCGGGCCAGCCGGGCTCCATGGATACGGTGCAGACGATGCTCGCCCAGGTGGCCGGGCCGCTGGGCACGGGCGCGATGGTCTTCCTGCTCGCCACCTTCATGCTGCTGAAGCGCGAAGACCTGCGCTCCCGCCTGCTGCGACTCATCGGCCAGGGACGCATCAGTGCGACCACCCGGGCATTCGACGAGGCGGGCACGCGGGTGCGGAAGTACCTGCTGATGCAGCTCGTCATCAATGTGACGTACGGCATCCCGCTGGCCATCGGCCTGTATTTCATCGGCGTGCCGAATGCCGTGCTATGGGGTGCGCTGGCAGCGGGCCTGCGCTTCATCCCCTACATCGGCCCGTGGATCGCGGCGGCCTTCCCCGTGCTGCTGTCGCTGGCGGTCTCGCGGGATTGGAATACGCCGCTGCTCACCATCGGGCTCTTCGTGGTGCTGGAGCTGGTGAGCAACAACGTGCTGGAGCCGTGGCTCTATGGCACCAGCACGGGGGTCTCGCCCGTGGCGCTCATCGTCTCGGCGGTCTTTTGGACATGGATGTGGGGCACGGCGGGGCTGGTGCTTTCCACGCCCTTCACCGTGTGCCTGGTGGTGATGGGCCGCCACATCCCGCAGCTCTCCTTCCTCAGCGTGATGCTGGGCGAGGAGGAGGCACTGACCCCGGCGGACGATTGCTACCAGCGGCTGCTGCGGCAGGGTGAGCACGATGAGATGGAGCTGGCCGAGTCCTACCTGCGGACGAAGCCGCTGGCCGAGCTCTACGACAGCATGCTCATCCCCGTGATGATCGCCGCCGAGCGCGACCACCGCGACAGCTCCATCGACCGCGACCAGCGGAACCAGATCGTGCAGGCCATGGGCGAGCTCGTGGAGGATCTCTCCGAGCGCCCCACCGCGCTGGACACCGGCGTGAAGGAGGATGCCACCGCGGTGGATTGCCTGGTGAGCTGCCTGGCGGCCCGCGCCGAGCGGGACGAGATGGCCGGCAGCATGCTGGTGCATGTATTGAAGCAGCAGCGCTTCGAGGCAAAGCAGCTCCCCGCCCGCCGCGTGGTCAGCGAGATCCTCGGTGCCCTGCGCCGCGATGAGCCGGACTTGGTGTGCATCTCCGCCGTGGCCCCCTCCACCACCGGCCACGCCCGCACGCTCTGCCGCCGGGTGCGCGACGCCTTCCCCGACGTGAAGATCGCCGTGGGCCTGTGGGGAAAGGAGAGCGACATGCTGGGCGACGACACCACCTCGCTGAAGGAAGCCGGGGCGGACGAGGTCTTCACCTCCATCGCCGATATGACGGCCTACGCGAAGCGCCTCGCCTCCGCCCTCGCCCGGGAGACCGTGCCCGCCTCGCGCCCGGCGAATGAGGAGGAGCGCCTGGTCACGCTGGACGGCCTCGGCCTGGTGAATCCGGAGCGCGAGCCGGTGCTGGACCACGTGACGGCAAAGCTGGCCCGCGTCTTCGACGTGCCCATGGCGGCCATCACGCTCGTGGACCGGGACCGCCAGTGGTTCAAGTCCCACGTGGGCCTGCCCTCGGAGCTGGATGAGGAAGGCGGCACCCCGCGGGACCTCTCCATCTGCGGGCATGTCGTGGCCGCGGATGACATGGTGGTGGTGCGCGACCTCAAGCGCGACCGGCGCTTCGCGAAGAACCCCATCGTCGTGGAGCACGGCATCCGCTTCTACGCCGGAGCGCCCATCCGCGTGGCGAATGGCCAGACGATCGGCGCGCTCTGCCTGATGGACACCGAGCCGCGCCAACTGAACCGCCAGGAAAGCCGCCTGCTCCAGGCAAACGCCGCCGAGATCGCCGAAGAACTCGAACGCCTCGCGGAAGTCACCACGTGAGATGAGATCACCCGCGGGGGCGGATCGCTTTCCCGGAGGTGGAGGCTTTCCGGGAGGTGATGTTTGAATTCATGTGTTCATTCATCACCCCGCGTGATGGCCGCCATCCGGGTCCCTCGCTACTCCGCTACTCCGGTATCCTATGGATACCGGAGTAGCGGAGTAACGGAGTCCTCCACACCGCTCCGCCTGCGACTCCGCTCCGGTAGTGGAGCGGAGTTCCCTGGAAGGATCATTTCGCTTCGTAGGGGAAAGGCTTCCATCAAGCCGGTGAAGCCCTTTGCTCCGATGCTCCGCCGCGGTGTGTCCGCCGGTCGGGAGCCCGGGTCCATTCCGCTATTCCGGTATCTAAAGATATACCGGAATAGCGGAATCGCTGGCGGATTCACCGGGCAGGCGGCGTGGTGATCGACTGCCAGATCAGTGCCGCGGTCTCGATGCCGAATTCCTCATCGAGATCGTCGCGGTTCACGATGAACCAATCCTGGGTGACGGCGTGGACCCGATGCGAGGCGACGAAGAGGTCCGCCGTCCTGCGTGCCGGGGCCGGCCATTCCCGGGAGGCGGACTCGAGGTGCGCCAGCTTCCGCAGCCATCCGGTGATGAGTGCATGCCGCCCGTCGTGAGGGAGCTTCACCGAGGAGAGGTCGCATGCATTGCTGAAACTGGCGTCACGCAAGCACGCGGCCTCGAAGGAGACCTCCTTCATCCCGTTGACCCGGGGTGTGCCATATCGCTCCAGATCGTCCGGGTGGGGGAAGCCACCGCGGAACCAGACATTGCGCAGCGTGCCGGTGAAGCGGCATCGGTCGAATGACGATCCATTGAGATCGCAGCCATCCAGCTTGCAGCCGTGGAATTCGCATCCGTTGAATTCCGGGCGCACGAAGACGGCACCCCGGAAGTCCGCGGCTTCAAAGGTGCAGGATTCGAAGCGACTGCCCCTGTAGCCGATGGCGGCGTCGCGGAAGCTGCTCCTCGCGAAGGTGCAACCGGTGAAGCCGTTGCCGTGTTCCGCGATGCTGCGCAGGTCTGCGTGGTCAAATCCCGCCTCGTGGAAGGTGCATCGTTCCAGCCAGACGCCCTTCCACACGGAGGCTCCGAGATCGGCGGGAGCGAATGCGATCCTTCGCAATTGGGCGCTCCCGGGAAGCGTGAGCCCCCGGAGATCCAGCCGGCCTGCATCGGTCTCGCCGAAGGGAGACCGCATCACGGTCAGCCCGTTGCCCGACCGACCCCGGGAGACGAGGTCATCCACGAAGTCCCTGCCTGCGGCTTCCTGCCATCGGGTCCGGAGGTGTTTCATCAAAAGGGAAAGGGGTCTGCCTGCCGGAACGATGCCATCCATGATGCGGTCCCGGCAACCTCGCCCTGTGATCCCTTCGGCGGCCCCGGAGGGGGTGAGGATTTTTCCTCCTTTCCGGTATCTATAGATACCGGAAAGGAGGAAAAACCGAACCCGGCATTCCTCTTTTCCGGTGAGGCTTCATCGGAAAAAAGGAAAAGAGGAAAAGCGGAATGGGCCTGCCAGCTACCCCGGATGCAATGGCTTCAAAGGGGAAGCATTCCGGTGAAACGAGACACCCGCTGCCGTGATCCGGTGGCACTGGGGTGAGGTGAGGATTTTTCCACCTTTCCGGTATCCATAGATACCGGAAAGGTGGAAAAACCGAGCCTTGGCACTCCGATTTTCCGGTGAAGCTTCATCGGAAAAATGGAAAAGCGGAAAACGGGGGCGGACCGGTCAGCCACGCCGGTTGCGATGGCTTCGAAAGGAGAGCCTTCCGGTGAAATGAAACTCACGTCGCGAATCGGGTGGGGTGATTCGCGGGCACCGGAGGGGTGAGGACTTTTCCCGTTTTCCCGTATCTATATAGATACGGGAAAAAGGGAAAAACCGAGCCCGGCTTTCCCGCATTCCCGGATGGGCCTTACGGGAATACGGGAAAAGTGGAATGGACCGGTGGGTCGGTTAGAGCATTTCACTTTGAATTGTAGCCACCGCGCGGGCATCAGGGAGAGGAAGATCGAACCGCGAAATCCCGCGAAATTTTCTGAATCGGGATTTTCTTCCTGCCTTTGGATTTCGCGCTTTTTCGCGTCCTTTCGCGGTGAACTGAAGGCCTCGATCCATTGAGAGAGCCGACCCCAATCGTCCCGCACAAGCGGCTACGACCTTGTGTGGAATGCTCCAGGCCGAGGTGGTGTGGAGCGGTGCGTCCGGGCGGGCTGCTCGCCTTGGGCGCGGGTTGCTCTCCCGGGGTGATTGCGGGAGTTTTCGGGTGGCTTCCCCGGGCTGGTGCGGGGCTTGCGGCAGGATGCCGCAGCCACTTTTTGCGCGGTGCATCACATCGTGTGATGTCGCGGCACCTTGCTGTCCTTCATTTCATTGCACCTGGGCGACGGCCATGGCGGCGATGCCTTCGCGGCGGCCTACGAAGCCCATGGTCTCATTCGTGGTGGCCTTGATGCCCACGCGGGCGGGATCGAGGCCGAGGGCGCGACCGATGTTCTCCTTCATGGCGTCGCGATGGGGGAGGATCTTCGGGGCTTCGGCGACGAGGGTGCTGTCGATGTTCACGAGCGTGTAGCCTTGCTCGCGGCAGAGGGCGGCGGCCTTTTCGAGGATCTTCAGCGAGGAGATATTCAGGCACTCCGGATCGCCCGGCGGGAAGTAGTGGCCGATGTCCGGCAGGCCGAGCGCGCCGAGAACGGCATCCGCAATGGCATGGCAGAGGACGTCCGCATCCGAGTGGCCGTCGAGGCCATGGGTGTGCGGGATTTCCACGCCGCCGAGGATGAGCGGGCGGCCTTGCTTGAACTGATGAACGTCGTATCCGAAGCCGACCATGAGGGTAGTTGAGAGTGGGGTAGAAGTTGAGAGTGGATGGTTGAGGGTTGAGAGTTGGAGGAATCTTCGGCGGGCGTTGTTGATGAGGAGCGGGCTTTGGGTGGCTCTTGCCTTTCGCTCTCAACTCTCAACTCCGGACTCTCAACTTCTTCCTCAACTCCTCAGAGAATTTCCTCAATGGGGATCTTGCCGTTGGTGGCGACGATGGCCCAGGCGTCGGCGTCCTTGGCGGGCTCGAGCTGGACCTTTCCTCCGGCGGCCTCGACGAGGAGCTGGCCGGCGGCGATGTCCCAGAGGGAGATGCGGGACTCGATGTAGCCGTCGAGGCGGCCGCTGGCGATGTAGGCCATGCCGAGGGCGGCGCTGCCCATCATGCGCATCTTGCGGGCCTTCAGGGAGGCCTTGCGGAAGCGCTCCAGGCCGGTGCGCAGGGCTTCCTCGTCCTTGCCGCAGCCGACGAAGAGGGCGCACTCCTCGAGCCGGGTGCGCTTGCTGACGGAGATGGGGCGGCCATCGAGCATGGGGACGCCGCCTTTTTCCACCGTCCAGGTCTCGCCGACGATGGGGTCGTGGATGACGCCGACGACGACCTCGCCGGCGACGCGCAGGGCGATGGAGACGCAGAAGTGGGGGATGCCGTAGTAGAAATTCACGGTGCCGTCGATGGGATCGACGATCCACTGGCGGTCGCTGTCGGGATTCCCGCCCATGCCTTCCTCGCCGTAGAGGGCGTCGCCGGGGCGTGCGCCGAGGAGGATGTCCTCGATGAGCTTCTGGGACTCCTTGTCGAGGGCGAGCTTGATGTCGTGGTGGGTGGCTTCATCGACGGCGGCTTCGAGGCCGAAGTTCGCCTTGAGCAGCTTGCCGGCTTCCAGGGCGGCGTGGACGGTGAGTTCGAGGTCGGTCACGCCGCGGAGCGTGGCCTGCCGGGCGGACGGTGCCAAGGGGAGAAAGCGGAAGCGGCGGGGAGTGGGGGGGATTGGGGATTGGGGATTGGGGATTGGGGATTGGGGATTGGGGATTGAGGCGGGCTTCCGGCTCCGCCAAATCCGCTGGCACGCGCTTCCAGGGATGACGCCGGGGGCGATCATGCCGAGTGTAGCCAGCGCTCTGCCTGCGGTGCCGGAGAGGGTACGCGAAAGCAGGGATCCGGCGCGAACCGGATCCCTGTCGGGAAGAACAAATGATATTCAAGCACGGGGCACGCCCGTGGCACGCAAGCCTTAAGACTTGTAGCGAAGCCGCTTCTTGTGGCGGTTCTGCTTCATGCGCTTCTTGCGCTTGTGCTTGTTGATCTTCGTCTTACGGCGTTTCTTCAGCGAGCCCATGGTGGTGCTTGGTGGTTACGGTTGGATAGGAAATCGAATTCCGGTTCAGGGGACGATCTTGTTCAGAGGATACTCGATGATGCCTTCGGCACCGAGTTCCTTGAGCGTCGGGATGATGTCGCGGACGACCTTCTCGTCGATGACGGTCTCGACGGCCACCCAGCCCTCTTCGGAGAGTTGGGAAACGGTCGGCCGGCGCATCGCGGGCAGTTGGTCCAGCAGGGCGGGCAGCTTGTCCGCCGGGAGATTCATTTTCAAGCCCACCTTGTCGCGGGCTTCCAGTGCCGCCTTCAGCAGCATGGTCAGGCGCTCCATCTTCTGGCGCTTCCACGGGTCCGCGGCGGCGGCCTGGCTGGCGTAGAAGTGGGGGAAGGAGGTTAGCAGGGTATCGACGATGCGCAGCTTGTTCGCCTTGATCGAGGAGCCGGTCTCGGTGACGTCCACGATGGCGTCCACCAGGTCCGGCACCTTCACCTCCGTCGCACCCCAGGAGAATTCGACTTCGGCCTCGATGCCCTTTTCCTTCAGGTAGCGCTCGGTGATGGCGACGCCCTCGGTGGCGATGCGCTTGCCCTGGAGGTCTTCCGGCTTGCGGATGGGCGAGTCTTCCGGGACCACCAGCACCCAGTGCGTGGGGCGCGGGGTGGCGCGCGAGTAGGGGAGCTCCGTCAGATCGACGAGGCTGTCGGCGAATTCGCTGGCCCAGTCGAGGCCGGTGATGCCGCAGTCGATGAAGCCCTGGTCGATGTAGCGTGCGACTTCCTGGGCACGAATCAGATACAGATCCAGCTCGGGGTCGTTCGAGGTCGGGCGGAGGCCGCGGGAGGAGACGTACACCTCGTACCCGGCCTTCGCGAGAAGGTCGAGGGTCGGCCCTTCCAAGGAACCCTTGGGAATGGCCAGTTTCAGTGTCTTTTCAGTGGTCTCCGGCATCGCGGCGGGCGGCGGGGATAGCGGGCGCGACGCCGGGAGGCAAGGGAAGTTTTTAAAAGGCAACGGCTCGCTGGGACAAGAGGGTCGCGCGAGCCTCCGGAATCGCCTCCCGAGCGAGGTGTCCGTAGGAAATTATCGTTTCCCCCTCACCAGCGAGAGAAACTCGTCCTTCGAGTGGA
Organism: Luteolibacter flavescens; assembly: GCF_025950085.1. Lineage (NCBI taxonomy): Bacteria > Pseudomonadati > Verrucomicrobiota > Verrucomicrobiia > Verrucomicrobiales > Verrucomicrobiaceae > Neoluteolibacter > Neoluteolibacter flavescens. The sequence continues at coordinate 8,064 of NZ_JAPDDS010000022.1, forward strand.
TCGTGATGGATTCGCCGCGGTTGATCTGTTCGAACCCGAGCCGGATCTCCGCCTGCAGTCGTGGGTTCGTGCAGGTGCGATCCGATGATGAATGAACATCGCCGGATTGATCAAACGAAGCATGGCCTTCGGAATCTGGGATGCTGCTCATGGGCGTTGGTTTCCAGTCACCGTCGCAAGTTTCGTCGAACGAAACAAGCGTGCGCAGTGATGACTTGTCCTGCCCGCCGGAGTTGTTCAGTTTCGTATCCCGATGAAAACCCACCTTCCCTTGGTATTGATCGCGTCGTTCATGGCGGCGCTGCCTGTTTCGGCTGCTTCCGGCGGCGGTCGGGGAGGGCCGGGGGAGGATCCCGGGCCGGCCCCGGGGTTGCCGGTGGAGCCTCCGGCAAAGCCCGGCCTGATCCAGACGCTGACGCACGATGACTTCAGCGGCGTCACCAGCATCACCCTCGCGCCGGGCGGGAAGCACGCCTACGCGGCCTCGTTTCACAAGGGCCTCATCACCCTGATGACCCGCCACCCGCTGACCGGGCGGCTCACGCAGGTGAAGTCCGTCACGGAAGATCACTACCTGGGCGCGGTGGCATTCCGGCTTTCAAAGGACGGCAGGCTCGGCGCTGCGTCCGCCTTCCGCTCGGCGTCGCTCATTCTTTTCAGCCGTGACCCGGATACCGGCGAACTGACCGAACTCGACCACGCCGGCGGGGCGGACAAGCCGATGGCGGGCCTCAATTTCTGCGTGGACAACGTTTTCTCGCCGGACGGGAATTTCGTCTATGCCGTGGGTGCGGACTCCATCGTCTGCTTCAAGATCGAGGCGGGAAAGCTGGTCCACGTGGAGACGCTCACCGATCCGATCGAGGCGGATGACGAGGGGAATCCCAAGCGCCCGCAGATGAGCGGCGCGCGCGGCGTGGCGGTCACGCCGGACGGGAAGGCGCTGCTCACTTCGTGGAATGGCTCCGGCACGCTGATGGTCCACACCCGCGACCAGGCGACGGGGAAGCTGACCCGACTCCAGGCCCTCTCAAATGGCGCGGGTGCCGACGCTGGATTGGAGGGCGTGATGCACGTAACCGTCAGCCCTGACGGGGCCTATGCCTACACCGCGGGCGGGAGATTCGGCGGGGAGAATGCCGTGTGTACTTTTTCCATCGAGCAAAAGACCGGACGGCTGAATTTTGTCCAGTGCCTGACGGGCAATGGCTTGCCCGCGGACTATGACGGAGGGAACGAGATCGTCGTCTCGCCGGATGGATTTCAGGTCGCGGTCGCCTGCACGCTTTCGGACTGCCTCACCCGCTTCGCCCGCGATCCGGAGAGCGGCAAGCTCATCGCCGGCAAGAGCTTCGCCTGCGGCCCGCCGGCGAATCCCGGTGCCTGTGGCGTGACCTACGACTCGACCGGGAACCAGATCCTCGTGGCCGACGAGAACTCCAGCAGCATCGTCGTCTTCCAGAACCGCTGAGGGCCAGAGTCTCTGAAAGGGAGAGCGGGAGGCTAGAGGTCTTCCTTCTCGGTGAAGTCCAGCGTGTTGATCCTGCCTGTTGCGGTGGAATGCCACGCCACCAGTTTTCCTCCGGCGGTCGCCACCTGGAGTTGTCCGTCGTGCTCCCTCAGGTGCAGCGCCCATTGCTTCACCTCCTGCGAGGTCAGGGCGATGGGGGTGTGTAGCGATTCTTCCGCGGCAAGCGATCCATCCGGCTGCTCCACGCGAAAGATAAGGTCCACCCCCACATCATCTGAATCGTCGATGATCAGCGAGGCCCGGCGTCCGTCCGAGGCGCGGAAATCGGATATTTCCTCGCGGAAATCCACATACGTTGCCGCGACGCAAACCACGCCAGCCCCGATCAGCCCGGCGAGAACCACGGTCCACGCGGGCATTCGCCGGATAAAATACACGGTAACGGCGAGGTAAAGCGCCACGCAACTGCTGGCCGCCGCTACGCAGGCGTAATAGAAGAAGTAGAATGCGGCCTCCTTCGCAGGTGAAAACCTCCAACCGGTAAGCACCGCCGCGAGGACGATGATCGCCGCCGCGAAGAGGGCCAGTTTTCTCGGGAGAGGAGGATGGTAGGGTTCGCTCGTTTCGCTCATCGGTGATCGCGATGTTTCTGGAGGCCAGTGAGTTAATGGTGGGGGGCGTGCCGAACCATCCCGAAATGGGCGGAAGCGTCTGTTAGCCATCGTTTTCCCTGCCGAAGCCCCTTGTAAATCAGTCATTTTCGGCTTGCCAATGGGGTTCTGCGGCCTAGTTTCGCCGCCCCGTTTCACCTTTCAAATCACCGGCGGGCAGTTGGAGCCCCGTGGCTCGCCGGTCCTTCCATCGGGGCAAATGTCGGAAGGAAAAGCGAAACCAAACCAACCTAACCTTAACCCCGTTAAGAACATGAGCACCAGCGTGCTTGATAACCCCGTCAATCAGGAACTCGTCGACCTCATCGATTCGAAGTTCCGCGAGTTCCGCGAAGGAACCATCGTGAAAGGCACGATCATCGAGATCCGCCCGCAAGTCGTCCTCGTCGATATCGGCTACAAGTCCGAGGGCGCCATCCCGTCGAATGAGTTCGAGGATGAAGAAATCGAAGCCGGCGACGAAGTCGAAGTGCTTCTCGAAAGGCTCGAAAACGACGAGGGCATGGTCGTCCTCTCGAAGGAAAAGGCTGCTCACAAGCAGAACTGGGAAAAGATCGTCAAGGTGTTCCAGGACGGCGGCCTCGTTCGCGGCAAGGTCAAGTCGGTCGTCAAGGGCGGTCTCACCGTCAATGTCGGCGTCGAAGCCTTCCTGCCAGGCTCGCAGGTGGACATCATCCCGCCGAAGGATCTCAACGAATACGTCGGCAACGTCTACGAATTCAAGATCGTCAAGGTCAACGACGAGCGGAAGAACATCGTTCTCTCCCGTCGCGAAGTCATCGAGGCCGAGCGCGCGGAACTCCGCCAGCACTTCCTCCAGAGCGTCAAGGTCGGCGACAAGGTCACCGGCGCGGTCAAGAACATCACCGACTTCGGTGCGTTCGTGGACCTGCAGGGCATGGACGGCCTTCTCCACATCACCGACATGTCGTGGGGCCGCATCAACCACCCTTCGGAAATGCTCGTCATCGGCCAGCCGGTCGACGTCGTCATCCTCGACGTGGACCGCGAGAAGGAGCGCGTCTCCCTCGGCCTCAAGCAGATGTCCGACAATCCTTGGGAAGACATCGAGCGCAAGTTCCCGATCGGCTCGAACGTCAAGGGCAAGGTCACCAAGCTCCTGCCCTACGGCGCGTTCATCGAACTCGAGCGCGGTGTCGAAGGCCTCGTGCACGTGTCCGAGCTTTCCTGGGTCAAGCGCATCACCCGCCCGAGCGACGTGCTCGAGCTCGGCCAGGAGATCCAGGCCGTCGTGCTCGGCATCAGCATCGAGGAGCAGAAGATCTCCCTCGGTGTCCGCCAGCTCGAGCCGAATCCATGGGACGAAATCGAAGTCCGCTACCCGATCGGTGCCACCATCAAGGGTCCGGTCCGCAATCTCACCGCCTACGGTGCGTTCGTGGAGCTGGAAGAAGGCATCGACGGCATGGTCCACGTCTCCGACATGTCCTGGACGCGCAAGATCAATCACCCCTCCGAAGTTCTCAAGAAGAACGACGAGGTGGAAGCGATCGTGCTCTCCATCGACAAGGCCAACCAGCGCGTCTCGCTCGGCCTCAAGCAGCTTGAGGACGATCCATGGAGCCACATCGACGAGCGCTTCAAGGTGGGCGACCTCGTCAAGGGCACCGTGGCGAAGATCGCATCCTTCGGCGCCTTCATCAGCCTCGATGGCGACATCGACGGCCTCATCCACATCTCGCAGCTCAGCGAGGACCACGTGGAGAAGGTGAAGGACGTGATCAAGGTGGGCGACGAAGTCGAAGCCCGCGTGATCAAGGTGGACAAGGTCGAGCGCCGCATCGGCCTCTCGATCAAGGCCGTCAACTACAGCGAAGCCGACCTCAAGAAGGAAAGCGCCAGCTTCGAAAGCCTGCGCCCGTCCTCCGAGATGGTGGGCCTCGAGCAGGCCTTCAACCTCGCCGCCTTCAAGGCCGAGGAGTGGAGCCCGTCCGAAGACTGAGACCATCGGTCAGAATGATTCCAGAAGCCGGGAGGGAAACCTCCCGGCTTTTTCGTTTCCACGGGGCTGGAAGTCCCTGCTTGTGAGGAATCCGTGGATGGTTCAGGCTGAGGGATAGTGAAGTGGCCCAAGACACCTTTCGCGTTCTCGCTTGCGCTTCTGGCCGGGGTTTTCCTGGCGGTGACCCAGAGGCCGGGGCCGGGGGAGCGTGGATTGGCGGACGCGACGAAAACGGGGGAGCGTGGGCATTCCATCTCGGCTGTTAGGGCGGGTGAGCCGGGGCGGGAGGAGGCCGGTGGTGACGGGAGTGGTGATTTCGAAGGGCGGGCGTGGCAGCCGGATGGCGTGGTGCCATCCGGAGTGGCGGCGGGTGCGATGCCCACGGCGGAGGAGGTCGCGGCGAGGAAGCAGGCGGCGCTTGAGGAAGTGCTCGCGGCCATCGATGCGAATCCGAAGCTGACCCGCGAGCAGGGCGACCGCCTTGCGCGCTACGCGGGCCAGCTCGCCACGGCAGGCACGCCGCGGGTGCAGTGTTGGTCGCGGGAGACTCCGGTGGAAATCGTGCAGGCCTACCTGATGGCTGAGCAAAAGATCGCGGCGGCGGGCAGCTACGAGACGAATGCGCTGCGCGTGGCGACGCGCTGGTCCCGCACCGCCACGAATGGCAGCGGCCAGGGATCGCAGGGCACGCCGGTGACGCTCACCTGGAGCATCGTCCCGGATGGCACGGCCATCGCCGCGAGCGATGTGAAGGACACCTCCGACCCCAGCAACCTCCGCGCGCGGCTCGCGGCGATCTATGGCGGCAGTGCTTCCGGCAATCCGCAGGACCAGCCGTGGTTCCCGGTCTTCCAGTCGGTCTTCGACAATCTGGCGGCGATCTCCGGGCTGCGCTTCGTCTATGAGCCGGCGGACGATGGCGTGGCCATCGATGGCAGCACGAGCAGCGCCGACTGGGGCAGCCTCGGCATCCGCGGGGACATCCGCCTGAGCGGCCACCTCATCGACGGGAACAACAACACGCTCGCCTACGCCTACTACCCGGAGAATGGCGACGTGGTCATCGATACGGGCGACAATTACATCTCGAACACGAGCAGCGATTCCATCCGCCTGCGCAATATTCTGGAGCACGAGATCGGCCACTCGCTCGGCCTCGCCCACGTCTGCCCCGTGGATTTCACGAAGCTGATGGAGCCCTACATCAATCTCAACTTCACCGGCAGCCAGTACGACGACATCTACTCGCACCAGCGGAACTACGGCGATCCGCTGGAAGTACACGGCACCGTCCGCAACAACGACACCCCGGCGAATGCCACGCCCATCGCGCTGGTGCCCGGCGTGACCTCCGCGTGGCAATGGCTGAGCATCGATGACAACGGGGACACCGATCACTTCTCCTTCACCGCGCCGGCGGAGCATCAGGTGACCGTGCGCGTCATCCCCTCGGACCCCATCCTGCCGAATGACCCGGCGACGGACACCTATCTGGAGGGCGAGCAGCTTTCCTCCGGCACCTGCAGCACCGGGACGGCCTTTGACCCCACCTCGCAGCAGGACCTGGTGCTGGACCTGCTGGCGGCGAACGGGACCACGGTGCTGGCCTCCGCGCCGGTGCAGCCGGCCGGGGTGACGGAGGCGATCCAGGCCTTCCGGCTCACCACCGCGGGCACGCGCTACATCCGCGTGCGCGGCGGGACGAATGACCGGGCGCAGCTCTACCGGCTGGAGGTTCTGTTAGAGAATGCCGCGCCCGCGCCTGCCCTCTCGGTTGCTTCCATGCGGCTCGATGCGGAGTCGAACAGCGGGGAGAATGGCGTGCCGGATTCCGGCGAGACCATCCGGCTGGGCATCACGCTGGCAAATGCCGGGACCCTCGCGGCCACGGACCTGACGGCCACCCTGTCCGGTCCGGCGGGTGTCACGATTTTCCAGGGCACCGGGAGCTATGGCACGCTGGCGGCGGGTGCGTCGGCGGAGCGCCTGTTCACCTTCGCGCTCACCGGGTCGGTCGGGCAGACGGTCGCGCTGCAGCTCACGGTGAATGCGACGGGATACTCGGTGGTGCTGCCGGTGTCGGTGACCATCGGCGCGGGACTCGGCGCGCCGTCGCTTGATGAGCGCTTCGATGGTGGCAGCAGCTTGCCCGCGGGCTGGACCCAGTCGGTCACCGGGGTGGGCAGCCCGTGGGTGGTGTCGTCGGCGCGCTCCGCCAGCGGGCCGAACTCGGTGTTCTCCGCCTCCGTCTTTCCGAATGGCGAGGCGCTGCTGGCATCTCCTACGGTCATAGTAGGTGCGGGCGGCGGCATCGTGGAATTCGCGCACCTCTACCTGCTGGAGACCTCGCGTGACGGCGGCGTGATCGAGGCATCGCGGAATGGCGGCGCGTGGTTCGACCTCATGACATCGTCCGCAGCCACGGTGCTGGCGGGCGACTACAACGGGACCATCACGTCGAACTCCAGCTCCACGATCCGCGGGCGCCGGGCATTCACCGGGAGCGCCACCGGCTTCGTCACCACGCGGGTGAGGCTGCCGCAGGCGTGGGCCGGGGAGCAGGTGGCCGTCCGCTGGCGGCTGGTGCACAACAGCGGCACGGCGGTGACGGGCTGGAATGTGGATGATGTGAAATTCCGCGCGCTTCCCTCCACCGATCCCTTCCGCCCGCGACTCTCCCTCTCAGCATCCGGGACATCGCTCTCGGAGACGGACCCGTCCGCTAGGATCACGCTGACCGTCTCCACGCCGCTGCCGCTGGTGCAGGATGTGGTGGTGGTGCCGGAGCTTTCCGGCACGGCGAGCGCGGAGGACTTCGACGGGCCCATCGCCATCACTTTGCCCGCGGGTCAGACGAGTGCCTCGATGGAGGTGGGCGTCGTGCTGGATTCACTGGTGGAGGGCGAGGAGACGGCGGTGCTGTCGCTGCCCTCGTCGGCGTCCGCCTTTGCCGCCACGGCTCCTGTCTTCGTCTCGCTCGGGATCGCGGACGCGCCGGTGCTGCCTGCGGCGATCCATTTCTCCGGGCTCGCGACCACCTACGATGGGAATGCGAAGTCCGCGGGCGTGACCACCGACCCGGGCGGGCTCGCCGTATCCGTGACCTATGACGGGTCCGCCACGCCGCCGGTGAATGCGGGCAGCTATGCGGTGGTGGCCACCATCACCACGCCGGGCTACGCGGGCAGCGCGAGTGGCACGCTGGTCATCGGCTCCGCCTACACCGCATGGATCGCGAGCTTCGCCGATCCGGACGACCCGCTGGCCGCGGCCTCCGCGGATCTGGATGGCGATGGCTGGGACAATGCGGGCGAATATACCTTTGGCACCCGGCCGGATGACCCGGCGTCGATCCCGCGCCTCGAGCCCGTGGTGAATGCGGGCGCGCTCCAGCTTCTCCTGCCCGATCCGCCGCCCGGCATCGGGCGGTGGGCGGAGACCTCCACGGACCTCCGCACGTGGACATCGGCGGGCGTCGTGGAGATCCCTGGCGGCTACGAGGTCGTGCGCGATGCCGGCGCGCGCTTCATCCGCATCCACTACGAGGTGGTGAATTGAATGCGGCTATTTTCCGCCCCGGAGAAAGAAGACGCATTCCGCCACGTCCTTGGATGATTGCGACATGGCCGAAAGGAAACGTCCGTGGAAAGCGTTCTCCGCTGCCATTTCGCATGCTTGCCATGCCATGTACCCACCGTTAGACAGACCGCCACTTCTCTAGAACCCAAGTAACCATGACGACAACACTCAGCGATCAACCCATCGCTCCCAACGCCAAACGGCTCCTATGGGCCGGATTCATGGCCATCCTCGCCGCCGGTGTAGGTTTTGCCATCCGCAACGGCATCAATGCCGCGTGGAGCCAGGAATTCGGCTTCACGAACCTCCAGAAGGGTTTGATCGGCGGGGCCGGATTCTCCGGTTTCTGTTTCGGCATCATCATCGGCGGGGTGATCGTGGACCGGATCGGATACGGGAAGCTCATCATCTCGGCCTTCCTCTTCCACGTGTTGTCAGCAGTGGTGACCCTGATGCCGAATGGCGGCATGGAGCAGCAGACCGCCTTCCTGCTCCTCTTCACCGGCACCTTCATTTTCTCTCTCGCCAACGGCACCCTGGAAGCGGTGGCGAATCCGTTGGTCGCGACATTGTTCCCGAACAACCGCACGCACTATCTCAATATCCTGCATGCCTCGTGGCCGCTGGGCATGATCCTGGGAGCCCTGATCACTCTGGCCGTGGGCAACCAATGGAGCTGGAAAGCCCAGCTCGGACTCTACCTGCTGCCCACCGTGATCTACGGTTTCATGTTCATGGGGCAGAAGTTCCCGAGATCGGACGCCTCCGCTTCCGGTCTGTCCCTGGGTGAAATGATGAAGGAAGTGGGTATCCTCGGAGCGAGTGTTGCCGGTTTCCTTCTCTACCTCTTCACGCGTGATGCCGTGGGAGAAAACATCCTCGCCGGTCTGACCAATTCGGATTTCTTCACCGGCGACTCCTGGAATTACATTTCCATGGCGGTGGGCGCGGGCTTTGTCCTGTGGGTTGCGGTGATCACGAAGTTCGCGATCGGCCACTGGCTGCTGTTCGTCCTCTTCATCGCCCACGCGATCCTCGGTTCGCTTGAACTCGGCACGGATTCCTGGATCGAGAACATCAACGGCACGATCCTCACGCCGGAGCTTGGCAAGATCCTCTTCATCTTCGCCTGTGCGATCATGTTCGGCCTTCGCTTCTGCTCCCACTGGATCGAGGACAAGCTGAAGCTCTCGCCGATTGCGATCCTGTTCTCCTGCTCGCTCTTCGCCATCGCGGGCCTCTACCTGGCCGCTGGTGCGACCGGGGTCACCGCCGCCTTCGGCGCGATGTTCATCTACAGCATCGGCAAGACGTTCTTCTGGCCGACCATGCTGGCGGTGGTGGGCGACCGCTTCCCGCGCACGGGTGCGGTGGCGATGTCGATCATGGGCGGCATCGGGATGCTTTCCGTCGGCCAGCTCGGCGGCCCGGGCCTCGGCTATGCAAAGGACCGCTTCACCGCGGAGCACATGGAGGAAAGCGGCTACGGTGAGGTGCTTCAGGCCAACAAGGCCGAGAAGCCCAGCTCCTGGATGGGCTTTGCCGAAGTGACGGCGCTCGACGGCAAGAAGCTCGAGGAAGCCAAGCACCTCAAAAAGGAAGATCGCACGGCGGAGCAGCAGGCCATGGTGGAAAGCGAGATCGCGGGCAGCCGCAAGACACTCCGCCACGACGCCATCCTGCCCATCGGCATGGCGGTCATCTATCTTCTCCTGCTGATCTATTTCAAGGCGACCGGAGGATACAAGGCGCTCCGCATCACCCCGGAAGAAGCCTCGGGCGGCGTGAAAGGACCCGCCGGGTTCTGATCCTTGCCTGGTCCCGATCTTTCAAAGCGCGGTCCCGTCCGGGGCCGCGCTTTTTTTGTCGGGCCAGCGTTCAGGGCATGCCGGTCTCGTCCACGCCGGCGCTGTCGGTGCCGAATTTTTCCTTCAGCTCCACGCGGCGCATCGCGTTCTCGGCCTTGAGTTCCTGGATCTGGATGGCCCAGCGGTTCATCTGCCACTGGTGGAGGAACCACAGGCCGGTCGCCAGCATGCCGGTCAGCATGATCCAGGTGGCCCATGCGGCGGAAAGCGGCAGCCATCCATCAATGTCTTTCACATGACCTGCCACGACGACGAGCGACTCGACGCCGGCAAGGATACCGCAGGCCACGATCGTGTTGCTTTCATTCCGCACGAACCAATAGACCGCCGCACCGAGGAAGAAGATGTTCGGGATGATCCACATGGTCAGCAGCAGCATCGGGCTGCCGAGCAGCATGCCACCGTTGAATCTCCCGCCGTCCGCTAGATTTGCGGCATTCAGGGCGGGCGCGCCCATCGTGCACCCGAGCCAGATGGAGGCGACGAAGAGGAAAAGCTGCTTGAGGAGCCAGCCCACGCCGCTGGCAAACACGTCGCCGAAATCGATCTTCACACTTTCACGCTGGGCGGAAAGAGGGCGTCAGGGAAGTAGAGAGATACGCCATTTTTCCACCATCCGCAGCATGGACTCCTCGCCGGTCAGCTCCGCCACGCCATCGAGCGGCACCCAGCGCAGGTCGTGGGATTCATCGCTCACGGTGTAGGCGGTGCTGCCGGTGGCGCGCAGCAGGTAGCGCACGTCGTAGTGCAGGTGCTCCGGGTCGCCCTTGCGCGCGGGGATGGGGTGGATGTCCAGGTCGAAGATCCCGCTGCCGACCGGCTCGAAGTCACTGAGGCCGGATTCCTCGCGGGCTTCCTTCAGCGCCACGGCGAGCACGTCCGGATCACCGTCGGCATGGCCACCGAGTTGCAGCCAGCGGTCGAGCTTCGCATGATGCGTCAGCAGCACCTGCGAGCCATCCGCGCTCACGATCCATGCCGAGCCGGTCACGTGGCCGATGGCCAGCGAGCGCTCGAAGCAATCCGCCTCCGCCGCGACGAAGCCGGCGAAGCGCTGCACCGTCTCCGTCTCATCCGGGTGCTTCGCGGCGTAGGCGGCGAGTTGGTCGAGCAGGGGCTGGCGGTGCATGGCGCGGACGCTGCCCGCTCGCCACGGAATTGCAACGAAAGCTTCGCAGCGTTTTCACCCGCCCGTCGCACTCCCTTCTCCCGCCTCCGCCGGAATCCTGCCGCAACCCATCCACGCCATGAATCCCGATTACTGGACCGAACATTTCCGCCGCAATGCCGAGCACCGGCCCGAGCCGGACTGGGACGCGCCCGTGAGTCTGCGCGGGCCGGCCCTCTCGAAGCTGGTGAAGTCGCTGCAGCAATTCCAGCTCGGCGACGGTGGCGGCCCCGCCTACCTCATCGCGTGGAATCGCGAGCGGCTGCTCGGCTCGGACGCGAAGCTGAAGTCGCTGGTCGATGTCTGGTTCGCGGAGGAGCGGGAGCACTCGCGGCTGCTGGGCAGCGCGCTGAAGCGCTTCTTCGCCCGCGAGATCCGGGATCACTGGAGCTTCAGCCTTTTCTGCGGCGTGCGGCGGATGGCGGGCGTGCGCTTCGAGCTCTACGCGCTGCTGCTCACCGAGATCGTCAGCCACGTTTACTACAAGATGATGCGGAAGCACGTGAACGACCGCGCGGTGCGGGAGATGTGCGCGCTCATCATCCGCGACGAGGCCGGGCACATCGCCTTCCATCGCGCGCGGCTCACTGCGGAGAACCGCCGCTTTGGCAAGGTGTGGGAAGCCTTCTTCCGCATGCGCGGTCTCGCTGCCGGGACGGTGCTGTGGATGAATCACCGCGGCGCGCTGCGGGCCTCCGGTGCGACCGATGCGGAATTCTACCGCGGCATCTGGCAGGGCATGGACAATTTCATCCGCGGCCTGCGTGGCGATCTCGAGCGGATGCGTGCCGGTGCGGCAATGAAGCCGTGCTCACAGATGGTCGCGGAGTGCGCGTGAGGGGACTGCGCCTCACTCGCCCTTGTCTTCCTCCAGCGCCTTCAGGCCTTCCTTCGCGGCGGCCACGCTTTCCTCGTCGGCCTTCAGCTCGATGAGCTTCTTGTAGGCGGCGGTTGCCTCGGTCTTCTTGCCACGCGCTCGGTGCGCCTCGGCGAGATTCATCAGGATGAGCGGATCCTCCGGAGCCTTCTCCGCGGCCACTTTCAGCAGGCGATAGGACTCGTCCTTGTCGCCCTTCGCATCGGCCAAGGCGGCGAGCAGATTGTAGGCAAAGGGATGCTCGGGGAAGGCGGCGACGGTCGCATCCAGCAGCTCCTTGCACAGCGCGTCGGCTTCCTCCGTCTCCGCCTGGAAGAGCGGCGCGGTGTAGCCCTGGATCGACTCCGGGACGAAGGTGGATGCCGGTGAGGGCAGGTCCGCATTGGCCGTCCACTTCAGCTTCGCATCAGGCGCGCTGGAAATCTTCAGGATCTCCCGGAGCGTCGCCACGGATGACTTCGCGTCGTCCATGCGGAACTGCACCTGCGCGAGGCCGAAGCCGATATCGAGCCGCTGCGGGAAGCGGCGGAAGCCCTCCGTGGTGAGCGCGAGCGCCTTCTTCCGCAGCGAGGGATCAAGCTCGCCATTCGTGGTGATGCTGCCGACTTCCTCGTTCGTATCGGTGTCGCGGATCGAGGGCTCGCCCTTGGCGGCGGGCTTCGTGGAGAGATTCACCATGCCGGCGAATTGCCACCAGTAGTTCGAGGCGAGCGCGTAGTAGTCGGGATTTTCCTTCTCGGACTCCGCGGTCTCATCGAGGAATTTCACCATCTCCGCGTGGTGGTCGATCTTGCGGATTTTTTCGAAGTCGCCGCGGAAATCACCGAGGGCGACGCCGGGCAGGACGAGGGAAAGGGCGAGCAGGAGGGGCAGGCGCATGGGCGGCGAAGATAGATCAAAATACCGCCGTCCGCGCGGAATCTTTTCGGGCACTCATGAAAATGAATTCGCCGATTGCCGTTGATCGCCGGGCGGGATCTCCGCGAGGCTTCCGGCATGCCGGTCACCGGCCCAAAGGAATTCTTCCAAGGCATCCTGGAGCGTGAATCGCTGCGGCCGGACCTGAACCGCGCGATCCGCGGGACGGTGGCATTCATGGTGCCGCTGTGTGTCGCGCTCTTCGGCGGCATCCCGGTGGATCTGGTCTTCCCGTGCATCGCCGCGCACACCATCGCGCTGGTGGATGTCCGCGGGGCATACTCGCTGCGGCTGGGCCTGCTGCTCGCGATGAGCGCGGTGCTGGCCATCGCGACCGCGCTGGGGGTGCTGGGCATGGAGAGCCTGCCGCTCGCGGTGCTGGGCTGCGTGCTGGTGAGCCTGGCGGGCGGGCTGTGGCGTCACCTGAGCAGCGAGCACGGGCCGGGGCTGGCGATCGGCACCGGCCTCATGTTCCTCATCTCGCTCTCGCCGCACACCACCCGGCCGGATGCGATCCATCCCGCGCTCGGTGCCTTGGCGGGCGGGCTCTTCGGCGTGCTGCTGCAGGTGCTCGGCTGGCCATTCCACCCGCAGCATCCGCTGCGCCGCACGGTGGCGGAGAGCTGGCTCGCGCTGGCGGACCTGCTCGATGCGCTGGCGATGGAGGGAGAGGGGCGGCACGAGGCGATCGTGCACCGGCAGGCCGATCTGCGGACCACGCTGAATCAGACGCAGGCGGTGCTCGCGGAAGCGAATGCGTTGCCCGGAAAGCTGCCGTATCACCTGGAGCGGCTGAATCTCGCCGCAGCGCGCCTGACGCTGCGGGTGATCGTGCTGAATACCTCGCTGGAGGCGGCGATGACGCGCGGTGCCTCGTCTTCCTCCGCGCCGCTCGCCGCGGGATTCGCGCCCGTGCTGGCATCGCTGTCGAATTCCGCGCGCATGGTGGCGCTCGCCGTGGTGTCGCGGCAGGCGTCGCACCTCGCGGCATTCGAAGTGCGGCTCGCGCGTCTGGAGAATCTGCTCGCGGTGCTGCGTTCGCAGATCCGGTCGCGTCTCGGCGATGATGCGGCGGGCGGACAGCTCGACGACATCCTGCGGCAGATCGAGGAGCAATTGCCCGCGCTCCGCGAGGCGCTGGGCGCGACGCTCGACCGGGCGAGCGAGCGCGGGGCATTCTCGCTGGAGCTCTTCGATCTCCACACCCTCACGTTGCGGCCGCTCGCCGCGTCGCTGAACCTGCGGGGCAGGATCGATCCCGCGCTCGTGCGCCACACCGCGCGCATGGTGGTGCTGGTGGCAGCGGGGGTGATCGTCTTCAAGGTGCTGGAGATCCCGCACGGCTACTGGCTGCCCTTCTCGATGATCGTGGTCTTGCAGCCGGACTTCGGCTCGACGCGGAAGCGCGCCGCGGAGCGCATGCTGGGCACGCTGGCGGGCGGCATCATCGCGAGCAGCGTGCTGTGGCTGCATCCGCCGCTCGGCGTGCTGCTCGCCGCGGTGGCGGTGACCATCGCGCTCTTCTCCTACTACGTGAAGCGTAGTTACGGCATCGCGGTGATCTTCATCACGCTGAATGTGGTGCTGCTGCTGGAGGCACATCAGACGGTGACGCTGGCGATCACGCTGGAGCGGCTGGGCTGCACGCTGGCGGGCGGGTCGCTGGCACTCATCGCCGCGCTGATCTTCTGGCCGGTGTGGGAGCGGCAGCGCTTCCCGGAGATCATGGGGAAGGCGCTGGGGGCGAACCTCGGCTACCTGCGCGAGGTGGTCATGCGCTTGGAAGACGGGCGTCCGCATGACGAGGAGCTGCTGCAACACCGGCGCACCGCGGAGTCGGCGAATAGCGAGGTCTTCTCCTCGCTGCGCCGCATGACCGCCGACCCGAGAAGCCGTCGCGATGGGCTGGAGCAGGCGGCCGCGCTGGCGAATGGGAACCAGCGCGTGACCAATGCGCTGTCCGTGGTGACGGTGCATCTGAATGACCAGCGCACGCGCCATCCCGAGCTGCTCGCGCGCTTCCTCGGGATCTGCACGGAGGGCTTTGGCGCTCTGCAGCCGGGAGCGGCGGGACTGGATGCCGCGCTCGCTTCCCTGGAGGCCTTCACGCTGCCGGAGATCGATGCCGACCATCGCGATGCCACGCGTTTCCGCGAGCCATGGGTGTATCCGCAGCTCGCCCGCATCGTCACGGAGCTGGCGGCGATGCTGCTGGCGGCGAAGGGCCGCGTGCCGTGACCCGCGGTTGAAAGTGCCCGGGCCGTGGGCAAGTATCCCGCGAAATGACAGCTCCCCGCATTCTCCTCGCGCTGCTGGCGATCGGCGCGTTGGCGCAGGCCGCGCCGCCGAACATCGTCTTCATCCTCGCCGATGACATGGGCTACGGAGACCCGCGGCATGCGGGCGGGAAGGCACCCACGCCCCACATCGACCGGCTCGCGGCGGAGGGCATGCGCTTCACCGACGCGCACACGTCCTCGTCCGTCTGCACGCCCACGCGCTACGGGCTGATGACGGGCCGCTACAACTGGCGCTCCACGCTGAAGCAGGGAGTGCTGCAGGGGAACAGCCAGCCGCTGCTGGAGAAGGACCGCACGACCGTCGCGGAATTCCTGAAGTACGAAGGATATAGTACTTCGGTGGTCGGCAAGTGGCACCTGGGGCTCGGCTGGTCGCGGCTGCCGCGGAACCGCAAGGCGGACAGCGGCCCGACCGAGGGCACGGGATGGGGGCTGGACTATCGCGGGAAGCTGCCGCGCGGCCCGCTGGCGGAGGGCTTTGACGAGAGCTTCATCATCCCGGCGTCGCTGGACATGGGGCCCTTCCTCTACCTGCGGGATGACAAGCCGACGGCCATCCCGAGCGTGACGAAGACGTGGCTGCGGCCGGGTGCGGCGGCGGCGGACTTCGAGGCGGTGAAGTGCCTGCCGGATTTCGCGCGGGAGTCGCGGGACTTCATCCGCCGCAGCGCGGAGGCAAAGGACAAGCCCTTCTTCCTCTACCTGCCGCTGACGAGCCCGCACACGCCCATCGTGCCCGGCGCGGAGTGGAAGGGGAAATCCGGCATCGGCGACTATGGCGATTTCCTTATGGAGACGGATTGGGTGGTCGGCGAGGTGCTCGCGGAGCTGGAGGCGCAGGGCGTGGCGAGGCACACGCTGGTGATCTTCACGTCCGACAATGGCTTCGCGCCCTATGCGGACCTGAAGGCGCAGCTCGAGAAGGGCCACAAGCCGCTGGGTGACCTGCGCGGGACGAAGGCGGACATCTTCGAGGGCGGGCATCGCGTGCCCTTCCTGGTGCGCTGGCCGGAGGTGGTGAAGGCGGGCGGGACTTCCTCCGCGACCATCTGTCTGAATGACTTCTTCGCCACTGCGGCGGATGCTGTCGGGAAGCTCTCAAGCATCGCGCCGACCGCGGCGGAGGATAGCTTTTCGCTGATGCCTTTGCTGAAGGGCGAGGGTGGATATGCGAGGGGCTTCACCATTCATCATTCGGCGAAGGGGGCCTTCGCGATCCGGCAGGGGAGCTGGAAGCTCTGCCTGTGCCCGGACTCCGGCGGGTGGTCGGACCCGAAGCCGGACTCGGCGGAGGCAAAGGAGCTCTATCCGGTGCAGCTCTACGATCTGGAGAAGGATCCGGCGGAGAAGGTGAACCTCGCGGAGAAGGAACCGGAACGGGTGAAGGAGATGGCCGCGCTGCTTGCCAAGGCGATCCGGGAAGGACGCACGACGCCAGGGCCGAAGCAGGAGAACGATGGCGAGGCGATCGTGTTTCCGGAGCGGGTGCGGGGGTTGTTGCCGGTGCTGGGGGAGTAGGTTTCTTGGCGGAAGCTGCCGGAGGCGGAGCGCTGGCTTTAGCCGGCGAGTGTCCTTCGCTTGGACTGGTGGATTTTTTCAACCGCAGATGGACACGGATGAACGCAGATGAAGAAGGGATGGTGGGGAAGAGGTGATTGGGTGATTGGGTGATTGGGTGAGGAGGTGGAAGGTGGAAGGTGGAAGGTGGAAGGGGACGAAGCGGATATGGGATAGATGTGATGGCGGGGTTGGGTGATCGGGGTTCTCAGGGCCAAGGGCCCGGCCATTCCTCAGCCCGGGCCATCGGCCCGGGTGTGGACGGGGAAATGATGGCGGCCTGAAAGGTCGCGATACGTGTCGGTGGGTCTCGACCGGAAGGAAGACGACGAGGCGATGGCCATGCGATGCGTGAAGGCGTTCCGTGCGAGTGGCGAGTGGCGTTCTTGATCGAGCGGCCTGCCACGTATCGCGGCCCTTCAGGCCGCCGGGTTGTGCCGGGCTTTTACCCCGGGCGATGCCCGGAGCTGAGGGATGGCCGGGCCTTTGGCCCTGGGAAGGCGAAGGTCGGAGGTCGGAGGTCGGAGGTCGGAGGTCGGAGGTCGGAACGAGCCGGATAGTGCCGGAGGCGGAGCGCTGGCTTTAGCCGGCGAGTGTCCTTCGCCAAGGCCCGACTCAATCTCTCAATTCCTCAATGCCCAATCACCTCCCCATCCCTTCTTCATCTGTGTGCATCAGTGTTGATCTGTGGTTGGAGAATGCAGCAGTCGGGGTGACTCGGGCGGAATGAATTCCGCGTTCCCAGTGGGGGCGATACGGACGGTGGTGGTGAGGCGGGCTTTGATGGATGACTCGGGCCGGTCTAATGACCGGCGCTCCCAGGGGGGCACGAAAAAGCCGCTCCGGCCTGGATGCCGGAGCGGCTCGTGGATCCAACCTCGAACCCTATGAGGTGGGAGTTACTTCGTCACCGAGAGGCGACCGAAGAGCTTGTTGCCCACGGCAAGCGCGCGCGGGATCTGGACGGTGATGTCATCCGCAGCGGTGCCGTTGTCGGCGATCGTGACGATGACGCCATTCGCATCCGTGCCACCGGTGGTGCCGAGGACCACATCGGTCCAGCCGTTCAGCGTGCTGCCGTACTGGATGGCCTGGCTGGCCACGCTCGTGCTGGCGTCGTCACGACGACGGAAGGTGAGCGTGAGGTAGTTCGCATCCAGGGTGGAGGCGGGCAGGATGGAGCGGTCGCCGGCGAGCGGGTTGCCATCAAGGAAGAACTCGATGACGTTCGCGATGCCGTCGTGGTCCGGGTCATCGTTCGGGCCGTTTTCCTTGCCCGGGGTGCCGTCGAGGCCCATGGACGCTGCCCATGCATCGAAGCCAGCGACGCCCTCGATGACGAGGCTGCCGGGGCCGGAGAAGTAGGCGCCGTAGGTCGGGTGGGTGGTATCGTAGGTGCCCGGGCCGACATTGGTGCCGCCGAGGACGAGGGCGCCGACGACGTCATCCACGTCTGCCGTGAGCTCCAGCACCGCGCCGGTGGCGATGGTGACGGTGGAGGTATCGGCGAGTGCGGAGGCGGCGAGGACGAGCTTGCCTTCGCTGACGGTCGTGTTGCCGGTGTAGGCCGTTGCCGCGGTCAGCGTCTGGGTGCCGGTGCCGACCTTCACGAGGGCGAGCGGGGCGGCGGCGCCGTCCCGGATCACGCCGGCGTAGCTGGTGCTGGCATTGCCGGAGCCCACGGTGATGGTGGCCGGGGTGCTGGCGTGGTAGTTGCCGATGGCACCGCCCGCGCCTGCCAGGCTGGCGAAGCTCTGGTTGTAGCCGTCGAGCTTCAGGATCGCGCTGTCAACGACGAGCGGGCCGGTGCTGAAGGCCTGCGCCTTGCCCGCGGTGACATATGACGTCGAGGCACCGGTCACCTTCGTGGAGGCGTAGGTGTTCTGGCCCGGGGTGGTCGGGTTGACGATTACCGTGCCGGTGTTCGCATTGAACTCGGCCTGGTGGTCACCGGTGATCGGACCGCTGATGGTGAAGTTCGAGTTGAACTGCGCCATGATGGTCGCCGGGGCCGTCAGCGTCACGCTGCCTGACCAGGTGGCCGTGGCATTGCCAGCGAGACGGAGCGCGCCGGGGAAGCCTGGTTCACCCGATCCCGTGCCGGCGATTTCCACCGGCTGGTTGTAGGGATCGGTGCTGGTGAAGGCCAGAAGCTGCGCTCCGGAGAGGACCTGCACCTTTGACGCTCCGCCGAAGGAAGCCTCGCCCAGACGGGCGTCCACGCGGCCCTTTTCTACCCGCACGATGCCGGTGAACTCCTCGCTCAGGGTGAGGTTGCCGGTGACGATGGATTGGGTAGGCGAGATCACGAGATCGCCGGCACCCCGGATGGAGGTGGGCATGGTGCCCGTCGCCGCATTGACCGCCTGGTTCACCCGCAGGGTGGTTCCGGCAGCCAGATCGAGCTGCATGTTGCCGAAGAGGCCGTTGGAGATCCCGTTGCCGAATTGGACGGTGCCTTCATTGACTTTGAACTCTCCGCCCGACGTGTTGGTGGCCGGGGTGAGGATCAGGGTGGCCGGGCCGTTCTTGATGAAGGTGCCGTATCCGTCGATCGAGCCCGGGAAGGTGGTGGTCTCGGCCGGGTGGAAGATCATCGTGCCACTGTTCATCAGGTTGCCGCCGACGCTGCCGCTGACGGTGCCATTGCCGAACTGCATCGTCCCGTAGTCCACGGTGGTGGTGCCGGTGGTGGGATTCTGCGTGAGCAGGGTCACCTTGCTGCCGCCCAGGTGGCGGATCGGGGCATTGCCGCCGATCGATCCGGTGCCGCTCAGGGTGTAGTTCTTGCTCTCGTTGGAGAAGGTGACGCTCTGCGGGGTCACGGCGGCATCGAGCACCACGCTGACCTCGGGGCCGCCGGTGACGGTGTCGTTGAAGAGCACCACGTCGCCATTGAGATACTTCTCCGTGGCGGAGAGCAGGCTCCAGTTGGTGGTGGTGTTGACGTCCCAGACATTGCCGGAGTTGCCGCGCCAGACGAGCGGGTTCACGGCGGTGACGCGCAGGGTCAGGGCGTGGTTGACGGTGTCATCCACCAGGTTTGCCACGATGCTGCGCGGCAGCGTGCCGAGCTGGAAGGCCGACAGTCCTGCGCCACCGATCGAGCCACCTTCCGGGTAGGCGATCAGCGGGAAGTCATTGACGCCGAAAACACCATTGATGTTCAGAGAGACCGTGCCGGTCGGGTTGAGGCTGTCCGTCGTGTAGATCGCGGGGCTGATGCCGTTGTACACGTCGAGGTTGTTGATGGAGATGCTGGAGCCACCGGAGAGGTTCAGGTCCTTGATCCGCCATTCCGCGGAGGGGCTTCCATTCACGGCCAGTGCGGCACCGGAGGCCACGTTGACCGGTCCCGGCAGCGAGTTGCCGGTGGTCACCTGGAGCGTGCCTGCATTGACCTGCGCGCCGCCGAGGGTGGAGGTATTGGCCGCGAGGTTGAGCGTGCCCGCGCCGCTCTTCGTCAGGACGCCCGTTCCATTGAGCGGGGTCTGGATGCCGACGTTGAAGCCGTTCGTGTCGAAGTTCAGGCCGCCGTCCTGGACGTTCACGTAAACGCGGCCCGCCACGTTGGTGCTGAGCTTGAAGAAGTCGGGCTGCTCGACGAGCGCCTTGATGGTGCCGCCGTTGGCATTGACCATGTTCTTCGCGGCGGTCGAGGTGTCGCTGCCCTTGACGATGTATTGGGTCGAGAGGGTGCCGCCGTTCAGGTTCAGCGAGCCGATGATGCCGGACTGGGCGGTATTGTCATCGCGGCCGATAGTGATGAAATCACTGACCGTGAGCGAAGAGGTGCCGCCCATGGTGAAGGAGGCCTCGGCAGCAGGCACCGGCGGCTCGGAGGTGGTGTTCGCGCCGCGGCCGATGTGAGCGACGGTGAGTTCCTTCAGGGTCAGCGCGGCATTGTCCGTGAGCGAGATGCTCGAGACGCCGCCATTCGCGTTGCCGCCGAAGTCACCGGTCTTCCACTTGGAAGTCGGTGCGGAGAAAACGCTGTTGCCGGAGAGGCTGACGGTGGCATTGCCATTCGAGCCGCCACCGATGACGTGGGTGCCCGGGGTCGTCACGTTGACGGTGCCGCCGGTCATGGCGAGCGTGCCGGTGGTGCCCACGATGCCGACGTTGATGGTGCCGGCGAGGTTGAGTTCGCCGCCGCTCATCTGGAGCAGGCCGGCATCGGCGTAGCCGACGCGGACATTCGTGCCGCCGGTGATATTGAGCGTGCCGCCGCTGATGGAGAGGCGGTTGTTGTTCGCGCCCGATGCCGTGGTGCCGAGGTTCGTGGTGCCGAAGCCCAGGCGGACCTCGTTGTACTTGTCGAAGGTGACGTTGCCGCCTTCCAGCAGGATGGCGGAGTTCCGCGAGACCAGGATGTCCGAAGCGGCGGTCGCGTGGGTCTTCGTGAAGGTGGCCGTGCCGCTGGTGATGCGGAAGGTGTCACCGGTGACGCCGGATGCGACCAAGTTCTCGCCACCCTTGCCGAACCAGACGCTGCGCAGACGGCGGTCGTCGGCGGAGGAGTTTCCGGTGGCGGTGGAGATGACGTTCATCGTGCCACCTGCGAGATTGTAGGTGGAGCCGAGGGCGCCTCCGCCGTCGGAGATGAAGAAGCCGCGGGTGGTGGTGGAATTGAGGGTTCCTCCCGTGTGGTTGAAAACTCCGGTCGTGGACGGATTGGCCACGATGAAGTATTCACCGGTCTGGTTGAGCTGGCCGCCGCTCAGGTTGAAGACGCCGTTGTTCAGGAAACGGCCCGATCCCGTGATCACATTGACGATGCCGGTGCCGGAGATCGTGGTGGTGCCGGCGCCCTGGCGGCTCCAGTTGCCGGCGGGGACGTTGGTCGGATTCGGCGTGCTGGTGTCGATGAGGATATTATCCGCGACGCCGGGTGCGGCGGTGGCGGGTGCGCCTGCGACATTCCAGTTGGCAGGCAAGTTGGAGACATTGCTCGTGGCACCGGTCCACGTGTAGTCCAGGGCGTGGAGGCTGGTGGTGGTGGCGAGGCACCCCGCGAGGGAGGCGACGTACAGCGGGAGACGGCTATCTGTGGTGGATAGAGGCAATCTTGATTTCATGGGCTCGAGGTCACAATGGCAGGTTGCTCCGCCGGGCAGGTGCTCCGGCGCTAGCGACACGTCCCGTGAAGGCCCGACCACGGCCGGACCCTCAAAGTGCGCGCCGTTCCATGCCCCCCGTTTCCCTAGGGTTTAAAAAATCGTCCCTTTGTTAGGTGACGGAGATGTCACTCTGCACGAGTCACAGGTGCTTTAAGCAGCGATGTGCCGATTTTCCGGAAGGCCAGATCGCCTCCCGTGCGGTTGCTGACCAGCAGGCCCTTCACCGGGGCCGGGTGCTTCAGCCAGATGCTGGCGATCACGGGTGCCTGGGCGGTGCCGCCATCGTGCATCGTGACCCGGCCATCCATGCCGTAGCAGACCGTGAGCTGGTGATCCCACAGGGCGCAGACCGGAGTGGGTGGGGAAATCACCCCGCCGCCCCTGAGCTGCCACCGGTGGGTATTCATCGCCTCGGCCACGAGGCTGAAGATTTCATTTCCCTCGGGATCCACGATGGCGATCGACTCGAAGCCATCCATCCGCTGCACCTTGTCGTAGGTCCAGACGGGAGGCCTGAGCAGGAAGGAGAAGACGTAAACCGAGCCCGTGCCGCCCGGATCATGCGGCGCGAGCGGTGCGAGCAGGCGACGGGCACCGCCGGAGGTATCGAGGCCCATCTTGATGACGGTGGGCGTCTTCGTCTCCTCGAGCACCTGCCACTTTTCCCCGAGTTCCGGGGTGTGCTCCGAGAGCAGGGTGCCCTCGGGCGACTCGAAATCATCGCGGAAGAGCGCCAGCTCCTCGGGAAGCCCGGAGCGGAAGGGGATGAAGGGCCGGGCGGTGGGGGTGAGCGTGCCGTCGCCCTCCAGCCGGATCGCTTCTCCGGAGCTGATCTTCGTGGTGCCGTTGCTGCCGTGCGGGCGGAGCTCCACGCTTCCGGAATTCACCTCCACCAGTGCTGCCTGGTCCGGGAGAATCTGGCAGATGAATTGGCCATCCGTGCCGCGGATCTCGCCGCCGGGTGCCTCCACCTTGAAAGTGCGACCGCCGGGGGTGACCTGGAATGACCCGCGGCCATCGAAAAGCCGGATGTCTCCTTGGGTATTCACCAGCTCGATGGCGGCGGGGCCCTCGAAGTGCGCGAGCACGCCCTTCCCGAGCTGGATGGCGGCGGTGCCACGCTCGAGGCGGAGAAGTTCGCCGGGTGACCACCGGTCGCGATTCTCGCGCTGGGCGATGGTGATGCGGCTGTCCGCGCTGGCGGTGATCGGCGGGCTGGCCACGAGATTTCCTGCGGGGGCCGGGCGATTCGCGATCCAGAATCCGGCGGTGACCACGGCGGCGAGCGCTGCCACGGCGGCGGCCACTTTCCCAAAGGGGCTGGACTTCTGCTTCGGACGGGCCGTGAGGGAGCCGGGGGCGAAGGCACCGCGGGCGTCCTCACGCTCGCCCAGGAGCTGGTCCAGCAGCATCAGGTCATAGCAGGCCTCGCGCGCGGCGGGGTCCTCGGTCAGCAGGGTGCGCAGGGCCTCCTCATCCTCGGGCGAGAGGTCGCCTTCGATCCACGCATTCACCAGTTGGTCCGCCTTCGATCTCATTCGTGTGCTTCCAGAAGTCGTTGACGCACGCACTGCCGGAGTGCGGTGCGGAGTTGGAACAGCCTGGCCTTCAATGTGCCGACGCTGCGGTTGGTGGATTTCGCGTGGACCTCCAGCGAGCCCTCGGACCAGTAGCGGTGCCGGATGAGCTCCAGGTCCTTCGCGCTCAGGCGCTCCATGCAGCGGGCGAGGGCCACCCGGCGCTCGGGCAGCTCGTCCACGGCGGCGGGTAGCTCGGTCGCGAAGCGCTCCAGCAGGCCGTCATCGAGCGGCAGGTGCTGCCGGCGTCTCAGCTTGCGGAGGTGGGACTTCACCTCGAAGTCCGCCACGCGGTAGGCCCAGTTCCGGAAATTCGTCCCCGGAGTGAAGTCATCCCGCTTTCGCCACAGGGTGATATTCACGGCCTGCCGGATGTCCTCCGCGAGGTGGGCATCCCCACACAGCATCCTGATGAAAACGAACAAGTCGGCCTGGCAATTCGTCATCGAAGTGACGAATTCCTCCAGGTCCCGGGCATCTTGACGTTGATCCACCTTTGTTCCTACGACTTTGGTTCGCGGCAGGTTTAAGCGAAGTTCGCCAGCGGTCGCGAATTTTTTCCGCCGCTTGCCATTCCGCCGCACGCCGGTGGTGCGAGGGGCGGCTGCCACGTCCTATTTCCTATTCCTTGCTGCTCAGCGCCTCCACGGCCAGCAGGCAGGCGGCGGTGCGGGTCTCCACATTCAGCGCGGTGAAGATCTCCAGGACGTGCTTTTTCACCGTGCTCTCGCTGATGCCGAGGATGGTGGCGATGTCGCCATTCGTCTTTCCCTGCGCGAGCCATAGCAGGGTCTCCGCGACGCGCGGGGTGAGGTCGTAGGCCGTTTCAAGCGGCGCGGAGGAGCTGAAGTCGGGGTCGAAGGTGGCGACCGCCGTCTGCCCGGCGCGTGTGAGGCGGGAGGAGATGGCGTCCAGCAGGTCGGCCTTGGCGACGGGCTTCGTGAGGTAATCGTCTGCCCCGAGATTCATGCCGGAGCGGATGTCCGGCTTCTCGCCCTTCGCCGTCAGGAAGATGAAGGGGGTGGCCCGCGTGGCGGAGTCGGCACGCAGCTCGCGCAGCACGCCGTAGCCATCCAGCTCCGGCATCATCACGTCGCAGAGGATGAGGTCCGGCTTTTCCCGCAGCGCGGCCTCCACGCCGACGCGGCCGTTTTCCGCGACGACCGGGTGGTACTGCTCCATCCGCAGGATGGTCGCGAGATTGCGGCGCATCTCGGGCTCGTCTTCGATGATGAGGATCGTCTTTTTCATATCGGTCAGGCTGGGGAAAAGGGGATCTGGACGGTGAAGGTGGTGCCGCCATTTTCGGAACTCTCGACGGAGATGGTGCCGCGGTGCAGCTCCACGCTCTGCCTCACGATCACCAGGCCGAGGCCGGTGCCGGGTGTCTGCCCGACATTCGACCCGCGGCGGAATGCCTCGAAGAGCCCGGGCAAATCCTGCTCCGGGATGCCGATGCCGCGGTCGCGGACGTGGAAGACGAGCGCGCCATCCTCGCACGCTGCGCGGAAGGTCACCGTGGCCCCGTCGGGGGAATACTTCACGGCATTGCTCAGGAGGTTCAGCAGGATGTGGCGCAGCAGGCTCTCGTCGGCGAGCGCCTCCGGCGGCAGGGCACGCGTGGAGAAGTCGATGGGGCAGCGCGCGTCGGTGGTGGAGCGGACTTCATCCACCATGCGCCGGCACAGCGCGCCGAGGTCGAGCGGGCGGGGGACGAATTCCATGCGTCCGGAATCGAGGCGGCCTAACAGAAGGACATCCTCCATGAGCCCGGCCATGCGGCGGGAGTTCTTGATGATGGAGACGAGCTGCTCGCGGCGCTCCGCGGGGTCGAGCTGGTCGAGGTAGTCGTCCAGGATCTCCGCGGACGATTGGATGATGCCCAGCGGCGTGCGGAACTCGTGCGAGACCATGGAGACGAAGTTGCTCTTGAGCTGGCTCAGCTCGCGCTCGCGCTCCAGCGAGCGCTTCAGCTCCTCCTCGGCGCGCTTCCGCTCGGACATGTCGATCACCACGGCCTGCATGTAGTTCTTGTCGCCCTGCGGGATGCGGCTCAGCACGACCTCGATCCAGATGTCCCGGCCGTCCGCATGGCGGTGGGTCCAGTCAAAGCGCGCGGTGCCGGTGGCGAGGCACTTCGCGATCTCGCGCTTCGCCACCACTTCCGAGAGCTCGCCATTCGGCTGATACTCCGGCGCCAGCTCCGAGGGATGCCGCCCGATGAAGAAGGATGGCTCCTGGCCAAACATCGCCGCGGCGGCGGGATTCACCTCGGAGAAGAACGTGTGCTCATCATGCAGCATCACGCCCTGGCGCGACTCCTCGAAGAGAGTGCGGAATTTCTTCTCCGACGACCGCAGCGCCTCCTCGGCGCGCTTGCGGATGGAGATGTCCTGCGTGATGCCCCACAGCTCGTACTGGCCGCCCTCGCGCTCGATGAGCATGCCGCTGATGGTGATCTGCACGCGGTGCCCGTCGCGGTGGACATACTCCTTTTCGAAGGGGCCGAAGTGCCCGTTCACCTTCACCGACTCCAGGATCGCGCTCTCGTCGTTGTTGTACTCCGGCGGTGTGATGTCCCAGTAGCTCATGCGCTCCACCTCTTCCCGCGTGTAGCCCACGACCTGGGCGAAGGAGGAATTCACCTGGAGGAAATTCCCCTCCCAATCGACGCGGGCCATGCCGACGGGCGAGTGCTCGAAGAGCGCCTTGAAGCGCTTCTCGGACTCGCGGAGCTCGGTGGTGCGCTCGGCGAATTTCGACTCAAGCGATTGGTTCAGCTCCTGGATGGCGATCTCGGCCTGCTTGCGCGCGGTGTCGTCTTCATGGACGCAGACGACCTCGACGAGCTGGCCGGTATCGGGATCGACCACCGGGAACATGGTGGAGCCGATCCAGCGGAGGCCCTTGGAAGCGCGGCCCTCGCCCACGCGCATCTCGAAGGGGATGGAGGGAATGCTGACCACCTCGCCGGCGAAGGCGCGCTCGATGTGCCCGCGCAGTCCCGCGGCGGCGAGCTGGGGATCCTGCAGGATATTGAACTCGCTGAGGTCCGGCACGACCGGCTCGAAGAGCCTGCGGAAGGCGGCATTCACCCGACGGCTCGCCCCGTCAGGCGCGAAGATCTGGATGCTGATGGGTGCCTGCTCGAAGACGCGGGTCCACCGCGACTCGGAGACGCGCAGGTCTTCCTCGATGCGCTTGCTGCGCTCGACATTCCGCGTGGTGGTCAGGATGACTTTCCGCCCGTCCGCCTCCAGCACGGTGGCGACGATGTCCACGCGGGTGATGATGCCGTCGAGCCGCTTCATCAGCCAGTCGAAGCGGTGGCTGCCCTTCTCAAGAGTGAGCCGCGTGTGGTCCACCACGGCCTCGGTGGAGAGCTGGCCATCCGACTGATACTCGGGCGCGAGCGACGGCGGCGAAAGCCCGAGCGCCTCCAGCCGGTCCTTTGCCCCGATCGCCTCGGCGGATGCGTCGTTGCAATCGATGAAGCGGCCGGTCTCCGGGTCGATGAGCGTCATCGCATCCGCACTGCGCTCGAAGAGCACGCGGAACCAATCGCCCCCCATGGCCGAGGGCGGCAGTGTCTGGCCGGGATGCGATTCCATGGAGTCTTTATGGGACGGATTCCCATCCTTGTGAAGACAGCGCGATTGCACCTTTCGGCCCATTTACGCGGTGAAGCCGAAATCGACACCGGCGGCCGGTGCGGCTGGCCTTGCTGATTTGGAGAGACAAGCAATCATCCGCCTGTTAAGTCGGCTGGCATGATAAGATGCTTGGTCATCCCCCTTGTTGTGCTGTTTTCCCAAGCGTGGGGGGATGACTATGTCTTCCTGTTTCAAGGCAAGGAGTACGAGCGGAAACCTCAGCCGGTCTTCGGGGTTCCGGGTGCGCCAACCGCAGGTGACGTGCTGTGGGTATGGAATTTCCCCGTGGTATTGGCTGGTCCCGGGCGATACGAATTCCGGCTGGGTAACAAGGAGGGCACGGTGTTGCTGGGGCGACTGCCGGGGGAGGAAGCCGAGAAGCCGGTGGGTGTGAGGGTGGTTGAGGATTACGAAGATGATAAGACCATCCTGCTCGATCCCCTTTCCGGGATGAAGCCGGAGGAGAAGGCAGGGTTGAGGGCGGTGGTGCTGGAGGAAATGCCAGAGAAGCCGGATGCCGCATTGCAGGGCATCGATTGGTCGCAGGCGGCGCTGGTGGTGAGCGAGACGTTTTCAAACGACGAGGAGCAGACGTTGCGCGACTTGCCTGCCGGGCTGAAGTACTTGGCGTTCGATATCGACTCGAGTCCCAGCTTGAAGGATGTTTCCAGGCTTTCAAAGGCGACGGAGCTTCTGTGGCTGAGGCTTCACCATTTCATGGCAGTGAATGCCGATGTGATGGCAGGGATGTCGAAGCTGAGGCTATTCGACGCCGGATGGGCGGATCTAGAGAATGTCCCGGCGCTTGGTGCCTTGAAGGAGATGCGGGAACTCCATCTCGGAGGGGTTGATGGAGTGGAGGAGCTGGGATTTGTTTCGACCATGCCGGAGCTGAGGCGCTTGAGCGTTGAGCGGACGGCGATCACCAGTCTGCAGTCATTGGAAGGCTTGAAGAAGCTGGAAGAAGTCCATGCCTCCGAGACGAGGGTGAAGACCTTGCCGCCCCCCGCCGGCGTGCCTTCCTTGAGGCGTCTCACGCTGCTTTCGGCATCCGTGCCGGAGGCCCGGGTCGATGAGTTCCGCAAGGCATTGCCAGATTGCCAGGTGGATTCCTCCTGGCATGCTGCGCTGGCGTCCGCATTGAAGGACGTTGACCGGCTCAGGGTGAGGACTGGTGGCACCTGCCACCGGAACATCGAGAAGGAAGAGACCTTGTTCGAAGTGGTGGATGCCGCGGAAATCCAGCGGCTGGTGGGCTCGTGGAAAGTGGAGGATCAGGAGTCCGGCTTCCATTGCATGTGCTGCGGGGAGCCATCGCTGGAGTTTTACAAGGGGGGCAAGCTGATCACCACGCTGGGCTTCCACCATGGGCGCAGCTTGCGGTGGCCGGAGGGATGGCCGGGCGATGCCTTGCTGACGATCGTCGCTTCGGACTCGATCTGCGACTTCCTGGAGCGGAACGGCTATGACGAGCCGAAGAAGGAGCTGGAGAAATCGCGCAAGCGTGAAGCCGCTCACAACCGGTTGATGTCGGCTTACGCCCAGCTCGTTGACGAGACCGTGCTGGAGCAATTCAAAAAGGCGTTCCAAGGGGCTGGAGATCCCGAAGAGGTGGCAGTGAAGGCATGGCCGGATCCGGAGGAGCGGGCCGCGCGCTTGTTCGCGCTCTACGGTGCCCTGCCCGATGCCACATGGAGGCTATCGGCGGGCTATGACGAGCCTTTGCGGGAGGGCCTGCTCGCGAAGGTGGAAACGAAGACGGCGGTGAATCTCGTGAAGCGGGAGGATGCGACGGAGCAACTGCTGCAGGGATTCAGCAGGTGGGCATTTTTCGGGAAAGAGGGATCGGACTTTCTCAAGGCTCTGGAAGGGGAATCCATGAGCAAGCTCGGTGCATGGGCTCTCGCGCATCCGCGGGAGGACAATCGGGAGGAGGCTCTCCACATGCTTGCTACCCGGCTCGATGACCCGGTGGCAAAGTCGCTCTTGTTGGATTTCCTGGCGGGCAAGATCGAGGCGCGGACGATCGCTGGCGATGCTGCCGCGGAGCCGGACGGGAGTGTGACTTATCTGCCGCATCAGGAAACGCCTCCTGAAGGCGCTGGAGAGAAAGCCCTCTGCGCGTGGCTGCTTTCAAAACATCAGGTCGCGGAGGCCAGGCCGCTGATAGAGAAACTCCACGCCGACGCCACGGGACCGGACAAGGAGGCTTATGGAAAGTCGCTGAAGCACTACGAAACCAAGTGACGTCCGGCCCTGCGGTGGTGTCATCGACGATCTGATGTCCGCCGGGCGACATCTCGGATGGCGGGATCGGGCGATCCGAACGATCCAAACAAAAAGCCGCCCCGGTTTTCCGGGGCGGCTTTTGGATATCTGGCTTGGAGAAGCCAGTGAGCCTTGCGGCTTACTTCTTACTTCTTCTTCGCGGCCTTCTTGGCGGCTGCCTTTTTGGCAACCTTCTTGGCGGCCTTCTTTGCCGGTGCGGCGGCCTTGCCTTCCTCGATCGCGGCCTGGGCGGCGGCGAGGCGGGCGACGGGCACGCGGTACGGGGAGCAGGAGACGTAGTTCAGGCCGAGCTTGTGGCAGAACTTCACGGAGTCCGGGTCGCCACCGTGCTCGCCGCAGATGCCGAGCTTGATGCCCGGGCGGGTGCTGCGGCCCTTGGTGACGGCGGTCTCCATGAGCTGGCCCACGCCGGTCGCATCGAGGGTGGCGAAGGGGTTCTTGGCGAACACTTCGCTTTCGATGTACGGCATGAGGAAGGCGCCCATGTCGTCACGGCTGATGCCGAGTGCGGTCTGGGTGAGGTCGTTGGTGCCGAAGCTGAAGAACTCGGCGCCCTTGGCGATCTCGTCGGCGGTGAGGGCACCGCGAGGGACTTCGATCATGGTGCCGACCTGGTATTCGAAGGTGACCTTCTTCTCAGCCATGACTTCCTTCGCGACGGTGTGGACGATCTCGGCCTGGAGGTCGAATTCCTTGCCGAAGCCGACGAGCGGGATCATCACCTCGGGCTTCACGGCGATCTTCTTCTTCGCCACGTCAGCGGCGGCTTCGAAGATGGCGCGGGCCTGCATCTCGGTGATTTCCGGATAGGCGATGCCGAGGCGGCAGCCGCGGTGGCCGAGCATCGGGTTGAACTCGTGGAGGTCGTGCACGCGCTGGATGATCTTCTCGACCGGCACGCCGATCTTCTTGGAGAGATCGAGCTGCTGCTCCTTCGTGTGGGGAAGGAACTCGTGGAGCGGCGGGTCCAGGAGGCGGATGGTGGCCGGCAGGCCCTTGAGGGTCTTGAAGATGCCGGTGAAGTCCTCGCGCTGGTAAGGAAGAAGCTTGGCCAGGGCGGCCTTGCGGGCTTCCAGCGTGGTGGCGAGGATCATCTCGCGCATCGCGTCGATGCGGTCACCTTCGAAGAACATGTGCTCCGTGCGGGTGAGGCCGATGCCGACTGCGCCGAAGGCCACCGCGATGCGGGTCTGCTCCGGGGTGTCGGCATTCGTGCGGACGGACATCTTGGTCGCCTGCTCGCACCATTCCATGAGCTTGAGGAAGCTCTTGAACTTCTCGGTCTTCTTCGCGGCCTTGTCGCCGTCGACGATGCCGGTGATGATTTCCGAAGGAGCGGTCTTCAGCTCGCCACCGTAGACGGTGCCGCTGGTGCCGTCGATGGAGAGGAAGTCACCTTCCTTGAAGGTCTCACCTGCCACCTTCACGGTCTTCTTGTCGTAGTCGATCTCGATGGCGGAGGCGCCGCAGATACAGACCTTGCCCATCTGGCGGGCGACGAGAGCGGCGTGCGAGGAGACACCGCCCTTGGCGGTGAGGATGCCCTCGGCGGCGATCATGCCGCGAAGGTCTTCCGGAGAGGTCTCGTTGCGGACGAGGAGGACCTTCTCGCCCTTTTCAGCGGCGGCCGCGGCGCGGTCGGCGTTGAGGTAGATCTTGCCGGAGGCGGCACCGGGGCCGGCCGGGAGACCCTTGGCGAGTTCCTTGGCCTTCTTCACCTCGGCGAGGTCGAAGATGGGGGCGAGGAGCTGGTCGAGCTGGTCGGCCGGGTTGCGGAGCACGGCGGTCTTCCAGTCGATGAGGCCTTCCTTCACCATGTCCATGGAGAACTTCAGCGCGGCAGCGGCGGTGCGCTTGCCATTGCGGGTCTGAAGCATGAAGAGCTTGCCTTCCTGCACGGTGAACTCGACGTCCTGCACGTCCTTGAAGTGCTTCTCCAGGATGGAGCGGACCTTCATCAGTTCTGCGAAGGGCTTCGGCATCGCCTTCTTCATGAGGGCGACGGGATCCGGGGTGCGGACACCGGCGACGACGTCTTCACCCTGCGCGTTCACGAGGAACTCGCCGTAGAATTCGTTCACGCCGTTGGCCGGGTTGCGGGTGAAGGCCACGCCGGAGCCGGAGGTGTCACCGGTGTTGCCGTAGACCATGGCCTGCACGTTCACGGCGGTGCCCCACTCGGCGGGGATGTTGTACTTGCGGCGATACACGATCGCGCGGTCATTCATCCAGGAGCCGAAGACGGCACCTGCGGCACCGCGGAGCTGCTCCCACGGGTCGGACGGGAAGCCCTTGCCGGTGCGCTCCTTCACGAGTGCCTTGAAGCGCTTCACGAGCTCCTTCTGGTCGTCGGCGGTGAGGTCGGAGTCGACGATGTCCTTGTGATACTTCTCGTGCTTGAAGCCTTCGATGACGACTTCGAAAGGCTCGTGGTCTTCACCTTCGGTCTTCTGCACGCCGAGGACGACGTCGCCGTACATCTGGACGAAGCGGCGGTAGCAGTCCCAGGCGAAGCGCTCGTTCTTCGTGACGGCGGCGAGGGAAAGGACGGTCTCGTCGTTGAGGCCGAGGTTGAGGATGGTGTCCATCATGCCCGGCATGGAGTCGCGGGCGCCGGAGCGCACGGCCACGAGGAGCGGCATGCCCTTCGCGTCGCCGAACTTGCAGCCCATGATCTTCTCCATGTTCTTCACGCCGGCTTCCATCTGTGCCTGCAGGGAGGCGGGATAGGTGCGCTTGTTCGCGTAGAAGTAGGTGCAGACGTCAGTGGTGACGGTGAATCCCGGAGGCACCGGAAGACCGATGCGGGTCATCTCCGCGAGGTTCGCGCCTTTGCCGCCCAGAAGAGCCTTCATCGACCCGTTGCCATCGGCTTTGCCGTCGCCCCAGGTGTAAACGTACTTGGTGCCCTTGGCAGCGGGCGATTTCTTGGCCGCCTTCTTGGCGGACTTCTTCACGGTAGCCATCTGTAGTTCGTGGAGTAGGTTGACTGTGGAAAGGCGCGTGGGGACGACGAAAAAAGGCCGCCATGTCCCGGGCGCGGACGCGCGAGGCTAGCGGCGAGAAACATCGTGTCAATGAACCAGTTCCGTCTGTGGAACACCCGTCAAGAAACCTGCCTCATGTGTCCGGAAAAACAACCCGCCCACCTGCACGTGCGATGACTGCCGCGTGCGATCGTTTGCGATGATCTGTCGCGCGACGCTGTACCCGCAGTGCGGAACCCGTCCTTGACCTGCGCGGCCCGCTTCGGGGAGGCTGGCCAAGCGCCTGCCATGATCTCCTTCCAGAAACGCTTCCTCTTCGTCCACATCCCGAAGACCGCGGGGAACTCGATCCAGAATATCCTGCGCGATTTCTCCGAGGACCGCATCGTCGCCAGCGGCGGGCAGGATGGCGTGGAGCGCTTCGAGGTGCGCTCCGAGGGGCGCGATCTGGTGAAGCACTCGACGCTGCTCGAGTATCATCGCGAGCTCGGCACGGAGGCGGTGAACGGGCTCTTCAAATTCGCCTGCGTGCGGAATCCGTGGGACCGCATGGTGTCCTTCTGGTTCTCCCCGCACCGCCGCGAGACGGAGTGGAATGCGAAGAAATTCCGCAAGTTCGTGGAGAAGGAAGTGCGCCCGCTGCGCGAGTACTTCGCCCTGCCTGCGGACGGGGAGAAGCCGCCCTTCGCGAATGTCGATTTCATCATCCGCTACGAGAATCTGAACGAGGACTTCCGGAAGGTCTGCGAGCGGCTGGACATCCCGCCGGTGGAGCTGCCGGTGCGGAACCGCTCGGAGCGGGGCAGCGCGGCGCAGTACTACGATGACAAGCTGAGCGCATTCATCGCGGAGACCTTTGCGGACGAGATCGCTTACTTCGGCTACCAGAGGCCATGACCCGCCCGGTCTTCCTGCTGTCCCTGCCGCGGGCGGGCTCGACCCTGCTGCAGCGGCTGCTCCTCACGAGCGGGAAGTGCGCCACGCTCGGCGAGCCGAGCCTGCTGCTGCGCTTCCTGGGCGAGGACATCGCGATGACCCGGAAGGCGGCCTACTGGGAGTCGCTGGTGGAGACGGCCACCGCCGACATGCGGAAGGCATGGGACGGCTACGACGAGGCCTACCGGAAAGGCGTCCGCGAGCTGATGCTGGGCATCTACGACGGGCTCGCGGGAGGGAAGGAGTGGTTCATCGACAAGACACCGCGCTACACGCTGATCGCGGAGGAGATCCT
Source organism: Luteolibacter flavescens (assembly GCF_025950085.1). Taxonomy (NCBI): domain Bacteria; kingdom Pseudomonadati; phylum Verrucomicrobiota; class Verrucomicrobiia; order Verrucomicrobiales; family Verrucomicrobiaceae; genus Neoluteolibacter; species Neoluteolibacter flavescens. The sequence goes on from NZ_JAPDDS010000022.1 coordinate 41,293, forward strand.
GGCGACCTTTCCGGATGCGAAGTTCATCGTGCTGTGGCGGCACCCGCTCGCGGTGGCGTCGTCGGTTTCATCGACCTTTCGCAAGGGCCGGTGGTGTCCGGAGGAATTCGGCATCGATTTGTATGAGGGCCAGCAGCGCCTGCAGGATTTCTGCGGGAAGCACGGCGAGCGTGTCTTCCAGATCAAGTACGAGGACCTCGTGACCGATCCCGCCGCGGAGCTGGAGCGCCTGGGGGAATATCTGGGCTGGGAGGATCTGGCGGCGGTGTTGGATGAGGAGCTGGTGGCTTCGACAGGCGGGACGCTTGGCGATCCGACGGGCGTGAAGCGCTACTCGAAGATCTCTCCCGACAGCCGCGACGCGTGGAAGAAGGAGATGTCGAATTGGTATCGCCGCGCATGGGCCCGGCGCTATGTCTCCGGCGAGCGCGCGCGACGGATGAAGCTGCTCGGGTATGAATTGCCGGACGGCATCGCGCATGGCGGCTCGCTCGGGCTGTGGGCCGGGATCGTGGATTGGTTCACGGCACGGCGGCGGATCTCGCGGCGTCTGAGAAGGCCGACGTGGATGCCGCGTTTTTTGAAGAAGTTCCGGAAGGAGAAGGGGTACGAGGTTTCGTTCCGGTGATGGGGTATTGATGGTGGGACGCGTCGCGTTCGGTGAGCCGGACATTCGGGATTGAGCGGGCCGTTCACGGATCGCACCCCGTTGGGGCGCCTGCCGTGCGATGGGAAACCCGGGCCGATGTCCCGGGCTGAGGGATGGTCGGGCCGTTGGCCCTGGAGAGCCGGAGGTGTTGCCTGCGTGGTTCGGTTGGTCAGTCGTAGTCGAACTGGTGACGGTTCCGTGGTCGGATTGGTGACGGTTCGGAGTTGCGCAGAGAGGTGGGCGTCAGGTTGTTCAAGAGCGCCAACGGCGCGGCCATCCTTCAGCCCCGGGCAACGCCCGGGGTTTTTGTGGTCGCAAGAATGGCGGCCTGAAGGGCCGCGATATGTTGGGGGTTGCCGGATTTTCTGGCGATGATGTTGCCCGGACTATTTCGCCAGCCCTGCATGAAAATCATCCTCCACAAGCCCGGCTGCTTTGCGAAGCTCGCGGTGATCCATGCCGCAGTCCCTCTCCCGCGTCCTTGTCCATCTGGTCTTCAGCACGAAAAATCGTGAGCCGGTGTTATCCGCCACGCTCCAGGCAGAACTTCATCCCTATCTCGCGGGGATCTTGGATCGCATCGATTGTCCGTCGTTGCGGACGGGCGGGGTGGAGGATCACGTCCACATGCTATTCGGCCTCTCGCGGACGAAGACCATCGCCGACGTGGTGGAGACGGTGAAAACGGCGTCTTCGAAATGGCTCAAGGCAAGGGATCCTCGTCTGGCGGGCTTTCATTGGCAGGCGGGTTATGCAGCGTTTTCCGTCAGCCAGTCGGATGCGGAGAAGGTGGTGGATTACATTGCCGGGCAAGCGGAGCATCACCGGAAGCGGACCTTTCAAGAGGAATACCGGCTGTTGTTGGCGAAGTACCACGTGGCGTTCGATGAGCAGTACGTTTGGGATTGAGGTGGCCGTGCACGGATCGCACCCCGTTGGGGCGCCTGTCGTGCGATGGGAAACCCGGGCCGATGGCCCGGGCTGAGGGATGGGCGGGCCGATGGCCCTGGAGAAGCCGGGATGGTGCGGGAAGGTCGGCGTGGTCCGGTTTGCCAGATGTAGTCGGATTGGTGAAAATTCCGTGATCGAACTGGTGACGGTTCGGGGCGGAGCAGAGAGCCGGGCATCGGGTCGTTCAAGAGCGCCAACGGCGCGGCCATTCCTCAGCCCCGGGCAACGCCCGGGGTTTTTGGGGTGCGCAAGAATGGCGGCCTGAAGGGCCGCGATATGTTGGGGGCGCCGGAGACGTTGTGAGGGATGATACGGGGTGCGTGCCGATGATGTTGCCGGTGATGATTTCAATTTCCCATGTCGTGGGGCGATGGGGCGCCGTTCCGGTTGGGGTGGCCTTTCCGAATATCACGGGCCTTCAGCCCGTGTGGATCGCCGGGTTGGGAACCCCGGGCGTTGCCCGGGGCTGAGGGATGGGCGGGCCTTTGGCCCTGTAGAACCGAAGATGGTGTTGTGAGGTCGGCGGGTTTCGATTGGCGGGCCGGGGCGTGGGGTGGCTGCACAAAAAAAAGAGCGCGGACTTGGGTCCGCGCTCTTGGGGTGATGTGGGTCGTTTCCTTCCTCCGTGCGGCCTTACGGCTCGCTGGGGATGGAGTAGTAGATCTGCTCCAGGGACATGACGCAGTAGGCGGTGACGAGGACGGGGTTCGACTCCATCCAGCGGGCGTTCTCGTTCGTCCAGGAGCCGTCCTCGCGCTGCTTGCTGAGCAGGGCATTCGCCAGGTCGTTGCGCCAGTCGGCTTCCTTGCCGTCGGCGAGCTTGAACTTGTTGATGTTCGCGACGGAGAGCGCCTTCGACATCGTCTGGTAGTAGTAGAAGAGACCCTGCGCGCCCATGCCCGGGTTTTCGCTGAGGGTGTAGTTCTTCCCGAGCCACTCCTTCACGGCGACGATGCGCGGATCATCCGGGCCGAGCTTAGCGTAGATCATCGAGAGCAGGCCGGCGTAGGAGATGGAGCCGTAGGAGCGCAGCGCGGTGCGGCCGTCGGGCAGCTTGTCTTCACCGGCCTTTGTCTCGGCCGGGCCGTAGCGGAAGCCGCCCTTGTTCTGCGGGGACTCGGCGGTCTCCGGCAGGGCCTTGCCGCCCTCGAGATTCTGGCAGCGGGAGAGGAAGGTGATGGCGGCGTCCCAGTCCAGGTCCGGCTGGTCGCCGTGCTTGCCGTCCTCGATGACCTTTTGCGAAAGCGCGATCGCCTCGATGGCCAGGTAGGTGTTCGACATGTCGGAGCGGTCGTTCTTCGAGCCGTAGCCGATGCCGCCGTCATTCGGATTGTCGGTCTCCTTCTTCTGGCCGATGTCCCACTGCTGGTCGATGAGGTGGTTGCGGCCCTTCACGATGGCGGGCTCGTATTCCGGCAGGCCGCCCGCGGTCAGCGCGGTCACGGCGGTGGCGGTATTGTAGACGCTGAGGCCCTTGTTGTAGATGCCGCCGTCTTCCTTCTGCTGCTTCAGCAGCCACTGGAAGCCCTTGGCGATGTGGGGCGGCAGGTCGGCCTTCGGGTCGCGGCCGGGGTCGCGGGCACCGGCGGTCAGGGCGAGCGCGGTGAAGGCGGGGAGCTCGGCGTCATCCCAGTGGCCGTCTTCCTTCTGCTGCTTGGCCAGCCAGGCATTGCCACGCGCGATGGCCTGCTTGATCTCGACCTGCAGCGAGAGATACGGGTTGTTCGTCTCCTGCGCCGGTGCGAGCGCGATGGTGGACGCGAAAGCGAGACAAAGAGCTGTTTTCATTTTTTGGCTGCTGGCTGCTTGTGGGGTGTGATGGTGACGGTGACCTTGGTTCCTTCCGTTGGCACACGCTTGGGGAAGGGCAACCAGACTTCGTCCGAATTGTTGTCCTTGCCGGAGAAATTGATCAGCGCGGCATTGCTCAGGAAAATCGCGATGTAGTCGCCGGTCAGGTCGGCGACGAATTTGCCATCATGAATGCCGGAGCCGCCATAGACCCACGGGTCCGCGGCGGGCATCTGGGCATTCGTGGTGCCGTGGGAGATCCAGTCGTTCAGCTTGGCGGTGCGGGTCTTGCCCTCGGCCTCCCACTCGACGCCGATGTCCAGCCGGGCACCGGCCTTCACGTCGTCCGCCACCTCGTGGAACTTGTTCGACATGGTGCCGTTCTCGTTCGCGATGGAGTAGAGCTCGGCGGAGGCCGGGTAGCGCAGCAGCTTGAAGGCGAGATTGATGTCGGTGGCGGAGGTCTCGGTGACGAGCAGCGACTCGTGGACCTTGCCATTCACGTGGACGAGGGCGAATTCCAGCAGCTCGCCGCCTGCCATGTTCACGGCGGCGGGGAAGCGGATCTCGCGGGTCTTGCGGTTCAGGATCACGTCGCCGATCTGTACGCGCTCCTTGTCCAGCTCCTTCACCGGGGGCTCCACGGGAGCGACGGGCTGGTCCGGGGCGGGCAGGGTGCTCGGCTCGACGGGGGCTCCCATGCCGCCGGGTCCGCCGGGGAAGGGAGATGCCGGGGCCTCCTGTGGCTCCTTCTTTTCCGGCTCCTTGGTTTCCTTGGCATCAGGCTTCGCCGGTGCCGGATCGGCACAGAGCAGCGGGCTCGCAGCGAGCAACAAAAGAAAAGGACGGATCATCAGGCGAAGCTTCCCCTGAGAAACGGGTGCGTCCAGCGTTCTCTTAGGGCCGATCGGGCGATTGCAGCGATTTTCCGAATTCCGACCACTCCAAGCGGGTGATGCGGGTGGAGAGCGCGGGGATGGGCTCGTCCGTCTCGGACAGGGAGTCCGGCGGGGTGAAGTCCGTGGTGGCAGCGAGTTGCGAGGCCACCAGGCGATACACGCCGCGCAGGATTTCCCGGCGCAGCTCGGCGGGGTCCTCCGGCAGGGCGAGCTCGATGATGCCGGTGGAGGCGGCCTTTTCGCCATCGGCCAGGATCTGCAGCGACAGCGGAGGAGGCTCCGGCGGGGGTGGTGGCGGGGCTGGCTCGGGGTCCGCCTTTGCCTTGCCCTTCGTTTTTGGCTTGGGCTTCGGCTTGGCCTTTTTCGCCGGCTGCGGCGGGTCGGGCTTGTCCACGCGCGGGACGAATTTCACGAGCCCGGCGGAGGAGTTTGCGGTGATGCGGGCGGCCTCGTCGAGCAGGCCCTCCAGCGCGGGGTGGGAGGTGGTGGACTTGCCGAGCACGGCCTCCAGCACCAGCGGCTTGGAAAGGGGGTCCACGCTCCATGGCGCGACGGACGGGCGCAGGCGCTGGATGCCGGCGGTGGCGGCGGCGCGCTGGGCATCGTCCGGCTTGCACGAGTCGATCACCCGCTCCCAGGCGAGCAGGGCGCGGGCATTCCCGCTCTGCTCCTCCAGATTCACCGCCAGCTCGATGAGCGCGGCGGCACCCTTGTCGGAAAATTCGCGGAAGGCATCGAGCGCGGCCGGGGCGAGCGGGTCGCCGGGGTCGATCACCGGCGGCGGCTTGATCGGGGACTGGACCTCGCGGTCCACGTCTCCCCCGGCATCGGGCGAGGTGTCGCGATGCGGCTTTGTCAGCGCGGCGGAGGTCTCGGAGCGGATCTGCCGCAGGCGGTCCTCGGACGGCTGGGTCATGAAGTCCATGTCCTTCGTCCACGCCCACCACGGCACCGCCACCGCGGCGGTGGCCAGCGGGATCACGAGGAGGATGGGGACGCGCTTCACGGGCGGCATCATGGGCGAATCCCCGCGTCACCGCAAAGGGCAAGTTTCCCGCTCCAAAAAAGTGTCACTCGCGGCTTCTGGGGCGGGCGGGGATGGAGGCTACTGCTGATATTACCGCGGAGACGCAGAGGTCGCGGAGGAACGCGGAGGATTTGGAGCGTTTGACGCAAGGTCGTAGCCGAATCGTGCGGGATGATTGAGGTCGGCTTTCCCGATGGGTAGATGCTTTGATTTCACCGCCAAAGAACGCGAAAAGGCGCGAAATCTGAAAGGCAGGAAGAGGAATTCAGCTCCAAAAATTTCGCGGGATTTCGCGTTTTTCGCGGATCGATCTTCCTCTCTTTGAAGGTCTGCAGGAGGGCTACAGTTCAAAGTAAAATGCTCCAGAAAGCGGGCGCCCTTTTGGCTGGGGTTTCGTAGAAAGGAAACTCCTGCCTTTTTCCGTGACCCTCTGCGACCCCTGCGTCTCCGCGGCGAACCTCTCCTGCGGAAATGAAAAACGCGCCCGCGGACGAACCGGGGCGCGCTTTGGAAAAAAGGAAGTCCGGTGGCGGATCAAGCCTTGGCGGCTGCCTTCACCTGCATGGCCTTCTTGCCCACGCGGTTGCGGAGGTAGTGGAGCTTGGCGCGGCGGACCTTGCCCTTGCTGACCACTTCGATCTTCGAGATGCGCGGGGTGTGGAGCGGGAAGACACGCTCGACGCCTTCGCCGTAGGAGATCTTACGGACGGTGAAGGAAGCATTCACGCTCGTGCCGCGGCGGGCGATCACGATGCCTGCGAAGATCTGGACGCGCTCCTTGCCGCCTTCGACGACCCGCGTGTGGACCTTCACGGTATCGCCCACGTTGAAGTCGGCGACGTCGGCCTTAAGTTGCTCCTGCTCGATCTTTTTGATGATGTCCATGGCGGTCCTCCTTGCTTTGAAAATGGCTGATCCCGGCACCCGGCGGCGCGAGGGGCGGGAGAACTAGGGGAACGTCCCGGCGAATGCAACCGCGAAATTTGCGAATTTCCGCCGGATTTTTCAGGTTCATCCCTCGTTTTTGAAGCTCAGCAGGGCTCCGCCGTCCGCGCTGCGGCCCGCGACGGTGCGGTAGAAGCAGTCATTCCGGCCGGTGTGGCAGCATCCGCCGCCGAGCTGCTCCACGTAAACGACCAGCGCGTCCTGGTCGCAGTCGGTGCGGATTTCCACCACCTTCTGGACCTGGCCGGAGGTCTTGCCCTTGTGCCAGATCTCCTGGCGGCTGCGCGACCAATAGACCGCCTCGCCCAGCTCCAGCGTGAGCGCGAGCGACTCGGCATTCATGTAGGCCAGCATCAGCGGCTCCTTCGTGGCGGCATCGATCGCCATGGCGGGGATCAGGCCGTCGGCGTCGAACTTCGGGGTGAACACCAGGCCTTCTTCGAGCGACTTCTTGTCACCGGGCAGCGGGAACGAGTTCATGCGGGCGGCTGTAAACGCGGCGGGGCAGGGGGGCAAGAGCCAAGGCGGCTGTCGCCGCTTGCCGGATGCTGGCAATCATTCATAGGGTAGGCGTCAGATCCCGGGAATCTGTGATTCTCGGCATCCTGCCATGACCACGCTCACCATCCGCATGCCCGATGAAAAGGCGAACCGGCTCCGCGAAATGGCGCGGCAGCGGGGGATCAGCCTGAACAAGCTCATGGAGGAACTCTCCACCTTGAGCCTCGCTGAATTCGACGCCGAGACCCGATTCCGTGCGAGGGCTGCGCGGGGGACTGCGGGGGAGGGATTGTCGATCTTGGACAACCTCGACGAGAGATTCTCCGCGAATGCCGAGGACTCATGAGAGCGACACTCGGAGCCATCGCGCTCGCCTTGGCCTCTGGTGTGCTCGGTTGGTCGCTGGGGGATCGTGACAAGGCGACTCGTCAATTCGACTACACCGTTTACCAGCCTGCTCTCTACTCGCTGCACGTCAGGGCGGTGGATGTCGCGAGCGGTGAGCCGCTGGCGATGAAGGTGTCGTGGGATGAGGAGGTGTCGCCTTTCGTGAAGGGCAGCGGCCCGTGCATGATCGAGGAGTTCGCCGATGGCTCGGAGTCGATCCATGTGACCGGCCTGCCGCTTGCCGGTGGCTTGGGATTCACGATCTCGGCGGAGGGTTACAAACCGGAGACCATCACGGTGTGGGGGCACGGGGGCGGTATCCGCACGTCGATGCCGGATGACGTGGTGACCGTGAAGCTGGAGAAGCAGCCGACGGGGAATTGAATCGGGCCGATTTGGGGGCGGATTTCTCCCGATGCCGCGATTTTTTCCAAACCTTGCCGTGGTCAGGGACGTGGAAGGGGGCCACCTTTGCCCTGCCGGGTGGCCGGATCTCCTCTTCTGCCGCCATCCATGAATCCCGTCCGACGCTCATTCCTCGCCGCCACTGCCGCCCTGTTTTTCTCGATGATCTCGCCCGTGCTCGCGGACAGCGCCACCGACCGGCCATCGGAGAAGTCCTGGACCATCGCGGTCATCCCGGACACGCAGTATTATATCCGGAAGGCGGAGGACGCGGTCCTCTTCACGGAGATCACCCGCTGGCTGGTGGAGCACCGGGAGCGCTACAATATCCAGCTCGCGCTGCACGTCGGCGACATCGTGGACGCGAATACGAAGGAACAGTGGGAGCGCGCGAAGACCAGCCTCTCCGTGCTGGATGGCAAGATTCCCTACGTCCTCGCGGTGGGAAACCACGACCTCGGCAAGAATTCCTCCGACCGCAGCACGATGCTGAACGACTACTTCAAGATCAGCGACAACCCGCTGAACGAGAAGATCTTCGGCGGTGCCTACCAAGAAGGCCGGCTGGAGAATGCCTGGTACCGCTTCAGCCACGGCGGGCGGGACTACGTGATCTACTCGCTGGAATTCGGCCCGCGGAAGGAAGTCGTGAAATGGGCAAACGAGATCGCGGCGAAGCATGAGGACAAGCGCGGCATTCTCGTGACGCACGAGTTCATCGACCAGGAGTCCACCCTCTTCAGCGACGACGGCCTGCCGCGTCGCACGGTGGCGAAGACGAAGAACAGCCCGCACAGCTACGGCATCGGCAAGGGCGGCGACGTCCACGGCGGCGAGGAGCTGTGGCAGGCCTTCGTTTCAAAGCACCCCGGCATCGAATTCGTGGTGAATGGCCACTACAAGCCCTTCGAGCGCGTGAAGCCCGGCTCGGACGAGCTGCGCTGGGTGGCCGGCCCCGCGATCTCCCGCCGCACGGACCACTACCCGGACGGCCGCCCGGTGCACCAGATGCTCTTCAATACCCAGTGGTCGCCCCGCGGCGGCGAGGGCTGGCTGCGCCTGCTGGAATTCCTCCCCGACGGGAAGACCGTGAAGGTCTGGTCCATCTCCCCCTACCTGGAGCGCACGAAGGGCGTGGCCGCCGGCTGGCCCGTCACCCCCGAGATGCGCTTCACGCTGGAGGTGCCGGAGGCGAAGGCCCGCTGAGCCATCGCCGCCTGTCTTGCCGGGGATGGATGCTTCATGCATCATCCCGGCAGGACCGACCGATGACCCGCCGTGGATCCAAAGCCGAGGCCCGACGAGCCGATCTCTTCCGCTCGAGCCGGATCGCCAAGCTCCTGAGCCGCGGCTGGATCAAGGAGGCCTCGGAGATACCCGCCGATGCGATCCCGGTGGACCCGGATCTGGTGAGCTTTGGCAGCGAGAGGTCATATTCCCACCCGGCGTATTTCCGGGATTACACCTTTCTCTGCAGCGACTGTGGGGTGCCCGGTGTCTGGACCGCCGAGGACCAGCGCTGGTATTATGAAACGACCAAAGCCGCGTCCTATCAGGTCGCGGTCCGGTGCCGGGAATGCCGTCTGAAGGAGCGGGAACGGATCCGCGAAGCGAGGCGGCGAGCCGGGCACGATCCCGACGGCAAATAGGACGGCAGCATCTGTTGCCACGCTTTGCGATGGCTTCCGGCGGGATTTGGGGGCATGGAGCGGCCCCGCTTTTCGCGCCATGGAAACTCTCACCGTCATCAAGGCCGGCACCGGCGTCCTGACCCGCACCAGCGACGGGACGCTCGATGGAGCCGCGCTGGTCCGCCTCGTCACCGCCATCGCCGGGCTCGTGGAAAGCGGGCATCGCTGCCTGCTGGTCAGCTCCGGCGCGGTGGGCGCGGGCGTGTCCGCATTCGGCCTGGGCGGCTACCCCAGCGACCTGACGACGAAGCAGGCGTGCGCGGCGGTCGGCCAGGCGCGGCTGATGCACACGTATGAGTCGCTTTTCCGGAACTTCGACCTGGCGGTCGCGCAGGTGCTGCTGACCGCGGCGGATCTCCACACGCCGGAGCGCCGCACCCATGTCTCGAATACGCTCCACCGCCTGCTCGCGGAGCCGAATATCGTCCCGATCATCAATGAGAACGACTCGGTGGCCGTGGAGGAGTTGCGCGTGGGGGACAATGACATGCTCTCCTCGCAGGTGGCCACGCTGCTGGGCGCGAAGACGCTGATCCTGCTGACGTCCGTGGACGGCCTGCTTTCCCCGGAGACGAACGAGCTGGTGAAGGAGGTGCCGGACGTGAATGCGGTGCTGGGCTATGCGAAGGACGAGCGCGGGCGCTTCTCGATCGGCGGCATGGCCTCGAAGCTGCAGGCGGTGAAGAATTCCGTGGATGCGGGCATCACCGTCCACATCGCCCACGGGCGGAAGCCGGAGCGCCTGGCGGGGATACTCGCGGGGATGCAGGGGCTTTCGACGCGCTTCGAGGCAAAGGCAGGTTGAGAGTTGGAGGTTGAGAGTTGAGAGTAAAAGTCATCCTGCCCTGCTTTTCCGCGGCTTGCTTCCGTGTAATTTGTTTCCCTCGCGATTCACCCGCTTTCCTTCCTCCAGTCCTGACGCCATGACCGACGCCGAAGTCTTCACCGCCGTGGAAACGCTGGCCCGCGATGCACGCGCGGCTTCCTACAAGCTTTCCCAGCTCACCACGGAGCAGAAGAACGACATCCTGCGCGCGATGGCGGCGGAACTGCGCGCGCGCACCGGGGAGATCGTGGCGGCGAATGCGCTCGACCTCGAGGCGGGCGAGGCGAAGGGACTGGCGAAGCCGATGCTGGAGCGCCTGAAGCTGGATGCGGCGAAGGTGGAAGCCATCGCGCACGGCATCGACCAGGTCGTCGCGCTGCCGGATCCGGTGGGCGAGGTGATGGACAAGTGGACGCGGCCGAATGGCATGCACCTGCAGCAGGTGCGCGTGCCCATCGGGACCATCGGCATCATCTACGAGAGCCGTCCGAATGTGACGAGCGATGCCGCCGTGCTGTGCTTCAAGACGGGGAATGCCACCATCCTGCGCGGCGGCTCCGAGGCCATCCATAGCAACCGCGCCATCGCCGAGGCGCTGCAGGCGGGCGGGGAGAAGGCGGGGCTGCCCGCGCACTCCATCCAGCTCATTCCCTTCACCGACCGCTCCAGCGTGAGCGCGCTGTGCCAGATGGACAAGTGGCTCGACCTGATCATCCCGCGCGGCGGGAAGGGGCTCATCGAGACCGTGGTCTCGCAGGCGCGCATGCCGGTCATCAAGCACTACGACGGCATCTGCCACCTCTACGTGGACCAGGCCGCGGACCTGGACATGGCGGTGAAGCTGACCGTGAACTCGAAGGCGCAGAAGACCGGCGTGTGCAATGCGCTGGAGACCCTGCTGGTCCACTGCGCCGTCGCGCCGGGGCACCTGCCCGCCATCGCCGCCGAGCTGGTGGAAAAGGGCGTGGAGATCCGCGGCTGCGAGCGCACCCGCGGGATCATCGCCGCCATCCCCGCGACGGAGGAGGACTGGGGCACCGAGTACCTCGACCTGATCCTTTCCGTGAAGATCGTCGATTCGCTGGAGGAAGCGGTGGCGCACATCAATGCCCACGGCTCGCACCACACCGAGACCATCGTGACGGAGGATGACGCCGCGGCGACGGCCTTCCTCTCCGGCTGCGACTCGGCATGTGTCTTTCACAATGTCTCGACCCGCCTGGCGGATGGCGAGGAATTCGGCTTTGGCGCGGAGATCGGCATCTCCACCGACAAGCTCCACGCCCGCGGCCCGATGGGCCTGCGCGAGCTGACGAGCTACCAGTACCGCGTGCGGGGGAACGGGCAGCGGAAGCTGTGATGAGGAGCGTGGACGTTCCGTCCATGCCGTGTCGACGAGAGGTCGATACGGCTAAGCCGGCTGAAGCCAGCGCTCCCGGCTGCGCCGAGCTGGGGAGCCCGCTGGGAGCGCCGGTCAATAGACCGGCCCGAGGCAGCCACCCTCGCCGCCCGCCATACCAACAACGTCGGCATCGCCCTCACTGGGAACGCGGAATTCATTCCGCCCGAAGCGATCCCCGCGGCTGACGGAGAGCGGGTGCCATCGTGGTCCGCATCGCTCCGCGTGCGGCCGAAGCAGTGATGGCGGCTGGTTTTGATCTGTGGGTCTGGGAGGGGGCGTGGGGGGAAAGCGGGCCGCTCGGGTGGCCTCCCGGACCGGCGGGCCGCACGCGGAGCGACGCGGACCACGATGGCCTGGGGTGATGGCGGGCCATGTGGTATGACTTCGGGAAGCGCCTCCTTTGAACGCTGCTTTCAACCTGGGTTCGCAGGGCTTTCCAAGCGGGCCGGTGGCCGCGCGCTCCCATGGGGTCGTCGTGGTGGAAGGTGGCTTTTGTAGATGGTTCGCACGACCGTCCAAGCCGGCTGAAGCCAGCGCTCCCGGCTGCACCGAGCTGGGAGTCGCTGGGAGCGCCGGTCAATAGACCGGCCCGGAGCCACCCTCGCCGCCCGCCATACCAACAACGTCGGCATCGCCCCCACTGGGAACGCGGAATTCATTCCGCCCGAAGTGATCCCCATGGCTGACGGAGAGCGGGTGCCATCGTGGTCCGCATCGCTCCGCGTGCGGCGAAGCAGTGATGGCGGCGGGTTTTGATCTGCGGGTATGGGAGGGACCTTGAATGAAAGCGGGCTGCTCGGGTGGCTTCCCGGACTGGCGGGCCGCACGCGGAGCGATGCGGACCACGATGGCTTGGGGTGATGGCGGGCCATGTGGCATGGCTTCGGGAAGCGCCTCTTTTGAAAGCTGCTTTTACCCTGGGTTCGCAGGGCCGTCCAAGCGGGCCGGTGGCCGTGTATAGACCGGGGACATAGGTAGCAGGTGTTCGGGGACATGGGTTACACCTTCAAGGAGGAGGAAACCATGCCTTG
>NZ_JAPDDS010000023.1 GCF_025950085.1 Luteolibacter flavescens
CCCTCCGCCCTCCGCCCTCCGCCCTCCGCCCTCCGCCCTCCGCCCTCCGCCCTCCGCCCTCCGCCCTCCGCCCTCCGACCTCCGCCCTCCGACCTCCGACCTCCGACCTCCGACCTCCGACCTCCGCCATCGACCTCCGCCATCGACCTCCGCCATCGACCTCCGCCATCGACACGCTGGGGCCCCGGGCTCATGGTCGCGGGCATGCAGACCTCCGACCTCACCCTGCTCGGCCACTCCGAGAACCGCCTGCCGGCCAGCCCGGACGAGGCGAAGCTGGAGACCTTCCCGAATTGCCGGCCGGGCCGGAAATTCTGGATCACGCTGGATTGCCCGGAGTTCTCCTCGCTCTGCCCCGTGACCGGCCAGCCGGATACCGCGCACATCGTGATCCGCTACGTGCCGGGCGAGCGCTGCGTGGAGACGAAGTCACTGAAATTCTACATGGCGTCCTTCCGAAACCTCCCGTCCTTCAACGAGGAGATCGTGAACCGCATCCTCGACGACCTCGTGACGGCGATGGAGCCGGTGGAGATCACCGTGAACGGGAAATTCGGTTCCCGCGGCGGCATCCAGCTCACCTGCGAAGCCAGCCACCCCGCGTCATGAAAACGGTCGTGCTCCTGAGCGGCGGGATGGATTCCGTCACGGCATTCCACCAGGTGCGGCAAGAGCACGAGGTGGTCGCGGCGCTGTCATTCGACTACGGGTCGAAGCACAACGCGTGCGAGATCCCCTTCGCGAAGCTGCATGCGGAGCGGGCGGGCATCCCGCACCGGACCATCGATCTCACCTTCATGAATGACTGCTTCGCCTCCGACCTGCTGAAGAGCGGCGGCGAGATCCCCGACGGCCACTACGCCGAGGAAAACATGAAGCGCACGGTGGTGCCCTTTCGCAATGGCATCATGCTCGCGGTGGCGTGCGGATTTGCGGAGAGCGTGGAGGCGGACGCGCTGGCCATCGCCGCGCACTCGGGCGACCACGCGATCTACCCGGACTGCCGCGAGCCCTTCATGCAGGGCATGGCGGCGGCGATGGCGGAGGGGACGTATGCGCGCATCGAGCTGCTGCGGCCCTTCATCGCGATGGACAAGGCGGGCATCGCGAAGCGAGGGGCGGAGCTGGGCATCGACTTCGCGGAGACGTGGTCCTGCTACAAGGGCGGCGAGCTCCATTGCGGCACCTGCGGCACCTGCGTGGAGCGTCGCGAGGCCTTCCTGCTCGCGGGCATCGCGGATCCCACGGCCTACCTCGCCACGCCGGAGATCCCGGCTGCTCCTTGAAAAAGGGCGCTTTGAGTCCACCGCGAAAGAACGCGAAACCCCGCGAAATCTGAAAGGCAGGAAGAGATCCCGGCTCTAACAGATTTCGCGATTTTCGCGTGGTTTCGCGGTTGGCTGTTTCTTCACGAAGCTTCCTTGAAAGGCCGCAATTCAGACCGTCTCCTCGGCCGTGGATCGCTTCAGGAAAACGAAGCCTTCTTCATCGACGACGAAGCCTTCCGGCAATGGCAGGCCGTCCGGGATGGCGGGGCCTCGCAGCGTGTCGCCATCGAGGTGGAAGCCGGGGAGCAGGATGCCGCGTGATCCCGGCTTGCTGCCCTTTTGTTCCTTGCTGCCGGGGTAGGCCTTCGGCGGATCGGGCATGGACATCGCGACGATGACGCCGCCGATGGCGAGGCACGGGCAGTGTTGCCATGCGGAGTGCGCGAGGGGTTCGTCGGCGCGGTCGCTGAAGTCGAAGAACACGCCGCCGCTGAGGATTTGCGATGCCTCGATCTTTTCCCGCAGCGAATCCCCGCCGAGCCAATGACTCTCCGAACTCGGGTCCGGGTAGAAGGCGACGCGGCGGATCGCGCCGAATTTCTCCTCGAAGATCGAGAGCGCGGGGAGCGAGGCGGGCAGGGGATCGCCCTCGATCACGCCATAGTCGGCCCCGCGCTGGAGCGCATTCACGTGGGCGAGTTGCAGGGCATTCGCGTGGGCGGGGGATTCTCCGTCGGCGCGACTGGCCAGCGCCATGGCCGAGGCCTCCTGCATGCCATGGCGGATCGCATCCACGTCCGCGGTCGCCGGGTCCAGCGCAGGCGCGAAGGCGACGCTGATGTCGCGACGCAGGCGGCGGGGAAATTTCGTGAAGAAGCGATTGCCCTCGAAGGAAAAGATCGAGCCCCAGGCACCGTCCGTCCACGTCGGGACCAGCGGGCAATTCGCCTGGCGGGCGATGATCTCGAAGCCGCGCTTCAGCTCCTGCAGCGTGCCGGTGCGGGTGAGCTGGCCTTCCGGAAAGATACACACCACGTGCCCGGCCTTCAGGGCATCGGCGGAGGCCCGCAGCGCCTCGCGCGGCTTCGCGGAAGAGATCGGCACGGTGTCAAAGAGCTGGCTGAAGATCCGCACGGCGGTATTCCCCGTGAAGCCCGCCTCCATCACGAAGCGCACCGGACGCGGGCAGGCGGCGGTGAGGAAAAACGCGTCCGCCCACGTGATGTGGTTTGGCAGCAGCAGCACGCCGCCCTTTTCCGGGAAGGTGCCGGTACTACGGATGCGGTAGATCGTGCGGATGATCGCGAGACCCACCACCCGCACCAGCTCCGCGGGGATGAGCCGCACGATGAAGATGGTGATGGCCCCGCAGGCGACGGCGGCGAGCAGGAGCTGAATGTGCAGGCCCAGCCACCACGGATCGCCGAGCCACTGCCGGGCGAAGGAGAAGCCGAGCATGATTGTGACTACGATCGCGCCGGCGAGGCAGTCCTGGAGATTTGCCGCGGCGAGGATTTCCCCGCGCCGGCCCGCCGGGCAGCGGTCCTGCAGGTAGGCATTCAGCGGCGTGAGGAAGATCGCGGCGAAAAACGCCGTGACCGCCAGCATGATGAGGAAGGCATCGCCGGAGAATGGGACGAGGGCGAGCACCAGGGACGAAATCGTCATCGCGATGCCTGCCAGCGGCACCCAGCCGAGCTCGATCCTCCGCTTCAGCAGCAGCGATGCGAAGCCGAAGCCGCCCGCCATGCCGAGCGATGCGGCGGCCATGAATTTCGACGAGACGCGGCCGAATTCCACGCCGCCGCCGGTGAGCTCCTTTGCCACGCCAATGGACCACAGGTTGATGAATCCGGCGAAGGCCCAGAAGAAGGCGACGCCCCACGAGGTGCGGCGGATCACCGGGTCGCGCCAGAGATCGCCGAGCTGGTGGACGTGCCGGATGGCGAGGGACGGGGTGAGCGGCTCGGCGATGCCGCGGGGCGTGCGCGAGATGCCGAGCGACAGCAGGATCGCGGGCACGCTCAAGGCGGTGATCACCAGCAGCGGGCCGAGCGCGGACTGCCAGCCATCGCCGCTGGCTTCGAGGCGATTGCTAAAAATTATTCCCGCGGCGATCTGGCCGGTGAGGATGGCCAGCATGGCGGTCATCTGCTGGATGCCGCTGGCAAACCCGAGATTCCGCGAGCCGACGAGTTCCTTGATGATGCCGATCTTCGCCGGACTGATGAAGGCGGACTGGGTGGCGAGCGCGAAGAAGCCGACCATGGCCAGTGGCAGATTCTTCATAAGGATGGCCGCGCACAGCCCGGCCAGGATGAGCGCCTGCGCCACCGCGGAGCCGATCATCACCGTGCGCTTCGGGAAGCGGTCGCTCAGCCACCCGGCGAGGGGCGCGAAGAGGATGTAAGGCAGCGTGATCATGAGCCCGGCGATCTGGTCCACCACCGAGGCCTTGCCCGCGAGCCAGCCGCCGAGGGGGATCAGCAGGAACTGCGCGGCCTTGTCGTTGAAGGCGTTCTGCGTCTGCTGGACCATGGCGCACCAGTATCCCGCCCATTCCCGCCGCGTCGGCTCCTTCTCCACTTCCGGCGCATCGTCCATTCGCGCTGGACGCTAGGGAGTTCCGACGCGGTCGTGAAGCGTGGATATTTCGCCACGAAGGAGGGGTCGCGAGGGACGGGATTCGTGAAATCGTGCAAGACGGGGACTGCGTAGGTTTCCGAGTCGGTCCCGGCGAGAATGAGGTTGAAGGGCGAGGGGGAAAGCGGATCGTTCCGGGATGGTGAAAGCCCGCCGAATCCTTGGAAAAGGTAGTGCTTTCCCCATTTCCGGAAGCCCGTCCGCAAGACCTGAAAAGTTCGCCAGCCCGGTACCGGGAGATGGTCGCGGGAAGCCTTCGGGACTTTGCCGATTCCCAAGAAATCACCCGCAGTCTGGCGATTTCATACACCGTCAAAACCGAAGGATACAAGCCGTCACGGGAAACGGTGGTACTTTCGCAAAACTCTCATGGGAACACGTCGCTGACGCGGACCCCGTCGAATCTGTGATCGAGTCGTAGTCCACAGGGTGGATTCGGGAAAACCCCGCTGACAAAAAAACGGGTTTGATGTATTCTCAAAGTAAGTACAGATTTCAAATTGTGAAACCCAACGTAACCCAACGTCGTCTTTTGCGCCCAAGAGACCGGGGCTTTGCCCTTGTAATTTCGCTGTCCCTGATGGTGCTGCTCACCGTGCTTGCGGTCGGCCTGCTGGGACTGTCGTCGATCTCCTTGCGCGCGAGCGGCAATGGTCAGGCTCGGTCCGTCGCGCAGTCGAACGCGCGCATGGCGCTGATGCTGGCCATCGGCGAGCTGCAGACGTCGATGGGTCCCGATCAGGCAGTTTCCGCCCGTGCGTCATCGATCGACCGCGGTGCCACGGAGCCGAATCTGGTGGGTGCGTGGCATAGCTGGCGCTGGTCGCCGGGGCCGACCTCTCCGGACTACTCGAAGAAGACGGATCAATTCCGCGGCTGGCTCGTTTCCACCGCCGATACGAAGGACGCGCTGGATGCCTCGCTTCCGGGTTCACAACTCGCCGAGCCGGTGTGGCTGGTGAATCCCGATACCGTCGGCCAGCCTCAGGGCACCGGCGTGACCGGTCCTGCGCTGCGTGCGTCGAAGGTGCCGGTGAAGACTTCGGACAGCGAGCTCGGCACCTTTGCCTGGGCCGTGATGGACGAGAGCCAGAAGGCACCCATCCAGCTCCCGACCACCGAGCCGAAGGATGATGCCGAGCGCATCGCCCGCCGCGTCGCGCCGATCCACGCCCGACCGCAGGAGATCGTGGCGACGCTCGATCCCGTCACGCTCGGGAATCCGGAGAAGATCGTCTCGCTCGACAGCGTGGTGGTCGCCGCGGGCAAGGACAAGAGCCGCGACGTGCTGAGCTACCAGGCCGACTGGACTCCCTACTCGGTGGGCCTGCTGACAAACACGGTGGAAGGCGGCCTGAAGACCGACCTCACGACCATCTTCGAATCCTCGACCGTGTCGCCGAACGTGAACGACCAAGCAACCGTCTACAACCGGGCCGAGGATGGCGCGCCTCTGTGGTCGTATCTCCGCAGCCACTATCAACTGAACCGCCGCGTCACCACCAGTGCTGCCGGCACGCCGAAGGTTGCGCTGAATTCCACCGACCTCGCGAACGTCCCCGCCGGTCTTCGCCCCGGCCCCACGAACAGCACGGAGCGCCTGCTGCCGGTCATCGCCAAGCTGCAGATCATGTTCTCCATGGTCTCGCACTACAACCACATCTCGGACCGCGTCGCCTTCTACAATGCCAACGGTGGCAACGACAAGTTCGGTGCGCCCCACCTTGCCTACGATCCGGTCATCACGCTCTACAATCCGTATGACGTGGCGCTGGACCTGACGAAGCTGCGCGTCCGCATCTGGGACCCGCCGGTCGTCTTCGGCATGAAGAAGAACGGAGCCTGGCTGCGCGACGACTATGCGTCCGGGAATTTCCATGGACTCGGCCGTCTGCAGATCGCGAATCAGTTCAACCCGAATGCCCGCCGCTACTTCTCCTTCTTGCTGACCGAGCTGCGCCCGAACAAGATGCCCGGCAACCGCATCGTGCTGCAACCGGGCGAGGTGAAGGTCTTCTCCCCATGGGTCGAGCAGGACTGGACCTGGGGCAAGGAGACCGCCGACCAGTGGAAGCCACGCAGCTTCTTCGACTGGGAAGCATCGAGCAACTTCGGCAACCGTGATCCGCGCACCGGAAACAGCTACGGCATCGAGACCGTCCCAGGCTGGAATCCGTACGCAGGCCTTCAGGTGGACCACCTGAGCTATTCTGAAAACCGCCGCCCGCTCAACACGCTCTATGATTTCGAAAATCCCGCCCGCAGGGGTGACGGTTGGCTGGCCATCAGGCTCACCGACACCTTCGGCGTCGAAGCTCGTCCCGGCCGCACCGTGACGAATGTGAGCCAGCCGGACTTCGTGGTGGATCTTCTCGCCGGCCAGAAGCTGGACACGGCGAATCTCGAGAACACCTCGATCGACATGCTGCGGACCTACCGCTTCAGGCTTGGCAACGTGGCGAACGAGATCAGCTCGAACCCCGCGAACCCGACCATCCGGCGAAACTACCGGGTCGGCCAAATCCTGCAGGCACCGAGCGACAAGGAGGGTGGCAAGGCTCCCTTTGCCCTCCTGTCGATGACGGCGAAGACCACGAAGACCAGTCTCGATTATGCGATGCCATGGTTGCACAACCATCCGGTGGTCGAGGGTGCCGAGCAGACTTCGACCCGGGTTGGCAATGCGCTGGACTCCTACGACCTTCGTTTTGAGGAGGTGTCGGACTTCGCCGTCATCGATATCGATAAAGATACGGGCCGCGGCTACTATGGCGCGGCACCGAACTTCCAGAATGGTGTGACCAACGTCCCGATGTTCCGCGTGCCGCTGCTGCCGGCCGCCAGCCTTGGCGATCTGGTCCCCGCGAACCTGGTCTCCAGCTCGCACCTGCCGCGCGTGACCCATGCCCTTGGCAACTCTCGTGCCCATCCGCTGATCCCGAGCAACAACGTGACCCGCCAGTCGCCGACGGATACCAACGGCATCACGATCCGCGCGCAGTACAACATGCTGGATCACTCCTACCTGCTCAATGACGCGCTGTGGGACAGCACCTACTTCTCCACGGTGGCGAACTTCAGCAGCAACAACCTGCTCTCGGGCGTGAGCCGCCAGAGCCTGCTGGAGGAATTCCTGGATGGTCAGCGCAGGCTGCTCAACCCGCGCCTGATCCCCGTGCTGACCGGCGACGGTTCCGCGAAGGAGAAGTCCGAGCAACTGAACGGCCTGGGCGAGGAAGAGTTCTCCAAGCGCATCGCCAGCGTGCTCGCGGTGCAGGGTCCCTTCAACGTGAACTCCGACTCGGTCGGTGCCTGGAAGGCGATGCTCTCCTCGATGCGCGATGCGGAGCTGAAGGGCTGGTCGCTTTCGAACATGTCGCCGCAGGACAAGACGGCCTTCCCTCGCTTCGGCCTGCCGATCGCCGGGGATCCTGAGGGCACGCAGTCCGGCGGCCTCGGTGTCGTGGGCTCGGCGGTCCGCTGGGCGGGCTTCCGTGCGCTGGATGACCAGCAGATCGACACGCTTGCCAAGAACATCGTGGAGGAGATCCGCACCCGCGGCATGCAGGACAAGGCTCCGTCGCTTTCCGTCGGTGAGTTCGTCAATCGCCGCCTCGGCACGTCCGGCGGGCTGCACGTGCTGGCCGGCTTGCTCCAGACGGCGATCGACAAGTCGAAGGTGAACGACAAGTTCCACGACGAGGACTCTCGTGATCTGTCCACCATCTCTCTTCCGAACCCCGCGGTGCTGACGAACATCGCCAATGCGGCGGCCCGCCAGGGCAAGTCCGCGGAGGGCGCGCCGTCCATCCTCACCCAAGGTGACCTGCTCATGGCGCTGGCCCCGGTCATCACCGTGCGTGGAGATACCTTCCGCATCCGCACCTACGGCGAGTCGAAGGCAAAGGACGGCACGGTGGAGGCGAAGGCCTGGTGCGAGGCGATCGTGCAGCGCATGCCGGAATATCTGGACGCATCCGAGCTCCCGGAGGTGAAGACCTTGGACCTGAAGAAGGAGGAGAACCAGCGGTTCGGCCGCCGCTTCGTCGTCACTTCCTTCCGCTGGCTTTCTCCCGAGGAAGTGTGATGCTGCCTGCGAACCCAGTCATGAAAATCCATAGTCTCTGTTTGGCCGTCGTCGCCTGCTCGCTGCCGCTGCATGCCCAGCAGGCGCCGACTCCCGCTCCCGCCCCCGGTGCCGATGGCCAGGGTGCTCAGCAGGATGCCGGTGGCATCAAGATCCGCGCGCTTTCCTTCGGCATCGATATCCCGCCGGAGGAGGTGTATGCCCACGATCCCTCTCAGGAAGGGAAGATCCCGGGGGTGAAGGTGGAGGTGAAAACCTACCTCAACCACGAGTACAATCTCCAGCCGACGAAGGCGGAGAGCCTGATCTTCACGAGCGGCCCGGAATTCGCCACCACCAAGGACAATTCCAAGGTGCTCGCGAGGACGAAGGTGCCCGCAAACGTGAAGAACGGCATCTTCATGTTCCTGCCCGGCAGCGGCAAGGAGGGGGAGACCCCGTTCCGCGTGCTCTTCATCGATGACTCGCAGCGCGGCTTTCCGCCCGGGTCTTTCAAGGTGATGAACCTCAGCCCGCACGCGGTGCGCATCCAGCTCGAGGACAAGAACTTCGACTTCGCCAGCGGCGAGACCAAGGTCATCGACAAACCGCCGATGGGAGAAAACAACACGGCGGGCATGAAGGCGACCTCGACGCACAATGGCAAGCTGCAGCGCATCGCCTCGACCATCTGGCCGAACCCGGGAACGAAGCGTTCGCTTCAGGTTCTGTTCTTGAATCCGAAGTCCGGACAGGTTGAGATACGCGGGATACGCGATGTGGCCGGGGAGGAATTCTGACCGGCTTCACGCGCCGCCTTCCTCCGGGATGGCGGCGTTTTGATTCCCAACCCAAGCAACCCATGAAATCCATGTTCTTCGCCGCGGTGGCCGCGGCGTCGCTCGTGTCCATTGCGCATGGCCAGGAGTATCAGGTCCGTGGTCTCACCCTCGGCCAGGATGTGCCCGGCCCGGAAGTCCACGTGCACCAGGACGGCGGCAAGGCCGATGCCGGTGTGCTCGAAGTGAAATCTTACCTCAATCACGAGGGGACAACGCTCAAGCTGAAGGGGCCGAAGATCGTGCTCACCACTCAGTCCGGTGCGGCCAGCGTGAAGGACCCCGCGCAGGTCATCGGCACCTGCGAGCTGCCTGCGAAGGGCGGCTCGGTGATCCTGCTTTTCATTCCGGAAAAGCCGGACAGCCCCGCGTCGAAGATCGTGGTGCTGGACGATAGCAAGAAGGCCTTTCCGCCCGGCTCGATCAAGGTGGCGAACCTGAGCTCGCTGCCGGTGAAGATCGAACTGGAGAAGAAGCCCTTCGACTTCAAGGCGGGCGAGATCGCGAACATCGAGAATCCGCCCGTGGGAGAGGGGAACTCTTCCGGCTACAAGGCGACGTGCGAGACGGCGACCGGCTGGCAGGCATTTGGCGCAGGCGTGTGGCCGCATCCGGGGCAGAAGCGCGTGCTCCAGGTGGTGACGAACAGCCCGGAGTCGAAGCTCGTCGTCATCCGTGGTTTCCGCGACGTCGCGACTCCGCCGTGAGCGTCATGGAGATCCGCGTGCTCGCCACTCCGAATGCCCGTGCCAGCGAAGTCATCGGCTGGGAAGATGACCCGCGGGCCGGGCGCGTGCTGCGCGTGAAGGTGTCCGCGCCACCCGTGGAGGGAAAGGCGAATGCCGCCCTGCGCGACGTGCTGGCCAGGCACTACGGCGTGCCGAAGTCACAGGTGGTGCTGGCGAAGGGAGATACGTCACGCGTGAAGACCTTCACGCTGCCAGATATGAAAATGACTGATGGATGAAAAATTTCCGCGCGAAAATCCGCTGCCCTATTGCCAGTCGGCAGGCGACTTGCTAGAGGCCGGTTGGATGGCGTGGGCGTTCCGTCAATGGTCGATCAACCGGGTTCTGAAACCCCGGGCCGCAGCCCCGTCACCTGATCGCCGCCAGCCCGCGAAGGTCGATGGCGGCCTCACCGAGTGGTGCCGGGAGAAGGCGGAATTCCTCGATCTCCCGGAGCTCGCGCGCCGGGTGCAGGTGAGCTGGAATGCCCGCATGCAGACGACCGCCGGGCGCGCCTGGTGGCCGGACCGGCTCATCGAGTTGAACCCGAAGCTCAAGGAGCAGGCGCAGGAGGAGATATGGCGGACGCTCCGTCACGAGCTCGCGCACCTGGTGGCCTACGAGCGCGCCGGCCGCCGCCGCATCGAGGCGCATGGCCCCGAGTGGCGTGCCGCCTGTGCGGAGCTGGGCATCCCGGACGAGCAGCCTTTCCACACGCTCCCTTTCAAGCGCAAGCGCATGAAGCGGAACTATGCCTACATCTGCCCGCAGTGCCTCACCACCATCCGGCGGGTGAAGCGCATCAGCCGAGCGGTGGCCTGCTATGCGTGCTGCAGGAAATTCAGCGGCGGCCTGTTCGACCGCCGCTTCGAGTTGCTCGAACAAAAGCTGGAGCGCTGATTGACGGACCCGCTTACCGCCCCTCGGGCTTCATCAGGCGCTGGGCCTCGATCATCTTCTTCATGCCCTCGATGGTGCCGGTGAGATCGTCGATGGTGGCCTGCTGGTAGTTCACGGTGAAGGCGGCCTCGTTCGCGGCGCGCTTCTCGCGATAGGCCGCGGCCTGGGCGGGATCGAGCAACGACTCAAGCTTGGTGGCGAGGTCCGGGAAGTCCATCAGCGGGTCGGGGAAGTCCATGCCGGGAGAGGCGATGCCGAGCGAGTCGATGACGGACATGTGGCCGACCGACAGCGCGGTGCGGGTGCGGGTGGCGATGGCCTGGAAGTCGTCTTCGGAGATCTCGCCGAGCTTCCACGCATCCAGCGCGAGGATTGTCTCCGCGAGTTCGCCGCGGTTCTTTTCCGCGAGGGCGATGAGTTGAGCGGCCTGCTCCTTCGCCTTCGCATCGGCCTCGGGGATCAGGGTGTCGATGGCGTCCTGCTGCTTCGGGGTGAGGGAGAGCATGTTGCCGAGGCCTTCGAAGGCACCCTTGAGCTGTGCCTGGCGGTTCTCGGCGAAGGCATCGGAGAAATGCATGTCTGTGAGGTCCTGCGACACGGGGACGAGGCGGGCGACGAGCTGGACGGCCTGGCGAGTACGAGAGTCACCGTAGGTCGCGGATAGCTGCGGGTAGGGATCGCTGGCGGCTGCCTCGCGCGTGGTGGTCTTCGCCGGTGGTGCGGCGGCTGGAGGTGTGGATACCGTGGCGGGCGGCGTGGCGACGGGCCCCGGTTTCTTGTCGTCGGAGGACGAGGTGAGGGCGACGGTGCCGGCGACCCCGGCGAGGAGGATCACGGAGGCTGCGGTGAGGGATTTCTGCGTGGTGGTCATGAGAAGGATCAGGGAAGGGAGGGAGGTCTTTGCGACGGCGACCGCGGCTCCGGTGAGGACCTTGTGCTGGATGGCGGCAGCCAGCGGTGTGGGGAGCTGCACGGTGGCCTGGAGCGGCAGGGCCCCGGCGATGATGGCGGCGGTGGTGGTGATGCCGCGGGCCTGGAATGCGCCCTTCATCTTTTCCAGCGAGCGCTTCAGCCGCATGCGCACGGCGTCCTCCGAGAGGCCGGCCTGGGTGCCGATGGTCGCGAGGGAGCGACCGAGGAAAAAGCGCTGCAGGACGATCTCGCGATCCTGCCGCGGGAGCTGCTGGATGACATCGTCGAGCAGGCCGAGGGCCTCGGGCGGCAGGGTTTCCGTGGGGCTGTCGGCAGGTGGCTCGGAGAGTTGCTCGCGCTTCTTGCGTGCGGTCTCGGAGCGGACGCAGTCGATGGCGCGGTGGCTGGCCGTGCGGTGCAGCCAGGCGGTGAGAGGGGTGCCCTTTTTCATGACGGCGGCGGGGAGCGCGATGAGGCGGAGGAAGACGTCCTGCGTGACTTCCGCGGCGAGTTCCGGGCTGCCGGACTTCCTCAGCGCGACGGAGTAGACGAGCGGCAGGTGCCGGTCCATCAGGTGCCGGAGGGCGGCCTCGTCCCGGGTGCGCAGGTAGCGCCGCAGGAGGTCGGCATCGGTGGTGGCATCGGCATCGGTCATGGTGGCAGGGGGGCGTGGCAGCGGTGCCAGCGTCTCTCTACCCTACATGCGAGGCCGGGGCGTGAAACCGAACAGGAAACTTCACATTTGCTACGGCCCTGCCTTGCCCACCACCTTCGAGCGGAGCGCGCCGTAGCCATCCAGGCGGCGCTCGAGATCCTCCGCCATTGCTTTCGCCCGCTCCGGGTGCTCCGTGGCGAGGTTCCTGGATTCGGAGATGTCCTCCGCGAGGTTGTAGAGTTCGGTGGAATCATCGGCCCGGTTCCGGATCAGCTTCCACGGGCCGTCGTGAAGGATGGAGAAGTGGTCGTTGTTGTGTCCGTGCGGGTAGTGGGTCACGAGGGACTGCGGGCGATGGTAGGCGGCGTCGCCCTTCAGGTAGGGTGTCAGGTCGTGGCCGTCCCATGGCGCCACTCCCGGGATGGCGGCGAGACTTGCCACGGTGGGGAATACATCGGCGATCGCGACCAGATCGTCGGTGTGGGATGCCGGGCGGATGGGGAAGGGATTGCCCGGTCCCGGCTTTGCCCAGGCGGCGATCATGGGGACCCGGATGCCGCCCTCGTAGCGCATGCCCTTCTTCCCTCGCAGCGGGGCATTGCCGGAGACGACGGGTGCGTCCTTGTCATTCGGGATGGGTGCGTCGCCGCCGTTGTCGGAGAGGAAGATCACCATCGTCTGCTCCGCCACGCCGAGCGACTCCAGCTTCGCCAGGATGTCGCCGAGCGAGCGGTCCATGCCCTCGATGAGCGTGGCATAGGCGCGCCGGGCCGGTGGCAGGTCCGGGTAGCCCGCCGCAAACCGCGGGTCCTCCATGAAGGGCGAGTGCACCGCGTAGTGGGCCATGTAGGCGAAGAAGGGCTGCTGCCGGTCCTCCACCACGGTGGTGAGCGCATCGCCGAGTTCGCGGGTCAGGATGTCGGTCAGGAAGCCGTCCGTACCGTGCCACTTCTCCAGGCCGGTCACGTGGTTCGCGCCCTTTCCGAAGTCCTGCCTGGAGAAATACGATGCCGGGTGGCCGATCTCGTTGCCCGCGATATTCACGTCGAAGCCGATGGCCTGCGGGTATTGGCCGAAGGCACCCCTGCTGCCGAAGTGCGCCTTGCCGCAATGGATGGTGCGGTAGCCGGACTGCTTCATCACGGCGGGCAGCGGGCGCTCGTCCGGCGAGATGCCCTTCATGCCCCATCCGTCGGGCGAGCGCAGGTGGGGCACGTCATTGTCGCCGTTCTCGGTGCCGGCAGGATTGGTCCAGTTCGTCACACGGTGGCGGGCGGCATTCTTCCCGGTCATCAACGAGATGCGGGAGGGCGTGCAGACGGGGTGAGCGTAGGCGCGGGTGAATTTCATCCCCTGCGCGGCCAGCCTCTCCATGTGCGGCGTGCGGTAGAGCCGGTTCAGTGCGGAGACGACCGGCTGGCCCGACGCGTCGTGGTGGAATGGCACCGAGGTATCCTGCCAGCCCATGTCATCCACGATGAAAACCAGCACATTGGGCCGTTCCGCGGCGGTGGCAGTGCCGCAGCACAGGACGTGGGCGAGGGCGAGGAGCAGGCGTCTCATGGGGCGGGCGATACGCACGATGCGCAGGAATCCTTCGCGAAACCCCCAAACCTTTGCCATGTTCCGCAACCGGCACCATGCGACGATGGTTCCTCGTTTCGTAATCCGTAACCTTCTCCGCCATGTTACCCGCAGCACCCGACGAGTGGACGATCCAGGAAGCCGCGCACCTGCTGCGTCGGGCGGGCTTCGGCGGATCTCCGGCGGAGATCGCGAGCTTCCACGCGCTGGGCCGCTACCGCGCGGTGGACAGCCTGCTCTCGCCCGCGGAGCCGGTGGATGCCTTCGTGCTGCCGGAGTGGGCGAAGCGCGAGACGGCGGCGGCGGAGATGCGCGAGCGCGCCGTGGCCCAGCGCGAGATGCGCCGGTCCATGCAGGACATGACGCCGGAGCGCGCGGACCGCACCCGCCGGGAATTCAACCAGCAGCAGCAGCGCCTCTACCGCCAGCGCGGCGTGGAGGCCCAGGGCTGGTGGCTGCGCCGCATGCTCTACACGAAGGCCCCGCTGCGGGAAAAGATGGTGCTCTTCTGGCACGACCACTTCGCCTCCTCCATCCAGAAGGTGCGGCAGCCGGTGCTGATGATGGGGCAGAATGAACTCTTCCGCCGCCACGCCACGGGCTCCTTCAAGGACCTCACGCACGGCATCCTGAAGGACCCGGCGATGATGCTCTACCTCGACACGCAGACGTCGAAGAAGGGCAAGCCGAACGAGAACTTCGCCCGCGAGGTGATGGAGCTCTTCACGCTGGGCGAGGGGAACTACACCGAGCAGGACATCAAGGAAGCGGCGCGCGCCTTCACCGGCTACAACCTGAACCGCCAGAACGGCACCGTCTTCCACAACAGGCGGCAGTGGGACGGTGGCGACAAGACGGTCTTCGGCAGGTCGGGGAAATTCGACGGTGACGACGTGATCGAGGTGCTCTTCGAGCAGGCCGCGGCGGCGAGCTACGTGCCGAGGAAGCTGTGGGAATACTTCGCCGCGGAGAATCCGCCGGAGGAGGGCGTTGCCGCGCTGGCGAGGTCCTTCAAGGCGGCGGACTTCCAGGTGGAGCCGCTGCTGCGGGAGATCTTCCGCTCGCAGGCCTTCTACTCGGACAAGATCGTGCGGAACCAGATCAAGAGCCCGATCCAGTTCCTCGTGCAGATGTTCAAGGAGCTGGAGCTGGAAAGCCCGCCGCATGCCTACACGGTGAGCGCGCAGCAGCAGCTCGGGCAGGTGCTCTTCACCCCGCCGAATGTGGCGGGCTGGGACTGGGGCAAGGCGTGGATCAATACGAACACGCTGCTGACGCGCTACAATGTGGCGGGCTTCATCACGAAGGGCTCGCAGGAGACGCCGAAGCCGGCGCGGAACAATGGCGACGACTCCATGATGACGATGGACGACGCCGGTATGGGGATGGACATGCAGATGGAGCAGATGGACCGCAGGCAGATGCGGGTGTCGAACCAGCTCCAGCGCGCGCAGCAGAACTGGGACGGGCCGGACTACGAGAAGATCGCGCCGCGCCCGCTGCGCGAGGACCCGGAGAAGCTGGTGGACTCGCTGGTGCAGCGCTTCTTCCAGACGCCGCTGGGTGCGAAGGAGCGCGGGGCCTTCGTGGAGTACGCCGTGTCGAAGAAGGGCGCGATCTTCACGAACAAGGAGGTGGGCGAGCTGTGCCACCTGATGATGAGCACCCCGCACTACCAGCTCGACTGACGGACGGCGGCACGAAGTTCCACTTTCCAAATTCCAAGCAACGCAAGATTCCTCCGATGAAAACGCGACGTGAATTCCTCCGCTCCACGATCCTCGGTGCCTCGGCCACGTGGACCGTGCCGATGTTCGTCGAGCGCACCTTCGCCGACCTGCACATGGGTGCCCGCGACTTGGCGACCCAGGGGGTGACGGGGAAGGATGGTACGATACTCGTCGTACTTCAGCTCGCGGGCGGCAATGACGGGCTGAACACGCTGGTGCCGTATGCCGACGATGCCTATCACTCGGCCCGCCCGCGGCTGGCGAAGAAGGAGAAGCAGATCATCAAGCTGAGCGACCACGTCGGGCTGAATGACTCGATGCCCTTCCTGGGCAGCATGTTCAAGGAGGGGAACCTGGGCGTGGTGCAGGGCGTGGGGTATCCGAATCCGAACCGCTCGCACTTCGTCTCCACCTCGATCTGGGAGACGGCGGACATCCAGAACCGCTCCAGCACGGGGTGGATCGGCCGATATTTCGACAATGCCTGCACGGGTGCGGACCCGACGGTGGGCATCAGCCTGAACAAGACGCAGCCGGAGTCCTTTGGCGCGGCGCGGAATCCGGGCGTGTGCCTCAGCTCGCCGGAGCTGTACCGCTGGATCCACGGCGGCGGCGAGAAGGCGCGCGCGGAGGAGTTCTTCGCGTCGCTGAATTCGCCGGAGGATGACGACAGCCCGGTGGACGGTGCGTCGATCGACATGCCCGCGGGCGGGAAGGTCGGCGGCATCGACGGCGAGAGCAATCTGGCCTTCCTCGAGCGGGTGGCGATGGATGCCCGCGTGAGCTCGGCGAAGATCCTGGAGCTGGCAGCGAAGCACCGGACGAAGGTGAACTACGAGGGCACGCCGATCGCGCGCAGCCTGAACATGGTCTCGCGCCTCATCGCGGGCGGCATGCCGACGCGCGTTTACTACGTGAGCCACGGCGGCTTCGACACGCACAACCAGCAGGTGAATTCGCACGACCGGCTGCTGGGCCAGCTCGACCGCGCGCTGAAGTCGTTCTTCGCCGACCTGAAGGCGCAGGGGAATGACAAGCGGGTGGTGCTGATGACCTTCTCGGAATTTGGCCGCCGCGTGGGTGAGAATGCGAGCGCGGGCACCGACCACGGCCGTGCCTCGTGCATGTTCCTCGCGGGCGACGCGGTGAAGGGCGGCCTCTACGGCAGCCACCCGAGCCTGACGGATCTGGACCAGGGCGACCTGAAGCACAGCGTGGACTTCCGCGGCGTGTATGCCTCGGTGCTGGAAGGCTGGCTGAAGACCCCGGCGAAGCCGGTGCTGAAGGGCGACTTCGCGAGGCTCGGGGTAATGGGGTAGGTTGAGGGTTTGTAGCGGGACGACTTCGTCGTTCCGTTGGGGGCGGGTTGAAGGTTTGTGGAATGGGGGGCCTCGGGTTTTGGGGGGTGGCTTGGAAGGAATGCGAACGGATCGCCTTAACGAAAGGGCCGCCTCGACTTTGCTGAGGCGGCTTTGGAGAAGTGAGGCGGGCGGCGTTCTGATGCTCGCCCCGCCCAGCCGGAGGGACGCAGTCCCTCCGCTACGAAGGGAGAGGAGAGGGGAAGCCCTTCCTGCCTTACCACTTGAGAATGGTGAGCCCGTCGATGCGGTCGAAGTGGGCGTCGCTAGTGGCGAGCGGCATGTCCAATTCCAATGCGACCGCGGCAATCCATAGGTCGTTCTCGGGAATCGGTCGGCCCTTTGCTTCCAGTGCGACGGAAGCCCGCGCGTAGTGCAGGGCGGTCGCGCTGTCGGGATCGAGGACCGATACGACCCTGAGGATCGATTCGATCCTCGCATTGTTTTTCGCAGGGTCAGCCGACTTGAGGGCACCTTTCCAAAGCTCGCCAAGGGCGACGAGGGGCATGAAGAGCGGCTCGTCCGCAGCAACGAACTGGAACAGGTCGATCTTCCCCCGGAGGTGGGCGATGATGACGCTGGAATCTAACAGAATCCCCCTTGTCCGGTCAGCCACGGGGTTCGGTGCGGCGTGAGGTTTCGAGGGCTTGTTCGAAGATCTCGCCGTCCTCTTCCGTCAGACAGCCGTGGGTCGCACGCAGGATTTCGGCCCGCTCCTGCTGTGCCGTTTCGCTGAGGCGATGCACATGCCCGGCGACTTCCACGAGCTTGCGCAGCGGGAGGCTCCGGAGGTCATGGATGATGGAGTCGATGACCGACATGGGCGGAAGATAGTCTTTCCCGGGGAAAAGGCGAGTGTTTAAGGGGCAGTAGCAGTAGTAGGGCGACTGCGTCGTTCCGTTGGGGGCGGGTTGAAGGTTTTTGGGATGGGTCGCCTCGCGTTTGGGGAGGCGGCTTGGGAGCGATGCGAATGGGCGGCCTCAACGAAAGGGCCGCCTCAACTTTGCTGAGGCGGCCCTGGAGGTGTGAGGCGGGTGGCGTTCTGATGCTTGCCTCGCCCAGCCGGAGGGACGCAGTCCCTCCGCTACGAAGACGAAGAGGAAGAGAGATG
This sequence comes from Luteolibacter flavescens, assembly GCF_025950085.1. NCBI lineage: Bacteria > Pseudomonadati > Verrucomicrobiota > Verrucomicrobiia > Verrucomicrobiales > Verrucomicrobiaceae > Neoluteolibacter > Neoluteolibacter flavescens. The sequence goes on from NZ_JAPDDS010000023.1 coordinate 17,795, forward strand.
CGCTACGCAGATTGGGGGCGGGCGCTTTCCACGGCGGCGGAGAAGCGCAGCAGGTTGAGCAGGGCTTGTTGCTTGATGGAACCCATCAGCGAGACGAAGAGCTCGTAGGCCTCGTTCTTGTATTCGACGAGCGGGTCCTTCTGGCCCTGGGCGCGGAGATAGACGCCCTCGCGAAGCTCGTCCATGTCGCGGAGGTGCTCCTGCCAATAGGCGTCGATGGCGGAGATGACGATCATGCGCTCCTCGCGCTCGACCAGCTCGGCGGGCAGGGCGTGGAGGCGCTTGTCGTAGGATTCGCTCACCTTCTTCACGACGTGCGGGACGAGGCGTGCGAAGCCCTGGGTGGCGAGTTCCTCCTCGGTGACCACGACGCCGAGGCCATTCAGCAGCCACGCGAGCAGCGGCTGGTGGTCGGGCTCGTGGGGATCGCACTCGGAGAGATGCTCCTGCACCTTTGCGGTCACGCACTCGGAGATGATCTCGTGGACGAGGCGGCGCACGTCGCCGGTGCCGAGCACGTCATTCCGATATTCGTAAACGATCTCGCGCTGGAGGTTCATCACGTCGTCGAAGTCGAGCACGCGCTTGCGGCTCTTCGCGTCGCGCTGCTCCAGCGTGCGCTGGGCGGTCTCGACCAGCTTGCCGAGCGAGGAGCCCTTGCCCTCGCGCTCGATCATGGCGGCCATCTGCGCGGGGGCGGCGTGGTTCCGCATCAGATCGTCCTCCAGCGAGACGAAGAACTGCGCGCGGCCAGGGTCGCCCTGGCGCGAGCAGCGACCGCGGAGCTGGCGGTCCACGCGGCGGGAGAAGTGGCGCTCGGTGCCGATGATGTAGAGGCCGCCCAGCTCGCCGACGCCGGCGCCCAGCTTGATGTCGGTGCCGCGGCCGGCCATGTTCGTCGCCACGGTCACGGCGCCCTTTTCGCCGGCGAGGGCGACGATCTCGGCTTCCTGCTCGTGGAATTTCGCGTTGAGCACCGTGTGCGGGATCTTCGCGCGCTTCAGCATGCGGGAGACCGTCTCGGAGGCTTCGACGGAGGCGGTGCCGACCAGCACCGGCTGGCCCTTCACGTGGGCTTCCTCGATCTTGGCGACCACCGCGTTGTACTTCTCGCGGCGGGTCTTGAAGATCTGGTCATTGTCGTCCACGCGCAGGTTCGGCGCATTGGTCGGGATGGGCAGCACGTCCAGCTTGTAGATGTCGTGGAATTCGGCGGCCTCGGTGGAGGCGGTGCCGGTCATGCCCGCGAGCTTCTCGTAGAGGCGGAAGTAGTTCTGGATGGTGATGGTGGCGTAGGTGCGGTTCTCGCGCTCGATCTTCACGCGCTCCTTCGCCTCCACGGCCTGGTGCAGGCCGTCGGACCAGCGGCGGCCCTCCATCTCGCGGCCGGTGCTCTCGTCCACGATGGTGATCTTGCCGTCGCGGATCACGTAGTGGACGTCGCGCTCGTGGAGGCAGTGGGCCTTGAGGAGCTGGTTGATGGCGTGGACGCGCAGGGCCTGCTCCTCGCGGCGCTTCAGCACGGCGGTGGTGGCGATGGCCTTCTTCTCGGCGTCGAGCGTGGCATTTGCCTCGATGGCGGCGAGCTGGGCGCTGGTGTCCGGGATGGTGAAGGAGTCCGGGTTGTCCGGGTCGAGGAAGCGGCGGCCCTTTTCCATGAGATCGGCGTCGCGCGTCTTCTCGTCCACGGTGAAGAAGAGCTCTTCCTTCAGCTTCAGCAGGTCCTTCTGGAACATCTGGCGGAAGAAGGTGAGCTCGGTGCTCTCCACCAGGCGGCGGAGGTCCGGGCTCTCCATGAGGCGGAGGAACTGGCGGTTGCGCGGCTGGCCGAGCTTCAGCTTCAGCAGCGCGAGGCCGGCTTCCTTCGTCTTGTTCGTGTCCAGCAGCTTCTTCGCCTCGGTGGCGAGCTGGTTGCAGAGCTCGGTCTGGCGCTTCACCAGCTTTTCCACGTCCGCATTCTGCTGCTCAAAGATCTGTGAGGAATCCGGCGCGGGGCCGGTGATGATGAGGGGCGTGCGCGCTTCATCGATGAGCGCGGAGTCCACCTCGTCGATGATGGCGAAGTAGTGGCCGCGCTGGACCTGCTCGTCCTTCGTGGTGGCCATGCCATTGTCGCGCAGGTAGTCGAAGCCGAACTCGGCATTCGTCCCGTAGGTGATGTCGCAGGCGTATTGCTCGCGGCGCTCGTGCGGCTCCATCTGGTTCAGCAGGCAGCCGACGCTGAGGCCCAGGGCGCGGTAGAGGGCGCCCATCCACTCCGAGTCGCGCTGGGCGAGGTAGTCATTCACCGTCACGAGGTGGACGCCGAGGCCGGTGAGGGCATTGAGGAAGACGGGGATGGTGCCGACGAGCGTCTTGCCCTCGCCCGTCTGCATCTCGGCGATCATGCCGCGGTGGATGGCCACGCCGCCGAGGAGCTGCACGTCGAAGTGGACCATGTTCCACACCATCGGCTGGCCATTCACGAGCACCTGGGTGCCGCAGAGGCGGCGGGCGCCGTTCTTCACCACGGCGCAGGCCTCGGGCAGGATCTTCTCGAGGTACTTCGAGCGGGGCTTGCTGAAGTCCGGCTCCAGCGCGTGGAAGGCGGCCTTCGCCGTCTCGATGGAATTCGCGTCCGGCCGCACGAAGGGCGGCACGGAGAATTCCTTCGAGAGCTTTTCAAAGCGGGCCATGATGGCATCCGCCACGGCCTGGAGCTCGGCCTGGGTCATCAGGTCGAGCTGCACGCGGGTGGGCACCTCCAGCGGGTGGTAGCGGGAGAGGTGGTCGCGCCAGGTGGCGACCAGCTCGTGGAGCTTCTCGGCGGGCTCGCGCTGGAGCTTCTCCTCGATCTCATTGATGCGGGAGACGAGCGGGCGCAGGCGATGGAGCTCGCGCTCGTCCTTGCTGCCCAGGAGTTTTGGAAAGAGCCACTGGATCATGCGAGGAGGAGGTGAGGGGTGGAGAGGATCCGGCCTTGCGAGGCCGGGGCGGTGCGGCGCTTGGCCGCGGTGACGGTGAGATGGATCATGGGATCGGAACCGATGAGATATTGGAACAAACAGGCAGGGGGCCTCCCGCATCCGTGCTTTGGAAAACCCACGCGCAGACGGGAAGCGGCGTCCCGGAGGACGGGCGGATGAGCGTGGCGCGGCCACCGCGATCCGGGTGCGGATCCAGCAGTAAAACGATGCGCCGGGGTGCGACATGCCGGCATGATGCCCGCCCGGTGAGATGGCTCACGGGCCGGGGATGGTCGCGAATCGTTCGCGTGCCGGATACTTCTCCACTCAGGCGCGCACCGGCGGGGCCCTGCCCTGGATGCCCTCGCGGCGGAATCCGATCACGGGCAGCTCCGGCAGGATCGCCACGCCCAGCAGCACCGGAGGTGCGACGGGGAGGCGGGTCTGCACGACTTCCGGCAGGACGCCGGCCAGGTGAGGCACCTGGATGCCCGGGGCCGGGGTATCGTCGGACTGATGGATCAGCCCGGATTCCTCCGGCAGCCTCTCACGCCTCGTCGCCAGATGGTCCGGCGAGAAGGAACTCCAGCCGAAGACGACCGCGAGCGCCATGATCCAGGGGATCCATGTGCTCGGGACCATCTTGTCCTCGGAGTCATTCATCGGGAGAGTCGCCGCAGGTGCTGATCGTGCTGATTCATCTCATCAGCCCCTCCGGCGAGTGCCAGCGTCGCGGGGAATCCTGAAATGTCAAACGATTGAATGACACGGGACGCCCGGCTTTTTGAGATGCGGGCTGGGGGAGTTACGTAGCAGGGTCATCTCATGAAGCCTCTTTCCATCCTCGCCGGTGCCGCCGCGGCGCTCGCCCTCGCCCAGCCCGGCCTCGCGCGGGACAAGCACGACGTCCACGCGGAGAAGACGGGCACGCAGGTCATCGTGAGCGCGGGGGAGCGGCCCATCCTGAAATACCAGGCCGAGCCGGGCGAGCTGCCGAGGAAGGACATCAAGCCGATCTTCAAGCGCGGCGGCTACATCCAGGCGATCTACACGCCCTCCGGAAAGCTGGTCACGGATGACTTCCCGCCGAACCACGTGCACCACCACGGTGTGTGGAGCCCGTGGACGAGCACGGAATTCGAGGGCCGCAAGCCGGACTTCTGGAACATGGGCGACGGCAAGGGCCGCGTGGACTTCGTGAAGCTCGTGGGCGACGTGTGGTCGAAGAACGCCACCGCCGGCTTCAAGGCCGAGCACCGCTTCATCGACATGCTCGCAAAGCCGGAGAAGGTGGCGCTGCTGGAGACCTGGGAGGTGACCGCCACCACGGACGGGAAGCGGAACGTCATCGACCTGACGATCACGCAGACCTGCGCGACGGACTCGCCGCTGAAGCTGCCGGAGTATCACTACGGCGGTCTCGGCTTCCGCGGGAACCGCGCGTGGGACGGGGCGGGGAATGCGAAATTCCTCACCGCATCCGGCATCACCGACCGACTGAAGGTGAATACGGCGAAGGAGCCGTGGTGCTGGGTGGGCGGCCAGGTGGACGGGCAGCCGTGCGGCATTGCCATCCTCTGCCACCCTTCGAATTTCCGCGCGCCGCAGCCCATCCGCGTGCATCCCACGGAGCCCTTCTTTTGCTACGCGCCGCAGCAGGCCGGTGCCATGTCCATCGAGCCGGGGCAGCCGTACGTGATGCGCTACCGCCTCATCGTGGCCGATGGCGGGCCGGATGCGGCCGCGCTGCAGGCGGCGGCGGACGAGTATGCGAAGGTGAAGTGAGCGGGCGGAAAGTGACGTGAAGTCGTCCTTGGCGAACTTGGCGACTTGGCGGTTCAATCCGCGGCGTGACGGATGACATGCAGGCGAAGCTGGAGCGCGGGCTGGGTCTCTTCGACCTCGACGGCACCCTGATCGCGTGGGACACGCAGATGCTCTTCGCCGACCATGTGATCCGGCGTGAGGGCTGGCGGCGTGCGTATCTCGCGTTCTTCGCGGCCTTCTTGCCTGCGGCGAAGATCCTGGGCGACGAGGGGATGAAGCGCGTCTTCCTCAGCTACCTGTGGCGCGCGGACCACGCGAAGATCGAGGCATGGGCGCGGGACTTCGTGGCGGAGTTCTTCCCCGCTCGCTGCTATGCGGTGATGCTGGAGAAGCTGCAGCGCCATCGCGATGCGGGCCACCTGACGGTGCTGGCATCGGCGAGCCCGGAATTCTACGCGAGGGAAGTGGGCCGGGTGCTGGGCTTCGACCTCGCGCTGGGCACGCTGGTGGAGTGGCAGGGGCCGATGCCGCTGCTGCCCGACCTGCGGAACCACAAGGGTGCGGAAAAAGTACGACGACTCTCGGAGATCATCGGCGCGCCTGCCGCGGCGGACGGCCTGTGGCCACGCAGCCACGGCTACTCGGACAGCTCCGCGGACCTGCCCATGCTGCGCTGCTGCGTGGAGAATACCCTGGTGAATCCCTCGGAACGGCTGACCGCCCTCGGCGAGGAAAAAGGCTGGCACATCGAGCGCCCCGCGAAGCCATGGAGCACCTCCGCAGGACACGCGAGGGAGGTGCTGCGGAGGATCGCGGGGATTTGATGGAGATGGTGGATGGTGGATGGTGGATGCGGGCTTGTGAGAGGTGATTCTGAAGCGGGTCCCCGGGAGCGCGCCGGTCATTAGACCGGCCCGAGTGGTCCCCGGCGGATGGCCACGTGTGGCGGGGAGAAATCGCCCGCAAGCTCCGACCCTCTTCCACAGGGCCAACGGCCCGGCCATCCCTCAGCCCCGGCCATCGGCCGGGGTTGGGCAATGCCCCGGATCGGCGGCCTGAAGGGCAGCGATATCGTGGGATGAACGCCGCCACCCCCGATGACGGCCCGCTGGGAGCGCGTGCCACCGGCTCGCTTGGATGGTGGGCGAAGTGACGAGGATAGCCCGCGTCATCGCATCCCGGTGAGAGAAGCCCCATCACGTATCGCTGCCCTTCAGGCCGCCGGGATCTCCTGCACGGCTTACCCCGGCCGATGGCCGGGGCTGAGGAATGGCCGGGCCGTTGGCCCTGTGGAAGGACGCAGGTGAAAGCGGGCTGCTCTGGTAGCTTCCCCGCACCGGTGGGCCGCACGCGGAGCGATGCGGACCACGATGGCTTGGGATGATGGCGGGCTTTGAGGGTTGCTTCGCCGGTCTGTCGAAGCGGGCCGGTGGCCACGCGCTCCCAGGGAGAGGCACCCGTTGCTTCACCCCGCCTCCCGCTTCACAAGAGCAGCGGCGTCTCTGCCTTCGCGGCGCATCGCACGGGGCGGGCGAGGAGGGCATCGATCTTCGTGAGCAGGTCGAGCGAGGGGGTGGACTCTTCCTCCATCACCTCGCGCAGATAGCGGCTCCACTGGGCGGGCGGGCGATGGTCGTCGCGGGAAAGGATCAGCGCGATCTCCGTGAGCCGTCCGCTCGCCGCGAGTTGCTTGCGGGTGCGCCGCAGCCAACTCACGAAATACGGGCGATCCACTTTACCGGAGGGAAACACGGCGACTTGCGTAGCGCGGATCCGCCCGCTTCGCAAGACGCGCTTCTTTTTCCGGAGGCTGCCGCAGGCGGAGCGCTGGCTTTAGCCGGCGAGTATTTCTTCCGGAGGTCGGAAGTCGGAAGTCGGAAGTCGGAAGTCGGAGGTCGGAGGTCGGAGGTCGGAGGTCGGAGGTCGGAGGTCGGAGGTCGGAGGTCGGAGGTCGGAGGTCGGAGGTCGGAG
>NZ_JAPDDS010000024.1 GCF_025950085.1 Luteolibacter flavescens
ACCGCTGGCAGCTGAAGTGCCCAAAAGTGTAACCCATGTCCCCGAACAAGTGTAACCCATGTCTCCGGCCTTTACAGATCTCCTGCCCCCAGCCGCGCATGGTCCCTTGGTTCTTCACCGTGGAGTCCCCGGCGATCCAGAGCGTGGGCAGGCCCGATGAGGGAGCTTCCTTTTTCGCCTGCGAGTCGTCCACAACGGGACGCTCGTCATCGGCGACGAGCAGCCCCAGCGGCGCGGCGAAGAATATGCCGAGGATGTGGCGTCGGGTCACAAGGGCAGGTTAGCCGGAAAGCCGCGCCCGGCCATTGCCCCGAAAGGGTGAGCGATGGCCGCACCACCCGCGCCCCACGCCTCAAGGCCGCACGCGCAAGGTGCGGACCGGCTTCGACTGATACTCGCGCAGCGAGTCGACGCAGGCATCGACGAGTCCTTCGTCCAGTGCGTGGACATCCTGGCCGACGCCCGCATCGCGGAGCAGCAGCACGGTAAGCTCGCCGCCCAAGTGCTCGCGGAATTCCTCAAGACCCTGATGCACCAGACGGCGTCCATTCGCGTCGCGCAGGTCCAGCGCCTCGTGCCACAGCGGGAGCTTCAGGCTGGAGATCACCTCGATCACCCGCTCGGCCACGCATTCGCGCAGCAGGCCGCAACGTCCGGAGTAGAGGGTGTCCAGCGCGAGGCCGATCGCCACGGCGTGGGCATGGCTCACGGAGAAGCCGGAGAGCTGCTCCAGCTTGTGCGCGGCCCAGTGGCCGAAGTCGAGCGGTCGGCTGCTGCCGGTCTCGAAAGGATCGCCGCCTTGGGCGATGTGAGTGGCGTGGAGCAGCGCGGACTTCTCTACGCACTCCTCGAGCGCGGCAGGCACCAGGGCGGCGAGGTCATCGACGTGCTTCTCGATCCACTCGAAAAGGCTGCCGTCTTTCACCAGCGCCACCTTCACCGCCTCGATCAGGCCGGCGCGGCAGGTTTCCTCATCTTGGCTGACGAGGAAGGTGAAATCATTGATCACCGCGAAGGGCACGGCGAAGGCACCGATCCAGTTCTTCTTGCCGAAGCCGTTGATCGCGCACTTCACGCCCACGCCGCTGTCGTCCTGCGAGAGGGTGGTGGTGGGGAAGCGCACCAGCCGCACGCCACGATGGGCGGTGGCCACGGCGTAGCCAACGGCATCCAGAAAGGCACCGCCACCGATGACGATGACGTAGGAGTGACGGTCGATGTGTTCGCGGTCGATCAGGCCCCAGACGCGGCGCACCAGCGCATCGTCCGCCTTCACGGCCTCGCCACCGGGTAGGACGTGCAGGCCGCGCCAGTCGAAGCCGAGGTCGGCGAAGTAGGTCTCGATGCGGCGGGTCAGCTCCGGCCACGCCTGCGCGACGCTTTCCTCGATGGTGACCAGCACGCGACGGCCTCCGCCTTCGGTGAGGATTTCGCCTAACAATGCATTGCCCGGCGCGAAGGCATCGCGCGTGAAGCACACGCGGTGCTTGAAGGTGACGGGGATTTGGAAATCGTGGCGCGACATCGTTCGTGACGGGTGAAAGGTGCCCTCGTTACGGCGACAAGCCAACCATTCTTATCCCATGATCGAACCGGAAACCTTGTTTGAAACCCGTTGGCTTGGAGTTTATCGCATTGGCCACTGGGACTTCACGAAACGGCCGAATGCCGACGCGGCGGTTGGAATTCTGGCCGTTACGCCCGACGACGAGATCGTGCTGATCGAGCAATTCCGCATCCCGGTGCAGCGGAAGGTAATCGAAATTCCCGCCGGATTGGTGGGCGACGAGGACGATTTCCGCGGTGAAGAACTCTCCGCGACCGCAGGCAGGGAGCTGCTGGAAGAGACCGGGTATCGCGCGGGCAAGATCGAGCCGCTGCTGGCATCGCCGACTTCCGCGGGGATGACGTCCGAGCTCAGCCACCTCTTCTACGCCACCGATCTGGTGAAGGAAGGCGACGGCGGTGGCACCGAGCATGAGGACATCAAGGTGCACCTCGTGCCGCGCGCCGAGCTGCGGACCTGGCTGAAGGCGAAGGAAGAAGAGGGCTACCTGCTCGACTTCAAGATCCACGCCTGCCTGTGGGCGGCGGGGATCTGACCACGGTGGCCGCGGCTTCCAGCCGCCGGTCTCTCCTCAATGGCCGTGGCAACCTGCCATCGGCCATCATCTCCATTTGAAAGGCTCGCGGCAAGTTGCCGCGGCCATGATCACTTGCCTTCCCACTCGCCGAAGGCGCGGAACTTGGCGTAGCGGGCATCCAGGAGTTGCTCGGTGCTGAGCTTCGCCAGGTCGTGCAGGTTAGCAAGAATGGCGGACTGCAGGGCGGCAGCGGTGCCGGCGTGGTCGTGATGGGCTCCGCCGTGGGGTTCGGTGATGACGCCGTCGATCAGGCCGAGCTTCAGCAGGTCAGGAGCGGCCAGCTTCATCGCCTCGGCAGCATCGGGAGCGTGCTTGCGGTGCTTCCAGAGGATGGCGGCACAACCCTCGGGACTGATCACCGAGTAGTAGGCGTTTTCCATCATGAGGACGCGATCGGCCACGCCGATGCCGAGCGCTCCGCCGGAGCCGCCTTCACCGAGGACGATGGCGATGACCGGCACCTTCAGCAGCATCATCTCGCGGAGATTGTAGGCGATCGCTTCGGCGATGTTCCGCTCCTCCGCACCGATGCCCGGGTAGGCTCCGGGGGTATCGATGAGGGCGATGACCGGCAGGCCGAATTTCTCGGCGAGCTTCATCAGGCGCATCGCCTTGCGATAGCCTTCCGGGTGGGCGCTGCCGAAGTTGCGATGGAGATTTTCCTTGGTGTTCCGGCCCTTCTGGTGGCCGAGCACGACCACGCGGCGACCGCCAATGCGGGCGAAGCCGCCGGGCATCGAATGATCATCGCCGATGTGCCGGTCACCGTGCAGCTCGCAGAAGTCGGTGAAGGCGTGGGCGATGTAGTCGAGCATGAATGGCCGTTGGGTATGACGGGCGATCTGCACGCGCTGCCAGGGAGTCAGGTTTTCGTAAATCGACCGGCGGGTTTCAGCCAGCTTGGCCTCCATGCTGGCGATATCGGCCGACATGTCGATATTCTGTGATGCCGCCTTGGCGCGGAGTTTCTCCACCTCGCGTTCAAGCTCGGCGATGGGCTTTTCGAATTCCAGCAGTTGCATTCGTCGGGAAAATTGAAAGGGGCGGGTGGCGGACGGGGGGAGACTACGGTCCGGTGACGCGGATTTCCACCTCATTCCCGGGGCGGAGGAGCAAGGCAAGCTCTTCCGCATCCTCGACGGAGAGAATGAAGCCCGGCCCGGCGGGGCGGCGGTCGTCATCATCATCGTCGTCGTCCTTGTCCTCACGGTGGAAGGAGCGGATCTGCAGCGGGGTCTTATCGAGGGAAAAGACCTTCTCTGACTCGCGATAGTCCCTCATGTCGGGCGACACGCGGCGATCCCCGGCGATCCCGGCCTTCGAGGTGATTTTCGTGACCTGCGCCGACTTGTGCGAGCCGACGTCGGCGGAGAGCAGGGGATACTCCTTGATGAACTGGCCGCCCTTCCACAGGGAGAGCGACTTGCGGCCCGGCTCGACGAGCACGCGCAGGTCCAGCGGCATGACCACGAGTTCCTCCCCGGGATGGAGTCCCTTGAGGTCCATCAGCCCGTTCAGGTAGACGATGCAGTCGAGGGACGTATTGTGCTTCATCGCGATGCCCGTGTAGGACTCGCCGGGACGCACGATGTGGATGGCCTTGTCCTCCATGTGGGCGGCGGAGAGCAGGTCATCGAGATTCATTTCGCCGACGATGCGGCGGGCCTCCGGGGCCGCCTTCGAGCGCGGGTAGGTATTGACCACCGTCCTCAGGCGCTCGCGGGCTTCGGGGAGCTTGTCGATGGCGATCAGCTCCGCGGCTTTTTCGAAGATCTTCGCGCCGGGGTCGATCTCCGGCAGATCCGCATTCGCCACAGGCAGCGAGACCATCGGCTTCGGGTCGAACTGAACCGGCACCAGCTTGGTGAAAATCCCGTCGATAGGCTCGTTCTGGACATGCCACACCAGCAAGCCGGTGAAAACGGTGACCCCAAGGACCACCACGCCAGCCACCAGTTTGATCAAAGTCCAGAGACGCATCCTTGGCGGGTTCTATCAAATCAGGCCGCGCCTGTGGAGATCGAAACGATTGATCGGCAGGGATTGCCGGATCATCTCGAAGGCGAACTTGAAAATGGACACCTCCCAGGCGTCATCCACGCCCTCGATGATGGCCTGGGCTGGGTTTCCGATGCGGCGGGCGTCTTCCAGCACGCGATCGCGGACGGCGTCCATGGTGTCGTGGACGATTTCCTCGTTCACCTTGCCGCTGCGGAAGCGGAAGCCGTAGCGGAGGAAGGCGAGGTCCTTGCCCTCGGCCTTCAGCTTTTCGATCAGGGCGTCCATACGCTCGCGGGCCTTGTCGCCAAAGCCCTCGAGCTCGATCTCCGCCATCGACTCGGGCCGGAGGATTCGCGGGCGCATCGCCTCCACCTCGCCCGTGCGCAGGCGCACCTCACCGGTCCGGTCCATCAGCTCGCTGAGGAGCAGGAACTCGAAGCGGGTGTCGCCGAAGGTATCGATCCGACGATCCGGCTCCAGCAGGACGCGGGTCGTTTCCAGAGCGTATTGGATGTTGTCGGGCGAGTGCATCGGGCGGCGGCAGCGTCCGCGATATCCGGCGAAGTGCAAAAAAAAGGCAGACTCACCAGGGAGTCCGCCCTTTCGGGGTAAAGCGCGAGAGCTCGGATTAGCTCTGGGCCTTGATGTAGGTCACCACATCGCCCACGGACTGGAGCTTTTCGGCTTCTTCGTCCGGCACTTCGATTTCGAACTCTTCTTCGAAGGCCATCACCAGTTCGACCGTATCAAGGGAGTCGGCACCGAGGTCTTCGATGAACTTGGCCTCCAGGGTCACCTGATCGGCGTTAACGCCGAGCTGGTCGACGATGATGTCCTTCACTCGGTCTTCGATGCTCTTTTCAGACATTTGGATGTGCTTGGTAGTTGAAGCTGTGCGGGAGGGCTTACCGATCCTGCCGGACCTTGGCAACCCCGAAAAACGTCGCGTCGCGGGACGCTCAAGCGCCCGGTGTGGCTGGCTTTGCGGGCTCTTCCACCTCGGTCACGTACTCGATCAGTTCTCCGGAAAACTTTTCTTTCAAACGGCGCATCAGCCGCTCGGCGGGCTCGTCGTCTTCCTTCTTGAATCCACCGTAGGTCAGGCCGTCGATGCGGAGCTTCTTCTCGCCGCCGGAGGGGGTTTTCGCCCAGGCAAAGGCGAGGCCTTTCGTGTCCCACTTGCGCAGGTCGAGGCGGGCGAGATCGGCGAAGGCGAACTTGCCGCCGGATGCGGGGTAGAAGCCCTCGTCGTCGATGACCATCTTGCGGCCCAGCGTGCGCAGAAGCACGGCGGCGGCCCCGGCCGTCAGCACGAGGCAGATCCAGAAGACCACCCACTGCTCTTGCACCTTCCGCTCAGGGAAGTCCTTCTCGGGAGGGGCTTTCTTGATGTCGGCCTGCTGGCGGTAGTCATTGAAAAGCTTGCCCTGCTCCTGGCCGAGCGAGGCATTTACCGCTTCGTAGTCGTGAAGGATGGCGGGCCACGGCATGGGGACGGGCGTGCCCTCGGGAACCGGCACGGGCGTCTTTTCCGACTCGTCCTTGGTCAGCGGGATGAAGTCGATGACCTGCTTCTCCGCATAGGCCCGCCAGGCCTCCGGGGTCAGGCTGTCCTTCTTCGCCTTGAATTCCGTCGTGGCCTTCTCGAAGGCCTTCGACATGTGGTAGGAGAGGTTTTGCTCGCGGTATCCCCACTTGCCGTCGCGGAAGAAGAGGACCGAGAATATGCCAAACATCAGCAGCATCGCCGCCGCGCGAAGCAGGAACCAGGGGGTGGGTTTGCAGACGATGCGCTCGCTCATGGGCAGGATGGGCGCGAGGAAAGCCGCCGCGGGGGAGCTTGGCAAGCTCCGGAGGGTGGCTTCGGACTCCGCGGTATCCCGCTTTGACGCCGGGGCTTCCACGTCGCATGCTGCCGCCGTCCGTGAGTTTCTCTGCCCATTTCGCCTCCGCCCTGGAAAACAAGTCGCCGCTGCTCCGACGTTTCGAGCGGCTCATCGCGCCTGCGTCCGATCGTGATCTCGAGGCGCTGGCCCGCGAGAGCCAGCGGCTGACGCGCCACCACTTCGGCCGCACCATGCGGCTTTTCGCGCCGCTCTACGTGTCGAACGAGTGCGTGAACAACTGCTCCTACTGCGGCTTTTCCCGGGACAATGGCATCCTCCGCGTGACCCTGACCATCGAGCAGGTCGTCCGCGAGGCGAAGTATCTCCACGACCTCGGCTTCCGGAATATCCTGCTGGTCGCCGGCGAGCACCCGAAATTCGTCTCCGACGGCTACCTCCAGGAGTGCATCGACGCGATCAAGGACATGTTTCCCACCGTCGCCCTCGAAGTGGGCCCGATGGAGGACGACCAGTACGCGGAAATCGTCCAGCACGGTGCCGAGGGGCTGGTGGTGTATCAGGAGACCTACCACCGCGAGACCTACGTCCGCCTGCACACCGCGGGGCCGAAAAAGAATTTCGACTGGCGGCTGGATTGCCCGGAGCGCGCCTATGCGGGCGGCTTCCGGCGTATCGGGATCGGCGCGTTGTTCGGCCTTGCCGATTGGCGGCACGAGGCGCTGTCGCTCGCCGCGCACCTGGAGTATCTCTACAAGCACTGCTGGAAGGCTCAGTTCACCATCGCCTTCCCGCGGATGAAGCCCTACGCGGGGAACTACCAGTATCAGCCGGATGCGGATCTCTACCTGTCGGATCGCGCGCTGGTCCAGCTTGTCGCTGCATTCCGCGTCTGCTTCCCGCAGGTCGGCATCGTGCTCTCCACGCGGGAGACTGCCTCATTCCGCGATGCCGTCGCTCCGCTCGGCGTGACCCACATGTCTGCGGGTGCCCGGACCGAGCCCGGCGGCTACACGGGTGCCGGCAGCGATGATCTCCACCTCACGGTGCGTGGACGCCGTGTGGAGCTGGAAAAGACCACCGGCTGCGAGAAGGCCACCGAGCAATTCAAGATCGACGACACGCGCAGCGCCGTGGAAGTCGCGGCGATGCTCCGCGGCAAGCAACTCGATCCCGTCTGGAAAGACTGGGACTCGGCCATCCTGGCGCACTGAGCGATGTTCCGGAAGGTCCTCATCGCCCTTCACCTCATCGGCGCGGCGCTGTCCATCGCGTTGCTCGTCTCCACCTACTCGGCCAACAGCATCATCACCGCGAAGGCCAAGGACGTGGCCGTGGAGAAATCCCGCGGCTATTCGGATCCCGTCGCGGAAAAGCTCCGCGAAACCCTGGACCGCCCGGTCATCGGAAAGCTGATCCGCGGCGGTGTCCGGCAGCGTCTGGAGGCGGAGCTCCATTCCTACGAGGCATCCGCCGAGGATTGGCTAAGGCGGCTCGCGGCAGGTGGGATCAATCGTGCGAGGGAATTCGATTTCCCGGAGGTCCAACAGCCTCTCGCTCGCAAGGCACTGGACGCACTGAAGGGAAAGGTGAGCGAAGTGAAAACGCGGCTCGATCTCTCCTATCAGGCGCTGCTCGCGGACCTGCGGCTCTTTGCTTGGACGAATATCGCGGCCTTCCTGCTGGCGGCGGTGCTGTCCGGGTTTGCGCGCACGGGCCGCTCCCGGGCTCTGATGAGCGCGTGGTCGCTGATGATGCTGGGAATAATGGTGATCTCGGTCGCCCTTTATGCGGGTCAGAACTGGTTCTGGAACTTCCTGCACAATGACTACCTGGGCTGGCAGTATCCCGCAGTGGTGGGCGCTTTTGTGTTTTTGGAGATCGTCAGCTTGGTCATCGATTTCGTCACCTCGCACACCGCACCCACCGAGCCCGCATGAATCTCGTCATCAATGGCAGCTCCCGCGCATTCGACGCGGCCGCCTTCACCGTCACCTCGCTGCTCGAAGCCCTCGGTCTTGCGGGCAAGCCTGTCGTCGTGGAGCTCGACCGCGAGCCCGTCTTTCCCGCCGACTACGCGACCACGGAGGTGAAGGAAGGCGCGAACGTGGAGATCGTGACCATCGCGGCAGGGGGGTAGCGCAGGGGCTCATGCCCGACCGTTCTCGCGCTTCCGCAGCAGGCCTTCCTAATGTGTCTTGCGTGCTTCATCGCGGCGGGATCGTTCCTTCCTCCGGCAGTCACGACATCTCACCGCGATGCGTTCCCAATCCGCGCCGAAGTCCTCGTGCCACCATTTTTGCTGTAATCCCGTCCAGACTTGTTTGCTTCTGCAGTCGATGCAGGTGAAGGAGTAGTCGAGATAGTATTTCCCGGCGAAGAGGGGCACGTCCCGGGACGGCATCACGCTTCTTGAACGGATCTTTGACGAATCGACCGCAATCAGTCTGCGTGCGGCGGCTTCACCCTTGATTCTCAGTTCCTGTTCGGTGAGTTCCGCCTGCCGGCGCTTCAGGCGCTTGCGGGATTTTTTGGCGGCGAGCTGTTCGCGTTTTTGTCGTGAGCTTGCCATTGCTCATCCTTGGCACCTTTGCCCCGATATGACAAGCGGTCTACCTATTGAGCTCGTGCTTGATCTCTTCCCAAGTCCGGCGGGAAGAAGGGTCGCGTTTCATTTCGTCGATGCGCCGCTTTGCTTCGGCTGATCCCTCGTCGGGCTCGGAGAGCGCGGGAGGAAGAGATCCGAGCAATCTGGCAGCGAGTTGTGCCCGTTGATCTTCGGGGAGCTTCAAGGCTTCCTCCACGATCTCGGATAAGCTCATGGGCTTAAAAGTGTCCGCTGAGATGAAGTAAGCCACTCGATTCTTCGATTGCGTAGAACGAAATTTCACCTCACCGCCCCCAACCTCTCTTTCATCTCGGAAACCTTCGCGGGAAGGTCCTTCGCGACGTTGGTTTTCTCGCCGGGATCCTTGGACAGGTCGAAGAGTTGGCCCACGGGTTCGTTACCGAGTTCGGTGTTGGTGGATTTACTCCGCTTCGCTCCTTGGCCGGGCGGGATGAATTTCCAGTCGCCGGAACGGATGGCGAGACGTCCGGCGTGGATGATGATTTCCTCGCGTCCCTTTTCCGATCCCCCAAGCAAGGCGGCCGATGCATCGCGGCTGTCGGGGAAGCTGGCATCGGCACCTGCGATGGTCGCGAAGGTCTTCGCGAAATCGATCTGGCTGACCGCCGCGTCGCTGGTCGTGCCGGGCTTGATCCGCGCAGGCCAGCGGGCAAGCGTCGGGACGCGCGTGCCGCCCTCGTAGAGGCTGTATTTCCCTCCGCGGAATGGACCGGCAGGCTTGTGGTCGCCCAGCTTTTCCGCTGCGTCGTCCTTGTAGCCGTCGTCGATGACTGGGCCGTTGTCGCTGGACAGGATGACCAGCGTGTTCTCCGTGAGTTTCAGGTCGTCCAGCGCCTTGAGGACTTCGCCGACCTGCCAGTCCGTCTGCACGATCACATCGCCTCGCGGGCCCATGGTCGTCTTGCCGACGAAGCGCGGGTGGGGGACCCGCGGGACATGCGGATCATGCAGCGCGAAGAAGAGGAAGAACGGCTGCTCCTTTGACTCGCGGATGAAGCGCACCGCCTGCACCGAGAAGTGGTCGGCCATGTCCTCGTCCTTCCACAGTGCCTTGGCTCCGCCCTTCATGTAGCCGATGCGGCCGATGCCATTCACCACCGCCATATTGTGGCCGTGGCTCCAGTCCATTTTCAATTCAGCGCGATGACTCACACCGGTCGGCAGACCGGGGAAGGGGGTCTTGTAGGAAACCTCGATGGGATCGGCGGGATCGAGATTCACCACCTTCCCATCCTCCACATACACGCAGGGCACGCGATCGCCGGTGGCGGCCATGATGTGGGAGAAGTCGAAGCCCACGGCATTCGGGGAGAGCTTGATCGGTTCGTTCCAGTTCACTCCTTCCTTGCCGCCCAGGCCGAGGTGCCACTTGCCCACCACCCCGGTGCGGTAGCCTGCTTTTCCCAGCGTGCCGGGCAGCGTGGGCTGAGCCGGGTCGATGATCAGGGCGGCGTCTCCCGGCAAGATCCCGGTGCCTTGCTTGCGCCAGGCATACTTGCCGGTGAGGAGCGAAAATCGGGAGGGCGTGCAGGTCGCGGAGGTCGAGTAGCCCGCGGTGAAATTGATGCCCTCCTTGGCAAGCCGGTCGATGTTCGGGGTTTGCACCGCCTTCGCGCCATTGCAGGAGATATCACCGTAGCCGAGATCGTCGGCGTAGATCAGGACGATGTTCGGCTTCTCCGCCGCGATCAGTGCGAGCGGAAGCATGGTCAGTAGGGCTGTCAATTTCACGGGCGGAAAATACGGATTGATGACGTCGTTTCATCAACAATGTCTCCAGCGCCCAAAGTGTGACTGGAAAATCTCCCGCGCGAATCCACGCGGCACTGGTCACTCCCACCAGCCGCAGGGCTTGTCCTGCTCCGCGCAGACGATCTCTACTTCCGCCAGGCTGCCCCGCACCGCCTTGGCCGCGGTCAGCGGGCAATTGCAGTCCCGGCTCAAGTGGCCGAGCACCACGCGGCGCAGGCCGGTCGTGGCAAGTTCCGCCACCAGCGCGGCGGTCTGGGCATTGGAAAGGTGGCCGTGACGTGAGGAGATCCGCTGCTTCGTGGACCACGGGCGTTTCGTGTCCGCCTCCAGCAGCGCGTCATCGTAGTTTGCCTCCACGAAAAGCGCGCCGACGCCGCGCAGGCGTTCGGAGATGAGCTTGGTCACGTGGCCGGTATCGCTCAACAGGCCGAAGGATTTCTCTTCATGGCGGAAAACGAAGCCGACCGGCTCGACCGCATCGTGCGGCACGGCGAAGGAATGGACCGACAGTCCATTGAAGTGGAAGCTCCCGCCGGATTCGAAGATCTTCCACGAGGCGGTATCGACGCCGCTGCCGCGCACCACCATGGAGGTCGATGGGGTGGCGTACACTGGCGCGGCCATCTGCTTCATCAGCACCCGCAGGCCGCGCACGTGGTCGCCATGCTCATGGGTCAGCAGCACGGCATTGATGCTGGCGGGCTCGATGCCGCTGGCTTTCATCCGATCAGTCAGTTGCTTGGCCGAGAGTCCGGCATCGACAAGCAGGCGCATGCCGCCGGCCTCGACGACCGCCGCATTCCCACCGCTGCCGCTTCCAAGGACGATGAACCGCACGGAGTGGAGTCTAGGAGGGCGGAGGGAAGTGCCAAGTGCCAATGAAAGCGGAGCGGGCGGTGGAAAGCGCTTTCCTTGTGACTTGGCACTTTCAGGTTCCCATCTATCCTGTGCGCGTGAGGCACATCCGCATCATCCACAAGGTCCGCACGCTCCTGGCGTTGCTGATCTTCGCGGGAGTCCTCTCGGCGGGCGGGGTGCTGTGGTGGGCGAACCAGACGGGGCTGCCGGATTCCTGGCGGAGCGAGATCGAGAAGGCGCTGGCAAAGCAGGGCCTGCACGCGGACATCGCGGGCCTGAGATACTGGCCCATGCAGGGCGTGGAGGCGGACGAGGTGACCATCTATGGTGACGAGACGCGGCAGCGGGTGCTGGCGCGGGTGCGCGAGGTGATGGTGGACGTGGACCGCACGAAGCTGGCGCGCGGCGACGTCCGGGTGGAGCGCCTGGACTTGAAAGGGGGATCCCTTTCTCTGCCCGCTGATCCGCTGGATCCCGAGTCGAAGGTGCTGGAGGTGACGAATGCCAGCGGGCGATTGCTGATGCCGGGCGGTCGTCGCTTCGAGGTGATCGACGCGACAGGGGAGGTCGGCGGGATCCGCATCGAGCTGGAGGCGCTGATTCTAGGCTACCGACAGCGCCCGGCGGAGACGGATTTCGACAACGATCAGGCGCGGGCCTATCGCCGCCAGCAGATCACGCGGGTAATCGAATTGCTGGAGCCATGGAACTTCGATTCGGAAGACCCGCCGGTGGTGCAACTGCGCGTGGAGGGAGACCTCGACGACCCGCGCACGGTGCGAGCTGACGTGCATGTGAAAAGTGGCTCGCTGGAGCATGGCGGGGTTTCTCTGAGGAAGATCGACGCGAAGGGCGAGATGCGCGGGCGCCTGCTGGTCCTGGAGTCGCTGCAGCTAGACGACGACGGCGGCTCGCTAACGGGCCGGATGGAGTATGACATGGCAGACCGCTCGGGGCGTTTCGAAGCCAACTCGAATCTCGAGCTGCCAGTGCTTTTGAAAGAATTCGACGCGCCGGGATGGCTGGATCAGGTCAGCTTTCAGGCGCGGCCGGAACTCTCGGTACGCGGGGACTTCAAGTGGCCGGAAAATGGCAAGCCCTCCATCCATCTGGCCGGTCACCTGATGGCCGAGGATCTGCATTTCCAAGGGCACAAGGCATCCCGGGTAGAGACGGACGTAGCTTGGAACGGCGAGAATGTCTTCCTCGACAATCTGGTGGTGACGCGGCCCGACGGCACCCTGCGCGGTCGCCTGCTGGCGAAGCCGGATCTCATCCGCTACGACGTCTCGACCGACCTGAGGAAAGGCGTCTGGAGCGGTTTCTTCGACAAGCACCCGCTCGGGCAGGTGCTCAAGGACTTCAGCGACCGCGACGATACGAAGGTCTATGCCCGGGTATCGGGGCGGATCAATCCGCACGACCATCATGACTGGGAAGCACATGGCGAGGCCCGCGCCACTCACATGGCCTACAAGGGCACGCCCTTCCGCGAGGCCGAGGTGCAGATGGAACTCAATCACGACTTCCTCGATTTCACGGACGGGAAGGTGGAGTTCGACTATACGAATTACGCGATGCGCAAGGAGCATGGCGGCCCCCGGACCGGCCGGGCAAAGGTGGATCGCGTGCGCTGGGACAGCGAGCCGGGCACCCTAACGTTGGAGGGCATCGAGGGCGATTTCTGGCCGGCTCCCGTCCTGCGATGCTTCCTGCCGACCGTAGCGGATCACCTCGAGGAGTATCGCTTTCACACGACTCCACGGCTGACCGGGGGAGGGGTGATCGGGCTTTTCGAGCGGGGTGCGGGCAAGACGGACTTCCGCGTGAATGGCAGCACGGCGGGCAAGGTGAGCTATGAATTCGTGGGCAAGGACCTGCTGCTGTCCGGCCTGAAAACGAAGGTGCAGGTGAAGCCTCACTCCACCGAGATCCGGGATCTCACCTTCGATGTCTTCAATGGTCCGGTGCGCGGTGAATTCGACATCAAGCCGGGTGAGAAGCACTCGAAGGTGAAGGGCGAGCTGGACTGGACGCGCCTCAGCCTGCCGGAAATCTCGGTGGTCTGCGGATTCGACAAGAAGGCCAAGGGCTTTGTCACCGGCCGGATCGAGTTCGAGCACGAGGGTGTCGCCACCGCCGGACTCAGCGGCGAGGGACTGGTGGCGCTGGAGGAAGGCGAGCTGTTCTCGGTGCCGATCTTCGGGCCGCTGTCACCAGTGCTTTCCGCGGTTCTGGCGAACAAGAAGGCCGGCTTCCAAGAAGCCAAGGACGCCTTCTGCACCTTCAGCGTGAAGGAAGGCGTGCTGAGCACGGAGGACTTCCTCACCACCACGTCCTCGCTCGTTTTCACCGGCGATGCGGTGGCAGACCTGAACCGCTCCACCCTCGACATGACCATCCGGATGAATGCCCGGGGGCTGCTCGGGGTGATCACGCTGCCGCTGAAGCCATTCTACGGGCTTTTCCAATTCCGCGGGACCGGTCCGATCAAGGAGCCGAAGTGGGACAACGTGATGTTCACCTCGCCTCCGGAGAGTCAGGAAAAACGCCTGCTGACACCGCCGCGGGCGCTGGATGTCAAGGGGGTGGAGGCGAGATGACAGGAGGTATTTTCCGATAGATCCTTCCTTGCGCGGTGGTGGTATCGGTGGCAGCGTTTTTCCAAGCGCAAAGCGTCTCAAATTTCCATCCAACTCCAATCCATCCCTGCCATGTCCGATACATTTGCCAACGCCGGTTCACTCGATCCTGAAGCGGGTTTCACCACTGGACCATCCGTCGGCCAAGCTGCCAACGACCTGCGCGCCGCCGCGGGCGAGAAGGCCAAGGATTTCGCCCATCAGGCTTCTGAATTAGCCCATCAAGCCTCCGACCAAGCCAAGGCGGTGAAGGACAAGGCCGTGGAAACCGTCCAGCATTTCCGCGAAGTCGCCAGCGAGAAGGCCCATGCCTTCAAGGCGGCCGCGACCGAGAAGGCCGAGACGCTGAAAACCGTTGCCTCCGACAAGGCCCGCGAATTCCGCTCCGCTGCCGACGACCAGTGGCGCGAGACCCGCGTGAAGGCGAAGGAATTCCACATCACCACCGAGGACTACATCCGCCAGCACCCGACCCGCTGCGTGCTCGGTGCCCTCGGTGTCGGTTTCCTGATCGGCCTGATCGCCCGCCGCTGATCATCCACCCGGTGTCATTTTCCAATGCCGCGGATCGCGCCTGATGGCAGGCGTGGCCGCGGCCCTTTGATATCATGAGCGATGTTCCCGATCCCGAGGCCACGCAGGCCTCGTCCCTTCGCGAGTCCGCGGTGGAATTCATCTCCGCGCGCATGGAGCTTCTTGCCTTGGAGTCACGCGAGGCCGGGCAGCAGGCGGCGAAGCGCGGGGCTATGGCGGCGATCATCGCTGGCTGCGCGATGACGGCGTGGTTCACCGGGATCGCCGGCCTCATCGGCTGGGTTGCTGCCGCAGGGGATTTCCCGTGGCACTTCGCCGCGATCGGTGCCGCCGTGCTTCATCTGGCGATAGCCGGCGTGATCGTGGCGCTGCTGCGAAAGCCGTCTGCGCCACTGTTTTCACTCTCGAAGGAAGAACTACTCAAGGACCGCCAATGGCTTCTCAATCTGAAAGACAAGTCCTGATCTCCCGCATCGCCGCCTCACGTGGGGCAGTGGCTCGCGACATCGCCGTGCTACGTCGTCGGCTGGACGTTCCTGCCCGCATGAAGGAGTCCGTGACGACCAAGCCGCTGGCTTGGTTCGGCGGCTCGCTCGGGGCCGGATTGGTGGCGAGTTTCCTCTTCCGGGGGCGGAAGGCGAAGCCTCAGCCGGAGCAGGTCGTGCGCCGCAGCCTGTGGAGTCTCGCCCTCGGTGGAGTCTTCACTTTGGCCCGTCCCGC
This sequence comes from Luteolibacter flavescens, assembly GCF_025950085.1. NCBI lineage: Bacteria > Pseudomonadati > Verrucomicrobiota > Verrucomicrobiia > Verrucomicrobiales > Verrucomicrobiaceae > Neoluteolibacter > Neoluteolibacter flavescens. The sequence continues at coordinate 15,125 of NZ_JAPDDS010000024.1, forward strand.
CCTGCAGGCATGGGCCTCGAATGAACTCCGCAAGCGCTTTGTCATACCCGGTAATGACAACGTGCGTCCGCGCTGAATCGCAGTCAAATTTCCCCCTTCCCATACCGGGATCTTCCCGCTCTAACCCAAGCCCGCATGTCCGAACACCGTGTCTTAGACCACGTCGATGAATACCTCCGGCTCGGCCGGGAATACCAGTGTTCCGACGTTCACCTTGCTACAGCCTTCCCGCCGGCTTGGCGTCGCTTTGGTCAGCTTCTGCCCATCTGGCATGATCATGAGCCGCTTTCTGCGGAGGATACGGAGCGACTCGCGCGATCCTTTCTCGGGGAAAAGGAATGGGCGCGTCTCCAGGAACGCGGTGACGTCGATTTCGCCTACTCGAATCCAGAAGGCCGCTTCCGCGCATCAGTGGTGAAGCAGCGTCTGGGCTACGACATGGTCTTCCGGATCATCAACACGCAGCTCAAGACCATGGAGGAGATCAATCTCCCCGTGGAGCACCTTACCCCGCTGACCCGCTATCACAACGGCCTGATCCTCGTGACCGGCGCGGTCGGCTCCGGCAAATCCACCACGCTCGCGGCGCTCATCGACTTCATCAACAAGGACCGCGAGGACCACATCCTGACGCTGGAAGACCCGATCGAATACGTCTTCGAGTCCAAGGGCTGCCACGTGAACCAGCGTGAAGTCCACACCCACACCGAGTCCTTCGCGAAGGCCCTCCGCGGCGCTCTCCGGGAAGACCCGGACGTCATCATGGTCGGTGAAATGCGCGACCTTGAGACCATCTCGCTCGCACTCACCGCGGCGGAGACGGGTCACTTGGTGCTCGGCACGCTCCACACCGGAAATGCCCCTCGTACCCTGGACCGCGTGCTCGACGTGTTCCCCGTCGATCAGCGCGAGCAGATCCGCATCATGGTGTCCGAGTCGCTGCGCGGTGTCCTTTCCCAGCAACTCGTCCCGCGTGCCGACGGCAATGGCCGTGTGATGGCGCTGGAGCTCCTGGTCAATACGCCCGCCGTGTCCGCGACCATCCGTGACGGCAAGACCTTCATGCTCCCGGGCATCATGCAGACCGGTAAGAATGTCGGCATGATCACGATGGATGAGTCCCTCCGCAAACTCTACATCAAGGGTTTGATCACGCAGGAAGAAGCGCTCTTCCGCAGCGAGGACAAGATCCAGATGCGCAACTTCTTCCAATCCTGATTTCCACCGGTAAAATCCCATGGCTCGCATCGATGCCCTTTTCCAATACCTCGTCGCTAACCGGGGTTCCGATCTTCACCTGGCCGAAGGCCAACCGCCGAAAACCCGTGTCCACGGGTCGGTGACCCCGATTCCCGATTGGCCTGTCATGGACGGGCCCATGATCCGGGAAATGCTTGAGGAAATCTGCGATCCGAAGGCGTTCGCGAAGTACATGGAAACCGGGGACCTCGACTTCGCCTACGCGATGGACGAGGACTCGCGCTTCCGCTGCAACTACCTGAAGCAAAACAACGGCCTCGGTGCGGTCTTCCGGCTCATCCCGACCGAGATCATGTCGCTGGAGTCGCTGGGGGTGCCAGAGGTGGTCAAGCAATTCGGCCACATCCGTTCCGGCCTGGTGCTCGTCACCGGCCCGACCGGCTCCGGCAAGTCCACCACGCTCGCGGCGCTGCTCGACTACATCAACACGAACTACAACCGCCACATCATCACGGTGGAGGAGCCCATCGAGTTCGTGCACCGGAACAAGAAGTCGATCATCACGCAACGCGAGGTGCCGATACAGACGCCATCTTTCTCCGACGGCCTGCGTGCCGCGCTCCGTGAGGATGCGGACATCGTGCTGGTGGGTGAGATGCGCGACCTCGAGACCATCTCGCTGGCGCTGACCGCCGCCGAGACGGGCCTGCTCGTCTTCGGCACCCTGCACACGAACAACGCGCGCAAGACCGTTGACCGTATCATCGACGTCTTCCCGGCCGACCAGCAGTCGCAGGTGCGCACCATGCTCGCGGCCTCGCTGCGCGGCGTGCTCGCCCAGCTCCTCTGCAAGCGCTCGGACAAACCGGGCCGCGTGGCCGTGCACGAGATCATGTTCGCCACGCCTGCCGTCTCCGCGATCATCCGTGAAGGTGCCACCCAGAAGCTCTACGACGTCATCACCGGCGGCAAGGGCGAGGGGATGCAGTTCATGGACGAGTCCATCTGGCAGAAGCTCCAGGCAAACATGATTTCCCCGGAGGAAGCCTACATGAAGGCGATCGACAAATCGCGCTTCAAAAAGTTCCTCCCCGAGAAGTCCGCCCACCTCGGCGACGCTTCCGGCGAGAGCCCTCTGAATCATTGAGCCGCCCGGCAGGAAGTCAGCGGATCGTTGACGCTACCGGGAGCATCCGGTAGCGTCTTTTCGTCGGCTATCCACCGCCCTGAATGGTTTCCCCCGAGACGATTATATTCCAATGCCCACACTGCCAGGTGCGTCTGAACGTGCCGGCAAGATTGGCAGGGGTGACGGGACCATGCCCGAAGTGCCGTGAGCCGATCACCGCCCCCATGGAGTCCGAGCCCGGGATTCACCCCGGGCTGCTGCCGGTGGAGCCTCCGCCGCCCGCTCCGGAAGGACCGAAGGTTCGCCGCGAGCCGAGGCAACTACCCGGCCGGGAACATGCCGAGCCGATAGAGCCCCGGCACACCACGTCGGACGACCTGCTGAAACCACGGGATGGCGAGTTGCCCCTGAATAACTCCCGCGGCTCGGCCGGGAGCCGCATGATTCACTCGCTCCTGCCTGCCGCATTCATCGCGGCGGCCGGGGTGACCATCTACTCGCTGATCTATTTCCTGTATCCGAAGGCGCTCAACCGGGACCGGGAAAACCCTGCTCCCAAGCAGGTTGTTTCTTCGCCGGAAAAGCCCCGGCCGATGCCGGTGGCACCGCCGCTGGAGCCGTTCGATCCGCAGGAGTCCGAAGTACGGCAGACTCCCACACAGGCCGTTGAGCAGTTGATAGAAGAGACGTCGCCGGCAGTTGCGGCGAACAACGTCCTGGACAAGTTCCTGAAGGCGAAGGACGCCGCTTCCCGGGTCGGCATGGTGGAGCCGGAGATCGGCCTGAAGGAACTGGATCGCACGCTTCTCAGCGGCCACTTGCCGGAAGTGGCGCAGGTCTTCTCCGACTTGCCGCGTCGGAATTCCATCGAGGGCTTCACCGACTATCCCTATCGAGTCTCGTTCTACGTGCAGGACCGACCGAATACGGACTTCGCCGTGCTGGTCCGCCAGCGTGGCGACCAGCCGCCGAAGGTCTTCCTGCCCGCATTCCTCGATCTCGTCGGCGGAAGGCTCGCCGCCTTCACCCGCCAGCCGAACAAGGATGATCCCACGCGATTCCACGTGATCCTGGAGCCTGTCGTGGGTTGCCATGAGAAGGGCATCCCGAATGCGGACCGGAAATTCACGCTCAAGCTGCTCTCCAGCAACTTCGGCAGGGAGACGGCGCGCGCCTACTGCTCCAATCAATCCCGCCTTCGCGAAATGGTGGACAAGCCGGACTATGCCATCCGCTGGGGCATCCGCGTGCCCGCCACGGTCACCATCCAGTGGAATCACAAGGAAGACCCGGCAAAGCCCTACCTCGAGCTGATCGATATCAACTCGCCGGACTGGAATCCTTGACCAAGCCTGCCTGAGTCAGCGCATCCCAGCCTCCGTGTAATGCGCGGACCTCGGGAATGAAGCCGAGATCACGAATGCGCTTTGCCACTTCCTTGCTGGTGCCGCATCCGGCGCTGCCGCAGTAAACGAGGACTCGCTGCGCCGTGCCGAGCTTCTCCAGTGAGGCCTCGATCTGCTCGTCGAAGGAGGTATCGCCACCGAGGGTGACGGGGATGGAGCCGGCGATGCCATTCCGCTTCCAATCTGCGGCAGGCCGGGCATCGACCCACAGGAAGGAACCCTCCGGCCACTCCGCTTGCACCGTGGCCAGGCAGATTTCCTCGGGGGATAGCGTCGCGGGATCACAGGCGACGACCCGCGAGGGCGGGCCCGCGATCTTCCAAGTGGCCAGCGCGCCGAGCGACGCGCAGCCGATCACCAGGGCGAGTTCCGTGATCGCCTTCATGGTGTCGTCGCCGCCTGCTTCGCCACGGGCTGGCGCACCACCATGAAGATCCGCTGCGAGCGGTGGCGGTCATACTTGCAGTCGGTCTCCAGATGGACGACGCCCATGCCGACCTGCTTGGTCGATGCGGGCGTGATGGTGACTTCGTACTTCTTGCCTTCCTCGATCGTCTTGAGCTCCTGCTTGAACCGGGTGTCGGCACCGGTGATCGAGAGCACCTTGATCGGCTCGCTGTGATTCATGGTCACGGTCACCGTCTTCGGCTCCGGCTTGCTGCCGATGTCCCACATCAGTGACTTCGGCTCCACATCGACGAGGGATGGGACGACGATGTGGCTGGTGAGGGTGACGGACGGGTTGTTCGCGGCGTCGCCCTTCATGTAGAGGGCCACGGCCTTGTCCATGGTGCCGGGGACGAGGCCGAGGTCGAAGACGATGCGCACGGTGCCCGTCTCGCCCGGCTTGTAGTTCATCTTCGAGTCCTTCACGCCCACGGTCGCACAGGGGCAGCCCGCGTCGTATCTCTCGATCAGGGCCTCGCTGTCGCTCTCGTTCTTGAATTCGAAATCGACGGTGACGGTCTTCTGGTCGTTGTCGACCGTGACCTCCTTCTTCGTCTGGTCGAATTTCAGCGTGCCTGCGGAAAGGGGCAGGCAGACGGCGAGCCAGCAGATCAACGGAACCTTCATGCGATGACTAATGCCCCGTTGTTCCCCGGGGCGCAAGCTCCGGGGCCGGTCCAGGCCGCGAAGGGATCGCTTTTTGGCAGCTTACTTCGCCTTCGCTTCCGCGGGCTGTAGCTCTGCGGCGATGATCATGCGGCCACCACGCCACTCCGGGCCGAGCACCAGGAGCGGCTTGCCTATCTCCATGGCGGCTCCCGTTTTGAGGATCTTCTTCCGGCTGAGCCAGAGCTCGATATCCAGACGGCGGCGTTTTTCCTTGGTCAACGTGCTCTGCGCCTCGAAGCGGAGCAGGATCTCATCGCTGGGCGGCAGCGGCTGGGCCCAGTTTTCGTAGCTGCGGAAGAGCGGCTTGCTGTCCCTGCCAAGCTCCCGGTAGTGGGCGAATTTCAGCTTCTGCTCGCCGGTCAGGCGTTTCACGATCTCCTCGCTCGCAGCCTTGGCGCGCTGGCCGGAGGCCTCGGCGTCGCCATTCGTGGCGTGATAGACGGTCACGGTGAGCGTGCCGATGACTTCCTTGCCCGGGTCCGTCTGGGCCGGGGCGAGTCCGCTGCCTGCCAGGAAAAGCAGGCCTATCAAAGCGCGGCGGTTCATTTCTTCGGCGAGTCGATATCGGCGGTGGAGGCACCCGGTCCGCTATCGAGGGCCGCGGTGTCGGGCACCTCGAAGCTGTCCGGGATCGCGGCCACGCCATCCAGCACGATGACCATGGCGTCGGCGGGCTCCGAGGCGAAATAGTCCGCCGTCACCCCGCGCTCGGGCGTGTAAACGATGGGGGTGGGCAGGGGGACGATGGAGCTCGGTCCGGCCACCGAGACGGGGGTCGGCGTGATCCTGGTGCCTGCCCAGAAGCAGAGCGCCATGCCCGCCACGGCGGTCGCCGGGAGGAACCAGCGCCACATCTTCAGCGGTGCCGCCACGGTCGGGGCCACAGGTGCCATCGGAGCGATCTCCGGGCCACTGCTTTCCTCCCGTGCGATCTCGCGGGCGATGCGGGCATTGAAAAACTCGGCGTAGGGTGGCTCCACGGAAGCCGGGAGGCTTCCCTGCAGCAGGGACTTCATCTCGCGCGCGATGGCGCGGCGTTCCTGCCACTCCGGCTGCGAGGCGGCCCATGCGTCCACCTCGGCCTGCGAGTTGGCATCGAGTTCGTCCTCCACCCAGAGGGCGAGCCGTTCTTCATCGGGAGTCGTATTCATCCTTCAGGAGGGTTTGGAGTTTTTGGCGGGCATAGTAGAGTCGGCTCATCACGGTGCCCAGCGAGCACTCCATGACGTCGGCGATTTCCTTATACGCGAGGCCTTGCACGTCTTTCAGGACCACGCACTCGCGATGCTCAGGAGAAAGCTTCGAGAGGGCGGCTTCGATCTTGGCGCGGAGTTCGTCCCCGGCCATCGCTTCGTCCGGGCTGCGGGATTCCGCCGGGGTAGCAACCGCCGCCGGGTCGATCCGGTCGCGGGTGAAAAGCTCGTCATTGATCTCATCCCCGCCCTCCGGCCTGCGGCGGCGGGTGAAGTCATACACCGCATTGTGGGCGATGCGGTAGAGCCAGGTGGTGAAGCGCGCCTTCGCCTCGAAGCGCGGCAACGCCTGCCATGCCTTGATGAAGACCTCTTGGGAGAGGTCCCAGGCATCTGTCTCGTTTTTGACCATATTGCGGATCATGGCGTAAATTCGTCCCCGGTGTCGGGTGACCAGCAGGTCGTAGGCCTTCATGTCGCCCGCCTGCGCGCGCTCCACGAGGGTCACGTCCTCCGCCTCCTCGGCGGGCTCTTCCGGCATCCCGGAAGCCGCCCGACCGGAGTCGGCTGGTCCCAACACGAAGTTGGACGTGAGACGCTGGAATAAATTCATCGGAAAAATGCCGCAGCGCCAAGATGGCCGGACCTGCTAGGCCTTGCAACAGGATTCCCCACGTGGAATCCCGCAGGGGAATTTCCACTTCCGCTCCCATGGTAGCATCGGTTTGGATGGTCCGCACATGAATCACCTCTACATCGGCACCAATGGCAATATCGCGGCCCTCGACTCCGCCACCGGGGAAATGCTCTGGGCCACCGAGCTGCGCACCGGCGGCATCCTCTCCTCCACCCGCGGCGAGGACGTCTCGGTGATCCTCCGCGACGGCCGCGTCTTCGCCGGCTGCAGCGGCCACCTCTTCTGCCTCGACGCCGGCTCCGGCGACATCCTCTGGCACAACGAGCTCAAAGGCTTCGGCCACAATGACGTCTCCCTCGCTCTCGAGGGCGTGTCGGTCCAATACTTGGAGAAGATCGTGCGGCGGAGCAATTGAAAGGACTGGTCAGCGGCTGCACGAAAATCGCCGGATCAAGATGCTCCGGGACCAATGAGGCCCGAGTTATGAGCAAGGCTTGATCTCATGAGGGAGAAGACGAGCCTCTTCTTCCTCGAAGAAGAAGCCTCGATTCTCCAGAAAGCGGAGGGGTGGGCGGTTAAGCGGAATAGGAATCGGACGTCGAAAAGGTTCCACTTGACCGTACGACCCGGAGCTTTCAGTCGGTGAATTGAAAACGCGGACCTTGCAGGCTAACAGAATTTTGATAATCCAACGCGTAGGCGTGCGCTCGTGAATGGAATGCTTATGAAAACAAAATATCAAATATTTGTTAGTTCAACATTTGAGGATCTCAAGGGTGAGCGAGATCAGGTGACCAAAGCCATCTTGGAGATGGGGCATATTCCGGTTGGCATGGAGATGTTTAGTGCTGGTGACGAAGAGCAGTGGAATATAATAGCGAGAACGATTTGTGAAGTTGATTACTATGTTGTGATTGTTGCTCATCGATACGGATCAATGGTTGCTGGCAAAAGTTATACCGAAAAGGAATATGACTACGCCAAAAAGATGGGTAAGCCAACTCTTGGTTTCGTAATCGACAGTCAGGCGTCGTGGCCAGCGGCCAAGATGGAATCTGATCCGATCGCAATTGCATCCCTCGGGAGGTTTAAGGATAAGGTGAAGTCCAAAATGGTCAATTTCTGGAAGAACTCGGAGGACTTGCACGGAAAGGTCTCAATTGCCCTTATGAAGCAGTTTACTGCTAATCCTCAGGTTGGATGGGTTCGCGCGTCTCCGGACGTCTCTGGTGAGCTTGCGGCGGAGCTTACCCGTTTGAGTAAAGAGAATTCCGATCTACGTATAAGTCTTGAGCAGGCGAAGGTCAATTCGCAAACGGAGCAGGATAGAGAGTACTCCGAGGTGATGAGGGTTCTGGAGGGGAATAGAATTCAATTTTCGATATTCTTCAAGGGTGGTAGTGCATTCGAGGTTTCGCCAGAGGATGTTAGTATGGCTCATGTTTTTGATATTACGGCTCCGGAATTGATTATCGAGAAGAGTTCGGAGGGGATGTCAAAATATTGGGCGCTTATGTACAATTTTGATGATGCTCGGAATGTTAGGGATAATTGGCCGGTCGCTTCGAATACGACGAGAATGATGATCGCGGATTTCGTCGCTCTGGAGCTTTTCGAGCCTTCTAACAGAGTTCATGCGCCGACAGATGAGAAGGAGTATTGGACACTCTCGGAGTTTGGGAAGGGCGTCCTCGCATTCAGGAGGAAATTGAAATTGATCGCCAAGGCTGCATCGCATTCGGAGCGAGTTGGGAGGGAGCTAAGCAATGGGGGAGAATTGCCTGTTGCGAAGAAGGTGGCTGCGCCTGTTGCGAAGAAGGCGGCTGCGCCTGTTGCGAAGAAGGCGGCTGCGCCTG
>NZ_JAPDDS010000025.1 GCF_025950085.1 Luteolibacter flavescens
GGAGGATTCTCCAATGGTCGTGCGGCTCTGTACAGCCCAATTGCTCAACTTCAGTTAATTTTCAGACGGCTTCTTAGGCGGACAGTCCATCGAGCTCAAAACAGCCCCACCCTCACCCTCGAAACGAAAAGACCCCGGGGACTCGCATCCCCGGGGCCAAGCTTCAACAGTATCCGGAAAAGCTTACTTGGAGTACTTCACGCCGCAGCCGTATGGCGGGGTCTTGGCCTTGTCCACGGACTTGCCTTCGAGCACGGCATCCAGCGCGAGCGAGATGTAGCTGTCGGCGCTCTCGATGTCCGCCACGTCGGTCGTGTTCTTGGAATCGATCGCACCGTTGTAGGCGACCTTGCCTTCCTTATCGATCACGAAGAGGTGCGGGGTGGTCTTGGCATCGTAGGCCTTGCCGACCGTGCCATCGGTATCGAGGACGATCTGGCTGGCCTTGTTGCCTTCCTTCTTGGAGCGCTCGGCGAGGTCCGCGGCGGCGAGATAGCCCTGCGCACCTTCAGCGGACGAGTTCACGGAAATCCACACGACGTCCTTGCCGGTGTACTTCTCCTGGAGCTTCGGGATGTTGCCGCTGCCGTAGTGCTTCTTCACGAAGGGGCAGTCGTAGTTGATCCACTCGAGCACGACGACCTTGCCCTTCTGGGCGGCCAGCGTGACTTCCTCGCCCTTCACGTTTTTCACGGAGAAGGCAGGTGCGGCTTCACCCGGCTCGACGGCCCAGGCGGTGGAAGAGCAGATCATGGCGCCAAGCACGGCACCGAGGAACGTGTGTTGTTTCATGGTTTCGATGGGTAGGGATTGAATTGAGCACGGTGTCGAGGGCCGGATGCTTGTCCAATGGAAATCCCGTCACTTCCCGATCCACTGGACGATCACGGGTTGCGCGAGCTTTCCTCCGGACAGCACGAGATCGTAGGCCTTCGCAGGCCCATCCGCGTACTCGTTCTTCGGAGCACTGGCGGTCCATCCTTCTTCCGATTTTTTGAGAACGATCGGCGCTCCGGCATCCACAACTTCCGGCGTGGCAGGAAACGCCAGAATTCCGTCGATATCCAGATCACCCGGAAGAGTGAAGGTCATGACCACCTGACCGTCCTTCTCCGCGACGGTGGCCGTGCTCTCCTTCACCGCCTTCGGGATCTTCTTATCCGCCTCGGCGAGCACTGCCGCATCCTTCGCCGCCGCGCCATCGCCCGCATCGAGTTTCACGGAAAGCTCCACATCCCCCGGCACACACGCATCGCCGCTGCACGTCAGCCATGACAGCGCTACCTTCAGTTCCGCATCTCCCGTTGCACCCGCAGGCGGCGTGAGGTCCACGCGATAGATCGCCTCGCCCTCGTAGCCGAAGCCCGGCAGATCCCCGGTCATGAAGCGCTTTGGCACCGGGGCCTGCAGCTCGCCCGCGGTCCAGCCCTCGGGCAGCGTCCACTTCGCGGAAAGCGGCATGCCACCCACACCCGGATTCACCCAGTAGCTGTGCCAGCCCACATCGATCTTCAGCTTGATGCCCACCGGCACCGTCTTGCCCGCCTGATACGATGTGACTCCAGTGATCAACTCGGCTGCGGCATGACCGGACTTTTCGGCGGCGAAGGCGGTCATCGCGAATGGCAGACCGGCGGCGAAGATGGCGGAAAGTTTCATCCGTGCCATCCAAGCGCGGAATCCCCCACCCCGCCAACGGTTTGTTTCCGCCGACGGGCAAATGAAACTCCATCAAAACAACCCGATCACGAATCGGAATAAGGTCACTACCTTCCGCTCAAATCAAGTCAGCTCCATAGCGCCGAGCCGCGAATCCATACCTCTTCTTCGCGTCCTTGGCGTCTTGGCGGTGAATCATTCCTCACCTCCCCAGCGTCTTCCCCGCACCGCGCTTCTCACGACGATAGGCCGTCGGTGCCTGGCCCATGTGCTTACGGAATTGACGGGAGAAATCGCTGTGGTCGTAAAAGCCGGACTCCAGCGCCACCTCGGTGATCGGCAGGTTCGTGGTGGCCAGAAGTTCGCACGCCTTGATCACGCGCATCCGCATCAGGTAGCTGCGCGGCGTGGTCTGGAAGGTCTTGCGGAATTTCCGCTCGAACTGCCGCACGGACAGCCCGGCGATCTGCGCGAGCTCGGACACCTCCAGCCGCTCGCGGAAGTTCGTCTTCAGGTGCTCCGCCACCTCGGCGAGTTCGAGGTAGGGTTGGATGGCCGCGCGCTGCTCTTCATAGCTGCGCACGGTGCCGCAGAGGCCGCACACCTCGCCGGACTTGTCGAAGAGCGGCAGCTTGTCGGTGATGAACCACTCAGGCTTGCCCTGCGAATTCGGAAACAGCTCGATCAATCCGAGCAGCGGCTGCTTCGTCTGGATGACCTTCTCGTCGTCGCGGTGATACTTCTCGGAGAGACGGGGCGGGAAGATCTGCTTGTCGGTGAGGCCGACGATCTGGTCCTCGCGCTGGAACCCGCAGCGCTTCACGAAAGCGGGGTTCCCGGCCATCAACCGACCGGACCGGTCCTTGGCGAAAAACAGCGTGCCCGGGAGGTGGTCGAAGAGGTGCCGGAATTGCCCCGGAGGGAGATCCTCCAGCCATCGGCGGCGGTCGCTCGGTGTGTCCATTGGTAAAAACATACAAGTCCTTCCCGCAATCCTACAAGCTATCTTAGCGTTTCTGTACCAGCTTGAAATTCGACCCGTTTGCGGCACGTTGCCACCCGCGAACGAACCCATTGCAACCAAGTTCATGCAAGCCATCCGTTTGACGCTGCTCCTGCCACTGGCCGCCCTCGGGGTGGTCTTGGCGAAACCTCTCATCTCCCCGAAACCGGAGGCGCGACGACTTGAAGTCCTGTTCTTCGGTGCCCCGACGGCCAATGGCCCGGGCCACGATCCGGTGACCCGGTACCGGATGATCAAGCGCACCCTCGGCACCGAGGGCATCGACTTCACCTACACGCAGGACCCCGCCGAGGCGCTGAATGCCGAGACGCTCGCGAAGTACGATGCGGTGCTCATGTATGGCAACTGGCAGCAGAACGGGCCCATGCCGGCAGAGCAATTGAAGGCGCTCACCAGCTACGTCGAGGGCGGCGGCGCCTTCCTGCCCATCCACTGTGCCTCCGCCTGCTACGGCGGCTCGCCGGAATTCATCAAGCTCGTGGGCGGCCGCTTCAAGAGCCACACCGACGGGGTCTTCAAGGTCACGAACGTGAACAAGACACACCCCATCATGCGCAGCTACGGCGGCTACTCGGCATGGGACGAGACCTACGTGCACGACCAGCATGGCGACGACCGGGTGATCCTCGAGAAGCGAGACCAGGAGCCATGGACCTGGGTGCGCGAGCAGGGCAAGGGCCGCATCTTCTACACCGCTGCCGGGCACGACCACCGCGTGTGGGATCTGCCCGAGTACCAGGACCTGCTCAAGCGCGCCATCTTCTGGAGCGTGGGGCCGGAGAAATACAAGAAACTGCAGGCGCTGAACCTGCCGAAACTGGAGCAGGAAAAGGTGGAGCTGCCCGGCTACCTGAAGCGCCAGCTCATCACCTCCGCGCAGAAGCCGCTCTCGCCCGAGGACTCGATGAAGCTGGCCCAGGTGCCCGTGGGATTCGAGCTCTCGCTCTTCGCTTCCGAGCCGGACATCGTGAATCCGATCTTCGTGAACTGGGATGAAAAGGGCCGCGCCTTCGTCATCCAGACCGTCGATTACCCGAACAACCTGCACGCGGGAAACATCGGCAACGACAAGATCATCATCTGCGAGGACACGGACAAGGACGGCCGCGCCGACAAGTTCACCACCTTCGCCGACAAGCTCTCGATCCCGACCTCGCTGGTCTTCGCGAATGGCGGCGTGATCTGCACGAACGGAAGCGACATGATCTTCCTCCAGGACACGAACGGCGACGACAAGGCCGACGTGCGGAAGGTGCTCTTCAGCGGCTTCAACATGGGCGACACTCACGCCGGCGTGTCGAACCTGCGCTACGGCCACGACGGCTGGATCTACGCGACCATCGGCTACTCGGGCTTCCGCGGCACGGTGGGAGGCGAGCAGCACCAGTTCAGCCAGGGCGTCTTCCGCTTCAAGCCCGACGCCTCGAAGCTGGAATACCTCCAGCCGACGACGAACAACACGTGGGGCTTCGGCACCTCGTCGGACTTCGACCTGATGGGCTCCACCGCGAATGGCAACCCGTCCTTCTACCTCACCTTCCCCGAAGACACCTACAAGTCCGCCGGACTCACCGCCCCGCGCACGCCGCGTGCGGATGACAATCCGATCTTCAATCCCAGCTCGGCGGACATCCGCCAGGTGGACCAGTTTGAAAAATACACCGCGGGTGCGGGCCACGCCTTCTACACCTCGGAGCGCTTCCCCGCGGAGTGGCGCGAGCGCACCGCCTTCGTCACCGAGGGCACGGGCAAGCTCGTCGGCACCTTCGACATCCTGCGCGAGGGCGCGGGCTACAAGGCCGTCCAGCGCTTCAACAACATCTACAACAGCGCCGACGCCTGGTCCGGCCCGGTGTGCGCCGAGGTGGGTCCGGATGGCGCGCTGTGGATCTGCGACTGGTATAACCTGATCATCCAGCACAACCCGACGCCGAGCAGGCAGTCCTCCGGTCTCGACGCGAAGAACGGCAGGGGCAACGCCTACGAGACACCGCTGCGCGATACCAAGCACGGCCGCATCTACCGCGTCTATCCGAAGGGCTCGAAGGACGACGCGAACCCAGAGATCGACACCAAGAAGCCGGACACCCTGCTCGCCGCGCTGGACAGCACGAATCTCTTCTGGCGCCTGCATGCGCAGCGCCTGATCGTGGAAGGCGGCATGAAGGATCTGGCCGGGAAGCTGGGCTCGCTCGCCGCAGCAGGCACGAAGGGCTCCGCCCACGCCGTCTACGCCCTCGCGCAACTCGGCGTGCTGGATTCCTCAACCGCGAGCATCGCGCTGAAGTCGAATGTCCGTGCCGTCCAACGTGCAGGCATCACCGTCGCGACGCCGCAGCAGGTGAAGGACGCCTACATCGCCGGGGGCAAGATCGACGTGAAGGGCGACCGCGAGCTCGCCGAAGCGCTGGTTTCGCTGTCACGCCTGCCGGAGAACGACGCTGATCTCGGCAAGGCGCTCTTCAACCTCATCACCACCGAGGAAGAGCGCGTGACCAAGGACCTCACGCTGAAGGATGCCTGGCAGATCGCCGCAAACCGGAATGCCGCCAGCGTGACCGCAGCGGCGAAGGCCGCAGGCTACGTCTCGGACAGCGAGAAGAAGCAGATGCCGAACCTGCTGCCGAATCCCGACTTCTCCGAAGTCTCCAGCGGCAAGCCCGCGGGCTGGACCGACCTCCGCACCTACGGCGGCGGCAATGGCACGGCGAAGCTGACCAGCTCGCCACAGGGCCGGAATGGCTCGCTCGGCCTGTCGATCTCCGCGACCGCCCCGATCGACGCCGGAGCCGCGGTGACCGTGCCCGTGAAGCGTGGCACCCGCTACCTGCTGTCCGCATGGGTGAAGACCATCGACCACAAGCCGAATGGCAATGGCCCCGGCGCGCTGGTGAACGTCCATGGTGGCGAGCGCACCAACAGTGTGAAGGGCACCACGGATTGGACGCAGGTTTCCACGGAGATCGATTCCGGGGATCGCAGCGAATTGCTCATCCACTGCCTCTTCGGCGGCTACGGCGGCGCGACCGGCACAGTGATCTATGACGATGTCTCGCTTACGGAGATCGCCGGCGGTGCAGGTGCGAAGGGCATGCTCGCCGCTCTCGCAACCAAGGCCGCCGGCGGCCCGGATCCGAATGTGGTCGTGAAGAAGTTCAAGGCCGACCCCGAGGTGCACAAGCGCGGCGCCGAGATCTACGGCATGACCTGCATCGCCTGCCACCAGCCGACCGGCCTGGGCATGGAAGGAGCCTTTCCTCCGCTCGACAATTCCGAGTGGCTGACCGGCGATCCCAGCGTCCCGATCCGCGTCGTCATCGGCGGCCTCATGGGCCCCGTCAAGGTGGCCGGCCACGACTACAACAGCGTGATGCCGCCGCACGTGGACCTCGACGACCAGAAAATCTCCGACGTGCTCACCTACGCCCGCCAGAGCTGGTCGAACGACGCCGCCCCGGTGACCCCGGCGCAGGTGAAGGAAGTGCGCGAGAAATACAAGGGCCGCACCCAGCCATGGACGGCGAAGGAGCTGGGCCACTGAGCATCGCCGGCTAGCCGGGATTCATCATCCATCTCGAAAGCATCACAGGAGCCGGTCGCAAGACCGGCTCTTTTGTTTGATGGGCAGAGATCGAGAGTTCCCGGTGTTGATCGCGCGCTCCCGATGTCAGCGACCGCGTAGCGGTCAAGGATGGTAGCCGTGGACTTCCAGTCCACGGACCAAGCCGGAGGCAGAACGTGTCGTGTAGCGACACCGGAACAATCACGGGGCGGACCGCTTCCGGAACTGGATACCGTTTGCTGTCACTCCTGTGTCACTACGCTACACCACGCCACTCATCCGTCAGGTCCACGGGTTGAAACCCGTGGCTACCATCCTTGACCGCTACGCGGTCGAGAAGCGCACACGCGTAACGAGGTATCACACCTAGATCGCCACGTGCTCAATGGTTGAAGCTTCTTGATTGACGACTCGCGCCGACGCCCTCGCAACAATTCATTCGACGCCTCGACCGTCCTGCAGCCAGTCGCCGGAAATAATGCGCTTCGATTCATCCACCGGCCCGATCCATTCGTAGGCCCAGGCCGCGAAGACCTGATCATCCGCGGTCGCCACCTCGGTCTTCACGCGCCGGTATTCCGCGCCCTCGATCTCGTTCGCGGAGATCCCTTCAAATTCATCCAGCGCCACGAGTTGGTCGCGCCCGACTCGGAAGAGGTCTCCATCGACAGTCCCCTCTCCCTGAAGCACGAGACCCGGATACCAGGTGATCGCATACAGCTTTCCAGCGACCTTCCCCGACGACACGAAATCCGCGCCATCCATGCGGAAGGCATTCGACCCGCCGCGACGGAGCGTTCCATAGACGAAGACCAATTCCCCTGCGGCGTCCTGCATGAGTGCAGTGTAGCGGCCGGACACCCGGGGTCCACGATCGACTTCACCACAGGCAGACCTTCACCCCCGGATCAATCCGACCAACCACTCGAGCAGGAAAAACGTCACCATGGCACTCGCGACGATGGCAGCCCAGAACAGGCAGCCGAACATGAAGTCGCTCTCGCCCCTCCTCTTCGCGAGCCACAGCGCATACACGGATGCGAACGGTGCCAACAATCCACCGATGGATGCCAATCCGATCATCGTCTGGGCAACCGGACTCATGCCACGGGGCGTGGCAACAGAAGCCATCAGCATCAAAACCGGAAAGCAGAGGAAGCAAAACAGCCCGATCCAGGTGAACAAGGGATAGAGAGGAAGGCGGACAGCGAAGCCTGGGCTTTCCACCTCAAACCAATCTCCGGAGCGGATCACTTGCGAGGCATCAACAGCCCCCCGCCATTCCCAGGTCCATGCCTCCCAAGACTGCCCCATGTTGGCCACAGAGTGGGCAGTCACCTTGATCCGCTGATGATTTCCAGTCGGCACTCCGCCATCCAAGCGATCTAGGTGACCCGGCGCGATCCGATAAATCTCGCCCGTCACCCGAGGCATCGTCAACTCCCCCGCAACGAACACCGGCCCCTCCGGCAACCGGTAGAGCGAGCCCTGCACCGTCGCCTCACCGAAAAACTCCGCGCCTTCCATCCGGAAGGCATCAGCCCCGCCACGACGCAATCGTCCGAAGACAAAAAGCAGATCAGAGGGGGCATCCGACATGAGCAAGACATAAGGGGAATCCCGGAATAGTCCATCACGTCACCGCGAACTACGGGAGAAGAACGATCCGAGAGACGCATCAAATCCCCGTCAACCGAGAGCCGCCCATAGCGATACCGCGACGAGGACCAGCACCACCACGCACGCGACGGCGGACGAGACGAAGAGGCATCCGGAAGCGATACCATTCTCCCCGCGTCGGGCAGCCAGCCAGAGCGACGTCACGGCGGCGAAGGGCGAAAGAGCAGCTCCAACAGTCAGGCCGTTTTCCATGAGCCGACCCCATGGACCTGTCACTTGATACACACTCAGTGTCAGGGCCAAGCATACCACACAAGAGACGAGGCAAAAGAAGCCGATCCAGGTGAACCACGGAACTGATGGACGACGCTCAAACCGATCCCGGTGCTCCACGTCAAACCAATCCCCGCTGTCGATGTGCGCTCCCGGGTCGGTCTGCCCAGGCCACTCCCACGTCCACGCATTCCAAGAGTCATCTCGATCCAGCGATTGGACGACGACACGGCTTCGACAGGACCGCACACCGTCAGGCGATCCCGCGGTTTCATCCAGCATCCAGAGATGCCCTGCCGTCACCCGATAGAGTTCTCCAATGACCGACGACTCCCCCGTCCCGCCCAGCACAAGGCCGGGCCCTTCCGGCATCTTGTAGAGCAATCCGGACACCCTGCCTTCGGCGATGAATTCCGCGCCTTCCATCCGGAAGGCCTCAGACCCACCACGGCGCAAGGTGCCATAAACAAAGACCAACTCACCGGCCTCACCTGACATGCCGGCAGTGTAGCGAGGTCACGGTGATGGTCCACGATCGACATCACTCCTGCCGGGATTCGGTATTTCTCCTACGAGAACCCAGCACCAGCTAACCGCGGATGCTCTTGATCACCGCCACGATCACGGCGACCACCACGAAGCCGCACGCCATGAGGGCAACCGCGTAAAGGCATCCGAGCAACCGGTCGCTCTCTCCGCGGCGCTTCGCGAGCCACAACGAATACACGGCCGCAAACGGAGAAAGTGCACCACCAATCAACATCGCATCATGCGTGAACCGGGCCAGCGGGCTCGTGTAGTAGCTGGTGAGCGGGGCGGCCAGCAACCATATGGGAAAGGAAACCAGACAGATCGTTCCGATGAGGCTGTACCAAGGGTATCGCTGGAGCCCTTCGGTAAGGCCGGGACGAGACTCCCGAAGCCAGTCGCCGGACTGAATCCGCTGCCCTGGATCCACAGGCCCATGCCATACCCAAGCCCAGGCGGTCCACGAGTCTCCAGAATTGAAGAAGCACTTCACCGCTACCCGGCCTCTGCGCCGGTCGCTCGTTTCCCTCTCGTCCGGCGCGAGCCCGTCGAGATCGTCGAGCTTTTGCAAATGTTCCGGCGTCACCCGATAGAGATCTCCTGTCACCCGTGCAGAATCCTCGCCTCCGCTGACCAGCGCTGGGCCATCTGCCAATCCGTAGAGCATGCCCGGCACGGTGCCCTTGGCGACATACACCGCACCTGCCATGCGAAAACACTCCGGCCCGCCACTACGTAACGGACCATAGACGAATACGAGTTCGTTGGAGTCATCCCGCACGCGGACGACAACCTAGCGACACGGCGGATGAGGTCGATGGCGGAAATCACCCCGTGTAGGGGCGGTATAGGACCGTCGGAAACTGGCGGCCACAAGCCGCATCGTGAGATCGTATTCTCGCACCCACAAGGATGCGGACTGATGCCACTAAAGCGCGACGGTCATAGTCCGCCGCTACACCCGGTAGCCGACCTCGTCGTCCAGATAAAGCTTCAGAGCGTCGAGGCCTTCTTCCAGTTCGGCGGAGATCGGGATGACCTTCACCTTGGGGAAGCGCTTTTCCAGCAGGTCCAGATTCTCCGCAGCGCCGTCCATGTCCATCTTGTTGGCGATGATCATCCACGGGAAGCGGCCGAGCTCCTCGTCATACTCGCTGATCTCCTTGCGGAGGATCTGGATGTCGGAGATCGGGTCGCGGCCTTCGCTGCCAGCGATGTCCACGACAAAGAGCAGCACGCGGCAGCGGGTGATGTGGCGCAGGAATTCGTGGCCGAGGCCGCGGTTTTCGTGCGCGCCCTCGATGAGGCCCGGGATGTCCGCCACGGTGCAGCGGCGGAAGCCGCCGAACTCGACGACGCCGACGGACGGCTGGAGCGTGGTGAAGGGATATGCCGCTACCTTCGGATGGGCGTGGGAAAGCTTGCCGAGCAGCGTGGACTTCCCGGCATTCGGGAAACCGACCAGACCGGCATCGGCGATGCGGCGCAGCTCGAGGTAATAGACGCCGGACTCACCCTCCTCACCGGGGGTCGATTCCGTGGGGGTGCGGTGCGTCGGCGTGGCGAAATTCGAGTTGCCCATGCCGCCCTTGCCGCCCTTGCAGAGGACGAATTTCTCGCCGTATTCGGTCAAGTCGGCGATCGGCTCAAGGTCGATGCCCTCGTCGCCGCGCTCCATCTCCACGGCCTCCTGCACGGTCGCGGCGCTGCACTTGTAGATCACGGTGCCCGGCGGGACCTTGGCGATGATGGTGTCGCCGCCCTTGCCGGTCTTGCGCACGCCGCCGCCATTCACGCCTTTCTTGGCGATCAGCTTCGGGTCGTAGTGGAATTGCCGGAGATTGTCGGTGGACGGGTCCACGATCAGGACGACATCGCCGCCCTTGCCGCCATCGCCACCATCGGGGCCGCCACGGGGCACGAATTTTTCGCGGCGGAACGAAACGGCTCCGTTCCCGCCGTCGCCGGCCTTGGCAAAGATGCGGATGTGGTCGATGAACATGACGGGATGAAACGCGGGGACGGGTCAATGCGCCAGCTTACACCCTCGCGTCCAGCCATTTCCCGCGAAAATGGACCCACGAGAAGACGAGCGCCTGGGTGACGAGATCCAGCGAAAAGATCACCCACACCGCCCGCAGGTCGAACCAAGGCTGCCTGTGCAGCAGCCACATCATGCCGATGCGGTAGAAGATCATGCTGCCAAAGGACCAGCGCATGACCGTGGTGGTGGCCCCCGCGCCGCGCATGGAGGTCTTCAGGATGATGCAGGTGGCGAAGAAAGGCTGGGCCGCCGCGCAGATCAGCACCAGCGGCGAGGCGAGGTGCTGGTGGAGGTCGCTTTTCGGCGCCATCAGCGCGATCAGCCCGTCGCGGCCGAAGATGAAAATCACGCCGATGGAGCCCATGAGCACCACGGCGATCTTCCAGCAGAGTCGCACGGCGCGGACCGCCATTTCCTTCGACCCCGCTCCGAGATATTGCCCCGCGAGCGCCGCCCCGGCCGTACCGATCGCCCAGCCGGGCAGGAAGCTCATCGACTCCACGCGGATGGCCAGGATGTGCGCGCCGAGGTTCGCCTCGCCCGGGAGATTCGCGATGATGCTGATGCCGTAGGCGTGGATCGCCCACATGAAGCCGATCTCCAGCGACTGCGGCGCGCCGACCCGCAGGATGCGGGCGAGTGTCTCCCAGTGCGGGCGCAGCCCGGCGAGGCTCCAGGAAAGCAGGCCATTCCTCCGCATGAGGACCATCGAGACGACCAGGAGGCCGGCGACCCAGCCGGTGACAGTGCCCCACGCGATGCCCGCGACGCCGCGCCCCTGCTCGATCGCGAGGAACCAGCTCACGGCAATGTTCACCGCATTCACCACCAGCATGGCGATGAATGGCGTGCGCGTATCCCCCGCCCCACGCAGCGCGGCATTGATCGCAAACATCGCACCGCTCACCGGACCGGACCACGCCAGCACGCGAAGGAAGGCCTCCGCATGCACCGCCGCCTCCGGGGTGAGGCCCACGCCCTTGATCAGGGCGGGAATTCCAAAATGCAAAGCCAGCAGCGAGAGGAAGCCCGCGGCCAGGCCGAGCCACAGCCCCTGCCCCAGCCCGCGCCGGGCGAGATCCGGATCGCGCCCCCCGGTGGCGCGGGAGACCAGCGCCATCACGCCCGTGGCCACCGCGCCCTGCAGGATATTGAAGAACCAGGCGACATAGCCGCCGAGGCCCATCGCATCGAGGATGGGCACGCTGGCCGGGCCCTCGGCGATGCGACCGGAGATCAGCAGATCGGAGAAGCCGACGCAGAAGGCGAGGACGTTTTCCAGCAGCGGCCAGACGGCCAGGACCGCGACCTGCTTCGACAGCGACATGCCACCGAGCTTGCCCGCCAGCCTGACTTCCGGCACCGCGCGTTCACTCGCTTCGATGGAGGCACCGGGTTTCGACATGGCAGCCGGGAAGGCCTAGCGGTGCCCCACCCCTCTGGCAACCGGCATCCACCGCTTGGCCGGAATGAATGCCCGGAGCGACATTTCCGGTCAGAACGGGACATCCCCCGACCGCCACCCCTTTCTCGACAAGTCCGCCAATCTCCACGATGGTGTCGCCATGCACCGGCAACCTCCGAAGGACCGTTCGCCCCTTTGTGAAAGCCCCGCCGAGGAAATGGCCAGCATGGCCACCCACGCGCTCGGCACCGCGCTGGCCATCGTCGCGCTGGTCACGATGGTGGTGCTGGCGAAGGGCGAGGCCTTCCGCACGGTGTCCGCATCGGTCTTCGGCGGCACCCTCATCCTGCTCTACGGCTCGTCCACGCTCTACCACGCGATTTCCTGCCCACGGAAAAAGCCGCTGCTACAGGCGCTCGACCATGCATGCATCTACCTGCTCATCGCCGGCTCCTACACGCCGCTCACGCTGGTGGCGCTCCGCGGTCCCTGGGGCTGGTCGCTCTTTGGCGTGGTGTGGTTCCTCGCGGTGGCCGGAGTGCTTTTGAAGACGCTGGGCCGCGGTCGTCGCGATACCTGGTGGTCCACCGCGCTTTACATCGTCATGGGCTGGCTGGCCGTGCTCGCCTTCGGCCCCATGCTGCGCGCACTCTCGCTCGCCGGGGTGGCATGGATGGTCGCGGGCGGCCTCTGCTACACGCTGGGCGTGATTTTCTTCGTGTGGCGAAAGCTCCGCTACAATCACGCGATCTGGCATCTCTTCGTGCTCGGCGGCAGCGCCTGCCACGTCGTGGCCACGGCGCTCTACATCCTCCGCTGAACACCGCCCCCGCTGAGAGCGCGGAGCCACTGGCCCGCAGAAGAACGGGGGTATCCCACCTCACCTCGAGGCCCGCATCTCCCTCAAAAGCACCCCGGCAAATCCGCCGCGAAGGACCACCCCGCGCTGCCACTAATGCTGCTTCTCTAGGTCACTTCGGCCCCCGGAATTTCAGCGCGGCCTCGGTCCGCGACCTCACGTGGAGCTTCACGTAAATGTGCTTCAAGTGCCAGCGCACGGCCTCCGTGGAGACCCCGAGACGCTCGCCGATCTCCTTGTTGATGAATCCTTCCGCGACCAACTCCAACACCTCGCGCTCACGGGCGGTCAGCTTTTCCACCTCCTCCGCCGTGGTGGATTGATCGCGGAAGTGCAGGATCACCTTGCGGGCGATCTCACCGCTCATCGGTGCCCCGCCTTGCTGGACGTCGCGGATCGCGGTCAGCACCTCGTCCGGTGTGGACCGCTTCAGCAGATACCCTGAGGCCCCGTTGCGCAGCGCGCTGAAGATGCGGTCGGGATCTTCATAAACGGTCACCATGATCACGTGCGTGTCCGGCAGCAGTTTCTTCAGCCGGGCGACGCACTCGATGCCGGACATGCCGGGGAGCTGGATGTCCATCAGCACTACCTCCGGCGCGTGCTTCGGGAGCTGGACGAGGGCCTTCTCCGCGGTGTCGCACGAACACACGCAGCGGAAGTCCGGCGAGAGATTGATGATCGTCTCCAATCCCTCCCGGGTGGTCCTGCTGTCTTCGACGATGCCGAGCTTGATCATGGGGTATTCTTTTCCAAAGGGATGCTGAAGCCGACGGTGGTGCCGCGGCCCGGATTCGTATCGACCCTGCACGTGCCGCCGAGCTTCTTCATCCTCGACTGCATCCCGGCAAGCCCGTCGCTGCCCGGGGAGTCAGGATCGCCGACGAAGCCATGGCCATTGTCCGCAAGCGACACATCGAGCCGCCCGCCGGTGACTGCGATCTCCAGCTTCACCTCGGTCGCGCCGGAGTGGCGGACGATGTTGTTGAGCGCTTCACGGAATGCCAGGAAGAGACCGTGGCGGCGTGAGGAATCGAGCGGATGGCCCGCGACCGAATCGTCGATTTTCAGGCGGCACTGGATGCCGGCGAGATCGAGGAAACGCTGGGCGAAGAGCGAGAAGTAGCCCGCGAGATCCGTGACCGAGTCATAGCGCGGATTCACCGCCCACACGATCTCGTCCAGCCCGGTGACGAGCCCGCGGCAGACTTCCGCAAGCTGGCCGAGGTAGCCGTCCTTCTTCTGCTGGGGAATGGCGGGATTCTGGACCAGTGATGTGAGAATGCCCGCCTCCGTCAACCCGGAGCCCAGCTCATCGTGCAAGTCCTGCGCCACGCGAGTGCGCTCGATCTCCAGCTCGCGGTGACGTTCACTGGCCTGGCGTTCCTCGATCTCCGCCGCGAGCTGGCGGCTGCGCAGGGCGACTGTGCGGCGGAGCGAAAACACCCAGCCCAGCGCCAGCGAGAGGCCTCCGGACAAGATGGCAATCGCGACCATGGTGTGCCGCGGCGTCCACCACGGACCGCGGTGGAGGATGGTCAGGTCCGCGGCATCGTGAAGCAACAGTTCGAAGGGATCCGCCGCCGCGCGATCCGGCGTGGCCGTGACGTAAACACCGGTGACCCTCACGATGCTACCACGCTCGATCGGCTTGGCGGCACGGTCGGCATTCACGAGACGGGCGACGAAGCGTTGCCCTCCGGCCTGGAATTCCAGCACCCGCTCCTGCTCACGCAAGCTATCGCTGAGCAGGGCCGCCTCGATTGACACGAGCGTGGCATCCAGCCCCGCCTCAGGCAGCCGAGCGGCATCGACCGGCTGGGGAGACGGCATCGGGTCGTGGCCGACGCGGCGCACATGGCTCTCTAACAACACGAGCGACGGCCCGCCGAGGCGGGGGTAGCCCGCGACCTCCACCTGGTCTCCCGGTTTCAAATCCGCGGCATCCACCGAGACGACCCGGAAGCCCTTTCCGCCATCCGTCAGATAGAGTTCTTGCGACCTGGCATGCAGCACCGTTCCAGCGACCTTCACGCGCTTGAACCGGCTGGAGTGAGAGGTAAAGAGAAGCAGGTCACCCGCCTTCACCATCGGAATCGCAAAGGGGTCCTGCGGCGCGGGCGTGACCACCGTCATCAGGGCATTCCCCAGCAGGCACAAACCGGGATTCACGCGACCCGTCTCCCCGTCCCAATTCGCCGTGAAGACTCCGCGGATGCGTACCACGCTGCCGCGGAGGTCGGCGCGCGCGGCCTCGTCCATGTCCCGCACCGGCAGCGGGTGAAAGCGATGGTCGATGATCTTCAGCGTGCCGCCATTCGTCAGCAACTCCATCGACTCCGCGCCGGTGGAGACCATGACGCCCTCCACCTCGATCAACTCGGCATCCAGGCTGCCGCTCGCGATCTGATCCCACGACGGGCGCTTCGGCTCCGGCATCGGTGCCGGGCCGACATAGGTCGCCCGCTCGGCGAAGATCATCGGCGAGAAGTCGCCGGGATCGGTGACTCCTTCCACCTCCCAGCGCTCGCCAGGCCGCGGCTGTTGCCCCGCACTCGGAGGAGTATAGTAGATGAAAACGCCACCGGTGGAATCCTGCAGCACCAGTGAAGAGGTCGTGGCCGTGGTGACCACGCCGGTGAGGCGCGCGCGCAGTGGCTTGCGGGATTCCTCCGGCTGCAGGCGGCGCACGTGGCCGATCTCCGTGATCAGGTCGGTCGGCAAGCTGGGAGCCAGGAAGGTCTCCACGTCGCTCCCCTGCACGATCACCATCCCGTCGCGCCGGCCGACTCCCCGCAGCTTCACCCGCTGGTTCAGCAGGGTCTCCGGTTTCAGCCCCGCGCTCTCCGCCACCAGCGCTTGGAATGACGACATGCGTCCGGCCAGGTCCAGCACCAGCCTGCCGTCCTTCTCCGCGGCGAAGGTGACGGAACCCTCCGCCGTGACCCACGAGCCACCATTGACGAAGGTGCCCGCCGCCCAATCCCCGCTGACCACTTCTCCCCGCTCCGGGAGCGTCGTCACCTTCACGCGAGGCTCGCCGATGAAGAAGCGCGATCCATCGTCCGAGGTGACTTCAAAGGAGTATCTCCCTGCCTCCGCAACATCGAGATAGCCGGTGAATACCGCACCGGCATGGTAGGACTGCGGCAGGACGCCGACGTCAAATCCCGCCGTGACCCCGCGGGTGACCGGAGTCATCGAGCGAAAGTCGGGGATGGCGTTCCAGTTTCCCGTGTAGGTCTCGTAGGCGAGGCCTTGCCAGAATTTCTCATCCCCATCCGTACGGTGAAAGAGGGAGATCAACGGCACGGTTGCGCCTTCCTTCCCCTCGCCCGCCATCGTCACCTCCAGCGTGCTCTCGGCGAAGCCATTGAACCACTCCATCCGCAGCGGTTGCTTCCCCTTCTCCAGATAGACCATGCCGGCGCGCGCGACGCGGGAGTGGTGACCGTCATTGTCCACCACGGGCGCGGTGCCGAGCCGCAGGCCCGAGCGATCCCGCACGATCTGGCAGTGGTCGCCCTCGATCCGCAGGCGCATGCCCTGCGTGCAGCCCGGAGGTAGATAGGGGCACTCAAGCAGGACGGTGCCCGAGGCATCCTGAAGCGCCACCCACTTGCCACCTGCGGAGCAAACGGTGCCCTCGACCGTGAAAGAAAGGATCTCGCGGCTCTTTTCCTCCATCGTCCGCTGCAGGGACGCCACCGACATCGGCTCCGCAGCCAGGATGCCGAGGCAGATCCCGGTCCAGATCAGGACGAGGCCCGCGGTCTTGCCGGCGTGGTGGGAAAAGGACATGGTCGCGTAACGAATTTGCCACCGAAAAGCACGGGAGCGGCCGGACGGAAGGAAAATCGGCGCTCAAGCCACTCCATTTCAACAATGGAGCGCCGGAGGCAGGGATTTCTACCGGGTCGGGTAGCTGGGCGGGGTGGGTCGGGACGGAGCATGATTCAAAGTGACGCCGGGGTCGATTCCCGGGGCCCGAACGCCCCATCGACCCCATCGAGTCATTCATCAAGAACCCGTTACGATGATACTCCCTGACCGACCAAATCGAACACCCCGCTCCTCCCGCCGGGCCGCCCTCGCGATTCTCCCCCTCTGCACCGGCCTGGCCGGGGCGGCGGACTTCCCGATCGGCGTGAATTTCTCGGACAACACCGCCTTTCACCTCACTGCTGCAGAGACTGCCGGCGCGGAAGTGGTGCACGCGAACTGGAACAACTGCATCCGCTGGGGAAACCCGCTCGCCCTGAACAACTCCAACGGAGTCGCCACCCCGGTGACCGTCAAGTGGGACGCCAGCGGTGCCTGGCAGACCTCCACCGCCGCCATCACCGGCGGGAACAACAAACTGATGAACGCCTACCTCGACTCGAACGGGGCGGCGAACACCACGCCTTTCGACGGCGTCTTCGGCACCGGCGATGACAAGCCCGTCGTGCTCGTGACAAAGATGGACGAGTGGATGACGGCTAACAACCTGACCTCCTACAGCGTGGTGATCTACTCGGATGGCGACTCCTCGGCCGGCGACCGCGCGACCAAGGTCTGGCTCGCCAATACGCTCCCGAATTCCCCGACCAATGGCGGCGACCCGGGCCTCGGCAGCGATCTGACCAGCCGGGTCAACATCATCGACCAGGCGAACTACGGCACAGCGCAGACTTTCACCCGCGTCACGGGCACGAGCGGCGTGGGCAACTACACCGTCTTCAGCGGCCTGACCGCTCCGTCGTTCTACATCCGCATCGACGAAGCGGGATCGAATCCTTGGCGCGCGCCGCTCAATGGCTTCCAGATCATCGGCACCGATGTCGTGGAGATCCCGGATGCGGACGGCGACGGGCTGCCCGACTTCTGGGAAAGCAATCACGGGCTCGACCCGAATGACGATGGTTCCGTCATCTTCGAAAACGGAGCCAGCGGCGATCCCGATGGCGACGGCCGCACCAACGCCCAGGAATACAACGGCGGTGTGAACAGCACCAACCCGCAGAAGGCGGACACGGACGACGACGGGCTCGACGACGGACAGGAGTTCCTCCTCGGCACCAACCCTCTCGATGCGGATTCGGATGATGACGATCTCCCGGATGGCTGGGAAGTGGACAACGAACTCGACCCGCTCGACGACGGCAGCACGAATGTCGACTTCGGCACGAACGGTGATCCCGATGGCGATGGCCTGCCGAACGTGCAGGAGTATGCCCGCAAGACCGATCCCCATCTGGCCGATACGGATGGCGACGGCTACAGCGACCTAGTCGAAAACGGAACCGGCGTCTGGGATGGTGAATTCTTCACCGGCACCAATCCCCTCGTCGCGGATACCGACGGCGACGGCATCAAGGACGGGGACGAGAATCCCGAACTCGGCTATCTGGCTGGCGTCCGCTCCGGCACCGATCCGAACAAGTCGGACACCGATGGTGACGGCCAGAACGACCGCTGGGAATTCCTCCTCGGCACCGATCCCACCCTCGACACTTCCGCGCTGCCGACGGTGGCGCTGAACAATCCGAGCTTCGAGCTTCCGGATGCCGCAGGCACCTTCCTGACCCAGGTGCCCACGGACTGGTCCATCGCGGATGCTCCCGAGGCTGACGAGGTCTTTGTGGAGAACATCACCTCCGCCGCTCTCACCGGCGGCCAGGGGCTGCAGTACGCCGGCGTCCAGCAACTCGGGAACTACATCTACCAGACGACGAGCGTCCCCTTCGCTGCGAATACCACTTACATCGTCGATGTAGCCAGCGGCTATCGCGCCGGCTTCATGAGCGGATTGGTGGAATTCGGCCTGTATTCCAGCAATGCCATCGGCACCCCGGTCTCCGCATACCCCGGCAGCATCGATGCCAACGGCGTGAGCCTCAACTCGGGCAATCCGGATGCGGACGGCGTGCTGAACCGCCTGCGGGACGCCAGCGCCCTCACCACCATCGGCAGTGGCAGACTGGGACGGGTCTTCTCCTTCACCACCGGTAGCAATCCTCCGGCCGGAAACGTGGTGGCCTACATCCGCCATGCGAATGGCTTCCGGGTGGTCTTCGACAACATCCGCATCATCGCGGTGCCGAATACCATCGACGTGGATGCGGACGGTCTGCCCGACGCATGGGAACTGGCGCACAACCTCTCACCCCGTGACAATGGCTCCATCTCGGTCGAGAACGGCCCGAACGGCGACCTCGACGGCGACGGCAGCACGAACGCCCAGGAATTCGCCGCTGGCAGCGATCCACACGACTACGACACCGACAACGACGGCCTGAGCGACGGCGTGGAAACCGGCACGGGGATCTTCGTCGGCTTCGACAACACCGGCACCAGCCCGATCAAGTTCGATACCGACGGGGATGGATACGGCGACAATGAGGAGGTCACGGCAGGAACCGATCCGAACAACGCCAGCAGCTACCCCGGCTCGGGTAGCGGCACCACCCTGAAAGTCACCAGCCTCAGCAAGGTCGGAGCGGTCTTCTCCGTCACGGTGGAGGGCTTGGAAACCACCAAGACCTACACGCTGGCGCGCAGCACCACGCTGAATGGATTCGCTCCGATCGGCACGACGGTCACCGGAGTCACCACCCACACCTTCAGCGATCCGGCAGCCCCGGGCGGCCGCGCCTTCTATCGCGTCCAGGAAGTCACTCCTCCTTGATCAGCCTTCCAGGGTAATTCGAGTGTATCGGCTGCCATTCCGCCCGCGGGATGGCAGCTTTCTTTTGGGAGCCGACGATGAGAAGAAAGAGGACCAGGATGGATAGGATGGATAGGATGAGAAGGCTTTACGGATTACCCCTTGCTTGCCGGATGGCGTGTAAGCGTGGTCCGCAGCACCGTCCGTAGGTTCTTGGAGCTGGGCAATCGTCGGTGTCGGATATCCGACACCTATGG
>NZ_JAPDDS010000026.1 GCF_025950085.1 Luteolibacter flavescens
ATCGGAGGATTCTCCAATGGTCGTGCGGCTCTGTACAGCCCAATTGCTCAACTTCAGTTAATTTTCAGACGGCTTCTCAGCTCCTGGAAGGCGCGGCGGCCACGCTCCGCCATGATCCTCCCCTCCTCGGTGGGGATGGACGTGCGGGCACCGCGCGACAGCAGCTTGCAATCGTATGACTGCTCCAGATCCCGCAGCGAATGACTCACCGCGGACTGAGTGACCTGCAGCCTGCGCGCCGCCATGGAGAAGCTGCCTTCATCCACCACCGCCACGAGCGCCCGCACCTGGCGGAGATCCGGAAGATACGCGCGCACGGGAGGTGAGTGCGGTGAAAAGGCTGACCCATCCGCCTTCACGCCGCGTGTGCGGTGGCCTGTGCGGCATGTGGGGCATGCGCAGCGTGAACCGGTGCCGCCAGCGGGAGAGCCCGGCAGAAGTCGCGGATCATCACCAGCATGTCCTCGTCCGCCTGGAGGCGTCGCAGGACCTTCGCGGCGATGCGTGTGTCCGGGTCCCCGGTGCCGCGCTTCCGCGTGCGGCCCAGGATTTCCAGGTGCCACACCACGCCGCTCATGCTGGTGAGCAGCGTGTGCTCGATGGAGTCGGGCAGCGGGAAGACGAGCGTATCGAAGCGCAGGATGGTCCCGCGATCCCATGAGGCCGGGTCGATGGGACACGGGTCCATCACGGCGCACTGCACCCGTTCGTCGTGGATGATGTAGAGCATCGGGAAGTTGGTGTTAGATAGAAGACGCGGGCAGATCAGGCGGCACCGGCCGCGCTGTGATCGAGCTCGCGTTCATGCTCGCGATCACGGAGCACGGAGGGAAAGCGCGCGATATTCGCGGTCGGCGAGTCCTTCACCCGGTCGAGCAGCTCCTGCGTCGCTTCCAGTTTTTTCAGGATGCGGACGATGACGCCTGCACCGGCGCGTGAGGAGGGATCGCGGGCCGGGCCCGAGACCATCACCTCCACCAGCCACAGCGAGCCGGAGGAGCTGACCAGCACCGCCTCATCGACATCATCGCCGAGGGGTGGGTAGTCGATGGTGAAGTAGACGATCTGGCCGCGCGTCCAGAGCTCCGGGAAGGCCGGGTCCAGCTCGGCGACGCGAGACAGCGCCGCGCCATCGTGAATGAGAGACAACATGATAGGAAAAAAGGTGAGATTTGAAATCGAGTGGGATGGAATCGAATGCGGGGAGGCAGGTCCACCCCGGGCAAGGAATCGGAACAAGGAACCGGCGAACGCCATCTGCCTGCCGGGGAATCGCGGGCACGACCGGGCGGCACACGCACCGGGAAACCCGCAAAAGGGCATCAACAGCAGAAGCGGCGACAACTACGACAGCAGCACCCGCCTGGCCCGCCGGAGCGGGACGAGCGGATCGCCGGGGAGTAGTGCCGATGAGCGTTCACTTGAGTTGACCGAAGTTCAAATTCGATGGTCGCACTGCAAGGACTCCTCCAATTCGGTCATCCTCTTTATCCCGTCGCCTCGCACAAGGTGGGCGGTCGTCTTCCAACGCGGCAGATCATTCCTACTAACCGGTAGGAGATCAAGCGGATTTTTCCGGAAGATACGCCGGAGGGGATTTCCGGTGCTAGGAAGTGACCATGATAAGGATCTCCATAGATCGGCATCGGGGGGGCGAATAGCGACCTAGGAGGGTCGGCATCAAAGTCGCGTAGCAACCCGAGAAGGACCGGCATTGAGGTCGCGTAGCGACCAAGGACGGTAGCCGTGGGCTTCAGCCCACGGTATGCACGCGGCGCGGAATGGTGTCGCGTGGCGACACAGGATTCGCCAGTGCGCGGCGCTATCCTCGGTGGAGTTCGCACGTCCGTCGGGTTCCTGTGTCGCTCTGCGACACCCTGTGCGCCTCGCCTATCCCGCGGGCTGAAGCCCGCGGCTACCGTCCTTGACCGCTACGCGGTCGGATGAGGCGAGCCGATCACGAAGGATGCCACCGACTTGCGATAAAGGCCCGCAGCCAATCCCGGGACTACTCCCGTGCTGCCAGGTCGAGCGCGTGGACGGCCAGCCGCAGTTCTTCCTCCGTGGTGCAGAGCGGCGGCATGAGCACGATGGTATTCCGGATCGGGCGGGTGAGCAGGCCGTGCTGGCGCGCGGCCAGGCAGACCGCGGCACCCGTGACGCCCTCGACCTCGATCCCGGCGACGAAGCCGCATTGCCGCACCGCGCGGACCCGGGGATGCGTCGCTTCCAGCTCCGCGAGGAGTTCGCCCATCAGTGCGATCTTCGGCTGCAGGTGGTGGAGGGTTTTCTCACTTTCGAAGACATCGAGGCTGGCCAGCGCGACGGCGCACCCGAGCGGATTCGCCGTGTAACTATGTCCATAGTAGAAAGCCCGCTCGTCCGCGCCGCGGAAGGCATCATAGACGGCGGCCGAGGTGAAGGTGGCCGCCATCGGCATGTAGCCACCGGTGAGGCCCTTCGCCACGCAGAGGAAGTCCGGCGTGACCTCCTCGTGCTGGCAGGCGAACATCTTCCCCGTCCTGCCAAAGCCGGTCATCACCTCGTCGAGGATGAGGTGCACGCCATGCGCGTCGCACCACGCGCGCAGCTCGCGCAGCATGCCTGCGGGCCACGGGGTCATCTCATTCACGCCCTGGATGAGCGGCTCGATGACCACGGCGGCCGTGCCGCGCACCGCCTCTGCCGGCAGTTGGCGCAGCGCCTCCATCCCGGAGACAAAGGTGACCGGCACGCCATGCCCGCGGAAGCGCTCATGGAAACGCGAGACCCCGCCGAGCGACGCCGCGCCCATGGTATCGCCATGATACGCCTGGTCGAAGGCGATGAAGCCGGTGCGCTCCGGCTCGCCCGTCTGCTGGCGATACTGGATGGCCATCTTCATCGCGCACTCGATGGCCGTCGATCCATCGTCGGAGAAGAACACGCGCTCCAGCGTCCCGGCGGGGAAGAGCGCGCACAGCCGCTCCGCCAGCTCGCTCGCCCGCGGATTCGCAAAGCCGAGGTAGGACGTGTGCGCCACCTCGTCGAGTTGCCGCGTGATCGCTGCATCCAGCGCGGGGTGATGGTGTCCGTGGATATTCGTCCAGATCGAAGAATTCCCGTCGAGATACCGGCGGCCCTCCGAGTCCCACAGCCATGCGCCCTGGCCGCGCACGAGCACCAGCGGCTCGCCCGCCACCCATGCATCCTGCGGGGTGAAGGGGTGCCAGCAGTGCTTCTTGTCGGCCTCGATCCAGCGTCGCGTGTCGTCGCGCATGGCGTCGAGTTTCGGCCCGCGAGGCCCCGGTGGGAAGCACCGTTCGTCCCTACGTGATCGTGGGATACCGGAGGGGGGGGCTTCATGCAAACTGTGCTCGTCCGGTTGAGGAACCAGCCGGGCACGGATCTTCCTCTCTGCGGGCGATCGGCGGTATCTGAGGACGGCGACCCTCGGTGACCATCAAAGCCGATCGCCCGCTGACTTTTTTCAAAGGGAGGAATGATCCATGCCGGTGATCTTGCCGGGGGCTCGCTTTGGGCGGGTGCTTTGGAAGGAAGGGTGAGCCGCGTGGAAAGGCTGGGTGTGTGAGATCTGTTAGAGAGCTTGGCGTGAGGTTGTGTGCGCGCTTATGGGAGATCGATGGGGTCGGCCTTCCGAAGGGATCGGGGCTTTTATTTCACCGCGAAATAACGCGAAAGGGCGCGAAATTTGAAAGGCAGGAAGAGAAGAATCCCCGCCTAACAGATGCCGAGTCCATCGGCGTTTTGCGTGCGTCCTCAAAGAAGCCCGAATCACCGGAAAGCCGCGCCCCGCTGGGCGGCCTGAGGAGTGTCGACGTTCCGTCGACATGGTGTGGACGGGACGTTCACACTCCTCGCGCAAAGCTATCTAACAGATCTTGTGCGGTTGGTCCTTCCCCGCGATTCGCGATTCGATCTTCTTTTCCCTGATGCATGTGGAGCGGCTGTGGTTCGAAGCAAGTGCTCTAACAGAATCGGCGAAGGGTAGCGGGGCAAGGGGCGGGACGCCCCTGCAACGGACTGGGGCAGGATGCCCCAGCCACGGGTGGGCTGGTGGCGGCACGCCAGTCGGATGTGGAGCGTGGGCGTTCCGTTCACAACGGGTCGACGGTACGTCGACCCTCCTCAGGGCTGACCTGTCGGGCGCGGTTTTCGGGGTGCTTCGGCGAAGGAGAAGGAACCGCGGAAAGCGCGAGATCACTCAAAATCTGTTAGATCAGGGCTCTGCTCTTCCTGCCTTTCAGATTTCGCGTCTTTTGGCGTTATTTCGCGGTGAAATAAACGCCCCGCCACGCTCAAAGGTCCGCTGCCCCGACGCCACCTTGATTCACTTCACGTCTTGAAATCCCGCAGGCGGAAGGCGGTGTAGCCGATGAGGAAGAGCGTGGCATTCAGGCCGAAGAGGAAGACGTAGCTGCCCGCGAGCTTCGGCCATGAGATGACGTTTTCCAGCAGGTAGACCCACGAGCTCATCCGCCAGGTGATGAAGTACTGCTCGTAGGGCTTGAAGAAGGGGAACTCCTGCAGCACCAGATCCACGAAGAGGATGCTGAGCGCCATGATGGTGGCCGCGGCGGGCTTCATCCTGAAGCACGAGAACATGAAGGCGATGGACGACAGCGTGATCATGCTGATGCCGATGCCCGCGGCGGAGAGGCCGATGCGGGCGATGCCCTCGCCCCAGGTGGGGAAGACGGCGAAGACCTTCATCTTCTGATTCCACACGAAGAGCCCGCCATCCACGCCCAGCGCCGCGACGGACATGGCGTAGCCGGTGATGCCGACGAAGAAGACGAAGGTGACCGTGTAGATGGAGACCGCCGCATACTTCAGCAGCAGGATGCGCAGCCGCGAGACGGGGCGGGAAAGGACGAGCCGCAGGTTTCCGTCCTCCGCCTCCTTTGCCACGATGTCCCCGGCGACCAGCGCGAAGTAGATGGAGCCGAGCAGGAACATACTGAAGCCCATGACCCAGTAGGTCACCGTCAGCGAGCTGTAGTAATCATCGAAGCCGAAGCCATTCCTCTCGATGAGCGTGCGCATGGTGCGCTGGCTGCCCTCGAGCTTGAAGACGGCGAGGATGATGGCCTCCATCGCGAGGAAGACGCCGTAGCCGAGATAGGTGCGCGGCCTGCCGAAGAGCTTGGCGAGCTCGCCGCGGAGCTGGTGGAGGAAGTTCATGCGGTGGCTGCGGCGGTGGGGTTCGCGGAGATTTCCAGGTAGAGATCCTCCAGCGAGCGGCGCACGGGGGAGAAGGCGGAGACGCGGATGCCGCAGCCGACCAGCGCGGCGACGATGACCGCGGGGTCCGCATCCGGCGGCAGGGCGATGCGCCCGGGAGAGATGACCTGCGCGCCATTCAGCTCCAGGAAGGTCCTGGCCTCATGCCAGGGCTCCAGGCTGACCTCATAGACGGGGGCCTCGCCGCGCAGATCCTCCAGCGAGCCGGCGTGGATGAGGCGGCCTTCCTTCAGGATGGTGACGCGGTCGCACATCTGCTCGACCTCCGCGAGCAGGTGGGAATTGAAGAGCACCGTCATCCCGCGCTCGCGGCGCAGGCCGAGGATGAAGTCGCGGAACCACTTGATGCCCTCCGGGTCGAGGCCGTCGGTGGGCTCGTCTAACAGAAGCACCTGCGGCTCCGGCAGGAGTGCCTGCGCGAGCGCGAGCCGCTGGCGCATGCCGTGGGAATAGCTGCCGACCTTCGACCGGATGCGCTTGGTGAGGCCGACGCGCTCGACCACGTCGCGCGCTGCTTTTTCATCGAAGCGTCCGGAGAATCCCGCGAGGATGCGCAGGTTTTCCCAGCCGCTGAGGTAGTCGTAGAATGCCGGGCTCTCGAAGATGGCGCCGACTTGCCTCAAGGCACCCGCGTGGTCCTCCTGCACGCAGACGCCGCCGATGTGGGCCCGCCCGCGGTCCGGCTCGACCATGCCGAGGATGATGCCGAGCGTGGTGCTTTTCCCCGCGCCATTGTGCCCGAGCAGCCCGTGGATCTCCCCGCGCTTCACCTCGAAGGAGACATCGTGCAACGCCGGCTTCCCGCCGAAGGATTTGAAGAGACCGTTAACGCGGAGCATGGGGGGACGGAGGTCGGAGGTCGGAGGTCGGAGGTCGGAGGTCAGCAGGAGCTGGAGGCGGAGTGGTGGCTTTAGCTGGCGAGTGTCCGGTTGCTTGGACTGAGGGATTTTTTCAACCGCAGATGGACGCTGATGGACACAGATGAAGAAGGGATGGGAATGGCGGGGATGATGGGAGTGAAGCGGAGTGGTGGCTTTAGCCGGCGAGTGTGGTTCGGGGGTGGGGGAAAGGAGGTGGGCTGCGGTGTGTTGGAAGGGGAAGGCGTGGGGGCGATGCGGAAAGCTTGGGGGAGTGCGTGAGCTTCGGTGGTATTGGGTGAGCTCGTGGGTGCAGGCGGGCTCGCTCGATGGACTCGCCGGCTAAAGCCAGCGCTCCGTCTCCGGCATCCGGTTACTGGCCGGTGCCAAATTCGACTTTGCTCGATGCGGAGAGGTCGGCGTAGAGGAAATTCACGCCGGAGTCGCCGGGGTGCCAGTCCTCCTTGTCCGAGATGAGGGGGATGCGCGGGTCGTCGCCTTCCTTGCCGAAGAAGACGAGCTGCAAGCGATGCCGACCGCTCTGGCTGGAATTCCAGATGTAGCTGCAGCCGGATTTTTCATAGCACTCGTGGTCCGCCGGACAGTGGAAGACTTCCGGATTCGTCAGGTAGCTCGCCAGCTCCGTTTCCAGCACCGGCTTGTCCTCGTTCTTGCCCTTCCGCCCGGCCTCGATCTCGGGCATCCTTTGCGTGTGATCCTGCAGGTAGGCCTCGAGGCCCACGCCGATCTGGCGGAGATTTGAAATGCACGCCGCGCTGTGCGACCTCGCCACCGCGGATCGACCGAGCGGCACGGCGATCGCGACCAGCACCGCGAGGATGGCGATGACCACGAGCACCTCGGTGATCGTGAAGCCGGTGCCAGCGCGCCGCGGTGTGGAGTGGGTTTTCATCTCATTTCATCTCAGGTCAACGTGTCCCGGGTCCGAATTCCTGGCCGCGCAGGCCCTGCATGAGTTCGTTCATCGACTCCATCAGCGGTGCCAGGTCGAGCTTCGTGTCCGCGCTCGCCTTCTCGAAATACGCGCGCATGCCCTCGCCCGCGATGGTCTCCAGCAGGTCGTCGCCGAGTTCGCGTGCGCGCGCCATTTCCTCCTCGGTCTTTCCGCTCTGCACCTCGCGCAGTCCTTGCTCCACGAATTCCTTCCGCTTTTCCGGCGGCAGCGCGTCGAGCGCCTCCATGAACTTGCCCATGGACTCGCGCACGGTGAGGTCGATGAAGAGCTTCTTCTCCGGCGGGCTCATCTTGCGGAAGAAGCCCTCGGTGGAGCGGTCGTCGCGCGTCTTCTCGCGTTCGGCGAAGTCCAGGCGGTTCACCAACCCCGCGATCTCGCGGAGCTTTTCCTCGCGCGCCGGGTCCATGCCGCCCTCGCGTCCGGACCAGTCCTCGAAGGCCGCGGCCTCGATCTCTGCATTCACTTTCTCCGCCGTGACCTGCCGCGATCCGGCATAGACGCGCAGTGCCACCACCCCTCCCCAGATCAGGGCGAGCAAGAGGGCGGTCTGGATCAGGATTCGATTGCGGCGCATGGCAGGACCCACCCGCAGCCTAGGCAGGAAAGGCCCGCGCGCAAGCAACCACGTGGGGGAGGGGTCGGAAGTCGGAAGTCGGAAGTCGGAAGTCGGATGGTGCCGGAGGCGGAGCGCTGGCTTTAGCCGGCGAGTGTGCTGTGCCCGGGACCAGGGGGATTTTTTCAACCACAGATCGACGCAGATGGACACAGATGAAGAAGGGATGGTGAGGGAGGAGGTGATTGGGTAATTGGGTAATTGGGTAATTGGGTAATTGGGTAATTGGGTGGTTGGGTGGTTGGGTGGTTGGGTGAAGAGGTGGGAGATGGGAGATGGGAGATGGGAGGTGGACGAAGCGGGTAAGGGATGGATGTGATGGCGGGACGGGGTGATCGGGGTTTTCAGGGCCAAGGGCCCGGCCATTCCTCAGCCCGGGCCATCGGCCCGGGTGCGGACAGGGGAATGTTGGCGGCCTGAAGGGCCGCGATACGTTTCGGCGGGTCTCGACAGGAAGGAAGACGACGAGGCAATGGCCATGTGTGAAGGCGTTCCCGTGCGGGTGCGGGCGGTGCTTGTTTGATCGAGCGGCCTGCCACGTATCGCGGCCCTTCAGGCCGCCGGTCTGTGCCGGTTCATTACCCCGGGCGATGCCCGGGGTTGAGGGATGGCCGGGCCTTTGGCCCTGGGAAGGCGGAGGGCAGAGATCGGAGATCGGAGGGCGGAGGGCGGAGGGCGGAGGGCGGAGGGCAGAACGAGTCGGATGGTGCCGCAGACGGAGCGCTGGCTTTAGCCGGCGAGTGTGGCCAACGAGCTGGTCAATGCCTCAGAGCTCACCCATTATCCATCACCCACGCCTACCCCATCCTCCTTCCGCATCGATCTCTTCTTCATCTGTGTTCCTCTGCGTCGATCTGTGGTTGAAAAAATCCACCGGTCCGGACGACACCACACTCGCCGGCTAAAGCCAGCGCTCCGCTTGCGGCGGCTTGGGAGGTGCATGCATGCATGTCGCACTCGCAGTGATGGATTCCTGCAAGCCTGCAAAAGGTGGGACAAGTCGCTTGCACGAGAGGACATCACGCTTCGGCCCGCTTCCCCGTAAGGTTTATCGACATTTGGCCGTGGTGGTCGGCCGGGGTGAGGAGGCTTGGCACGGGTCGAGATATAGAGGGATGCATGAACTGCACTGCCCGCCCCGCGGTCGGCGCTGCTTCATCAAACCAACCAAACTCATTGACCAAATGAATACCCTGCAACTCAAAGGCAACTGGAACATCGCGAAGGGCAAGCTCAAGCAGAAGTGGGCAAACCTGACCGATGACGATCTCGAATACATCGAGGGCAAGGAGGACGAACTCCTCGGTCGCATCCAGAAGCGCACGGGCCAAACCCGCGAGGAGATCGAGAAGGCGATCAAGGATTGATGGATGAAGGGGAGATGCAGCCAGCCGCGAAGGCTGTCGCGATCTTCCCGATCCATCTAACAGATTTTTCCTGTGGTCTCTAAGTCTATATGAGGCTGCGGGGAATGCAGCGGTCGTTCCGGGGGAACCGGGACGGCCGCAGTTTTTTGATGGCGTGTGCGGGAAAGAGGGGGTGCTTGGTGGATGCGGTCGTTCCATTCCACCCATCGCTGGTTTTTAGGGCCAAAGGCCCGGCCATCCCTCAGCCGGGGCCAAAGGCCCGGGTATGCGGCACCGCCCGATCGGCGACCTAAAGGGCCGCGATACGTTTCGGCGGGTCTCACCGGAAGGCACGAATCGATGGCCATGCGTGAAGGCGTGCCGTTCGGGTCACGGGCGGCGTTTTTCGAGCCACCAGCCTGCATCCTATCGCGGCCCTTCAGGCCGCCGGTCTGTGTCGATCCGCCAACCCCGGGCGATGCCCGGGGCTGAGGGATGACCGGGCCTTTGGCCCTTCGGAAGGCAGGAGGATGGAGGATCGAGGTCGGAGGTCGGAGGGCTGGCTTTGGCCAGTGAACGTTGTTCGGCAAGGTCCGTCTTCCCAGTTTCTTCATCCCTTCTCCATCTGTGTGCATGAGTGTCCATCCGTGGTTGAAAAACACAGTGGTCGGGATGGATGGACTCGCCGGCTAAAGCCAGCGCTCCGCCTTCGGCGCGGTTGTGGATTCAGCCGTCTTCGGGGGCGCCGGTGCTGGTGTCGGGGTCTTCGTCGAAGAGATCGCCAGTGGCGAGGCGGCAGGCGGCGCCGAGGATGGACCCGATGACGATGCCGACGAGGAAGCCGAGCGCGGAGCCGGCAAGAATGGCGAGCCAGAGGGGCGGGTGCCCTTCCATGACCTTTGGCAGGATCCAGAAGAAGAAGCCTCCACCGGCCCCGCCGAGGATGGCCTTGAAGGCGGACTCGACGACATCGTCATCGGCCAGCGAGGAGAGCACGCCCATGGTGACGGCGACGGGCAGCGCGAACCAAGGGACGGCGGAGGAGAGGAGCATGAGCCCGTAGGCGACGGCCCCGCCAAGCAGCCCGGCCAGGGTGAACTTGAGCGTGTCGTGCCTAGCGATGATCCCCAGGAGTTTCATTTCATCGGGATGGGATCATTCAGGCTAATACTTATCTGCCGGGGAGATCCAGCGGAAATGATAAGCATAGGTGAGTCACCTATGTGGCATCGCGGAGGTCGGAGGTCGGAGGTCGGAGGTCGGAGGTCAGAGGTCAGAGGTCAGAGGTCAGAGGTCAGAGGTCAGAGGTCGGAGGTCGGAGGTCGGAGGTCGGAGGTCGGAGGTCGGAGGTCGGAGGTCGGAGGTCAGATGGCGGATGGCGGATGGCGGATGGCGGATGGCGGATGGCGGATGGCGGATGGCGGGGCGTTTTTCAGGGCCAAGGGCCCGGCCATTCCTCAGCCCGGGCCATCGGCCCGGGTATGGACGCGGAGATGATGGAGGCCTGAAGGGTCGCGATACGTTTTTGGCGGGTCTTGCCGGAAGGCCGTGAAGCCAGGGCCATGTGTGAAGGCGTTGCCGTGCGGGTGGCGGGTGGCGTTTTTTGATCGGCCGGCCTGCCCCGTATTGCGGCCCTTCAGGCCGCCGACCTGTGTCCGTCTATTACCCCGGGCGATGCCCGGGGCTGAGGGATGGCCGGGCCTTTGGCCCTTGAAAGGGTGGTTATCGGGGAGGCGGAGGTCGAACGGACCGGGCAAGTGATCGGTTTGGCGGGGATGTACTGCGAGTCTAGTAGCAGCTGGAGGTGGCTTCGGGCGGAATGAATTCCGCGTTCCCAGTGGTGGTGGTGCGGGCTTTTGTGGTGGGTTCGCCTACCGTCGAAGCGCGCCGGTGGCACGCGGTCCCAAGGGGGTGCTCCGCTCCGGGTGCGGTGGCTTTCGTTAGAAGAGTTCGCCTTGGCCGGGGAGGACCTTGCGGAAGGACTGGTCGCTGAGGTCGGGGGGGCGGGTGGCGAGGCCGAGGCGGCGGCAGGTGGCGTGGTGGAGGGCGCGGAGCTGGCCGGCGGCCTGGCCGCTGCCGCGCATGCGGGTGCCGGGGACGGTGCTATTTAGCCCGCCGCCCTGGGCGGCACGGATGCGGTTGAGGATCTTTTCCTTCCTGTCGGGGAAGTGCCGCGCGAGCCAGCTCTCGAAGATGCCGGCGACGGCACCGGGGAGGCGGACCATGGAGTAGGCGGCGAAGGTGGCTCCGGCGTCCTTTGCGGCGGCGAGGATGGCGGGCAGCTCGTGGTCATTCAGTCCGGGGATCATGGGGGCGGCGCTGGGGCCGACGGGGATGCCTGCGTCGGCGAGGGCGCGCATGGCGGCGAGCCGGGCGCGGGGGGTGGAGGCGCGGGGCTCGAGGATGCGGGCGAGCGCGGGATCGAGCGTGGTGATGGAGAGGTAAACGCAGACGGCGCGGTGGCGGGCGAGCTCGGCGAGGTGGTCGATGTCGCGGGCGACGAGCGCGTTCTTCGTGATGAGGGCGACGGGCTGGCGAAAGCGGGCGAGGACCTCGAGGCAGCGTCGGGTGATCTGGAGCTTCCGCTCGACGGGCTGGTAGCAGTCGGTGACGCCGCTCATGGCGATCTTCCCGGGGGAGGTTTTGCGGCGGGCGAGTTCGCGCTCGAGCAGGGCGGGGGCGTCGGCTTTCACGACGATCTTCGACTCGAATTCCAGCCCGGCGGAGAAGCCGAGGTACTCGTGGTAGGTGCGGGCGTAGCAGTAGGAGCAGCCGTGCTCGCAGCCGCGATACGGATTCACGCTGAAGTCGAAGGAGAGGTCGTCGGCGGTATTCCGGTTCAGGATGCTCTGGGAGTCATCGCGGAGGAAGGTGGTGCGGAGCGGGCGCGGGTCGTCATCGATCCACGCGTCGTCATCGGTCTCGAAGGAGAGTGCCTCGAAGCGATTGGCGGGATTTTCCTGCGCTCCCCGGCCGCGGTGCGGGTCCATGGGGGGAGATTCGCGGGGATGGGGAGTGGAGGCAATGGAATTGTTCGGATGAACAATTTATGATCTCAGTGCGGGGTGTGATTTTCTCCGGAAGTGTTTGGTGGAAAGTGGCTTTCACCCTGGGTTCGCAGTGCTGTCCAAGCGGGCCGGTGGCCGCGCGCTCCCAGGGGGGCGTCGTGGTGGCAGGCGGCTTTTGTCGGTGGTTCGCACGACCGTCCAAGCCGGCTGAAGCCAGCGCTCCCGGCTGCGCCGAGCCGGGGAGTCGCTGGGACCGGCACGAAGCCATCCCCGCCTCCCGCCATATCAACAATGTCGGCATCGCCCTCACTGGGAACGCGGAATTCATTCCGCCCGAAGCAATCCTTACGGCTGATGGCTTGGGGTGGAAAGCTGCTTTCACCCTGGGTTCGCAGGGCTGTCCAAGCGGGCCGGTGGCCGCGCGCTCCCAGGGGGGCGTTGTGGTGGAAGGCGGCTTTTGTGGTGGTTCGCACGACCGTCCAAGCCGGCTGAAGCCAGCGCTCCCGGCTGCGCCGAGCCGGGGAGTCGCTGGGACCGG
>NZ_JAPDDS010000027.1 GCF_025950085.1 Luteolibacter flavescens
TCCTTGTCCTTCTTCTTCTTGTCACCGGCGAGGAGGGTTTCTTCCTCCTTCTCTTCCTTGTCCTTCTTCTTCTTGTCACCGGCGAGGAGGGTCTCTTCTTCCTTCTCCTCCTTGTCCTTGTCCTTCTTCTTGTGGTCGCCGCCGGAGATGGTGGCGGTGGTGTCGATGGCAGGGGCGGCGGTGGCGATCGGGAGGGCGAGGGCGGCGGCGGCGGCGGCGAGGATGATGACGGTGGCTTTCATTTTTTTAATGGGATGTGTCGGTTTGGTTCGTTTGCTTTCGATGGGGTTTCTCGCCGTGGCAGGTGACGGTGGTTTGGGATGGGACCGGTGACCGCTGAGACCTGCGGGGAGGTCATCACGGAAGCAGAGGATGGCGGGAGGGCCACGGAATGTGCGCGAGCGGCGAATGGAGGGGGGTGAGCGGTTGGGAATGGGGGGTGGGTGATGAAATTGGGGGGATTGAGAGATTGGAGATTGAGGGGGTGGGTAGTTTCGGGCTGGTGGAGTTTTTCAACCGCAGATGGACACGGAT
Source organism: Luteolibacter flavescens (assembly GCF_025950085.1). NCBI lineage: Bacteria > Pseudomonadati > Verrucomicrobiota > Verrucomicrobiia > Verrucomicrobiales > Verrucomicrobiaceae > Neoluteolibacter > Neoluteolibacter flavescens. The sequence continues at coordinate 535 of NZ_JAPDDS010000027.1, forward strand.
GGACGCAGATGAAGAGGGGATGGGTGGATGATGGAAGGAGGGTGATGGGTGATGAAGGGAGGTGGATGGGCTTGGGGTGTGGTGGTGGGATGGGGGATTGGCGGAGCGGAGCGCTGGCTTTGGCCGGCGAGTGTGTGGTCTTTGCGTTTGCTTTTGTGATGGAGGGCGGAGTGCCGACGGAAGTCGGCAGGTAGTCTGTGGCAGCTTTGTTAGAGGGCTCGGGCGGAATGAATTCCGCGTTCCCAGTGGGGGCTGTGGGTGGGCTCGGGCCGGTCTAATGACCGGCGCTCCCAGGTGGGTGGGGTGGGCTTGCCGTTCGTGGTGGTGTGGGGGTGGGTCGGTGTCGCTTTTCGACCGCTCGCGGGGGTGGGGTGGCCGTTGGTGGCTTCTCCATGGACAGGCGGGGGGCGGGGGCTATGCTGGGGCGAAAATGCAGAGCGACCGCAGGGCGGAAGAGGGTGATGACGATGCCTGGATGTCTCCAAACGAGGGGGCGGGGCAGGACGCGGCTGCGATGGGGGGCTCGAGCGCGAGCGGCAACACGGGCTCCGGCGCGGGGGGGACGGGGTGGATGGAGAGGCGGGCCTATTGGCGCTTCCAGCTCTTCGCGTGGGGCTTCCTGGGGGGGTATCTTTTGATCGTGAATCTCTTCTTCGCGAAGTGGAAGCCGATCATGGTGGAGGTGGGGAAGATCGCGCTCTTCATGATCGCGTCGCATGCGATCGCGCGGCTGGCGAGGTCGAAGGATTGGTTCCGCCTGGAGCGCAGCGGGCTTTTCGCGCGGGGGCTGCCTGCGTGCCTGGCGGGCGGGCTGGTGATCACGGCGATCTGCCATCCGCTGACGAAGGATTGGTCGGGGAAGCCGCTGGGGGTGCAGGCGCATTGGTTCATGATGGACTATGTGAGGAATGCGGCGATCCTGATGATGTGGGGGAGTTTTTTCGTCACCTTTTGCTTCCGGGAGATAAGTCATCGGGCTGAGATCGACCGGGTGCGGCTGCTGGCATCGTCAAAGGAGATGCAGCTCTCGACGCTGCGGAACCAACTGAACCCGCACTTCCTTTTCAATAGCTTCAACCTGCTGCGGTCGCTGGTGCAGAAGGATCCGAATGCGGCGCGGGACGCGATAACGCACCTGGCGGAGATGATGCGGCACTCGCTCTCCACGGTGAGCCGGAATACGATCCCGCTGGCGAGGGAGCTGGAATTTGTGGAGTCATACGTGGCGCTGGAGCGGCTGCGGCATGAGGAGCGGCTGAGGATCTCGGCGGATGTGCCGGGGGAGCTGCTGAGCCGCAGGATACCCTCCATGCTGCTGTACACGCTGGTGGAGAATGCGGTGAAGTACGGGCTGGACCAGAGCCGGACGGGGGCGGACGTGTGCTACCGGGTGTGGCTGGAGTCGGGGCGGCTGTGGCTGCGGGTGATCAATGGCGGGAGCCTGGGGGGCTCGGGCACGGGGGCGGTGGCGAGCGCGGGGACGGGGCTGGCGAATGTGCGGCAGCGGCTGGAGCTGCTGTACGGGAATGAGGCGTCGGTGGAGATCTTCGAGCTGGATCAGCAGGTGGTGGCGCAGGCGCACTGGCCGGCGGTGGAGCACGGGGAGGGTGAGATTGGAGTTAATGTTAGACCAAATGTGGAGGCAGGGGTATGATGGTGATGAATGCGATGATCGTGGATGACGAGCGGCATGCGCGGGAGGAGCTGGCGCGGCTGCTGGGGGGATTTCCCGAGATACGGATCGTGGGGGAGGCGGCGAATGCGGTGGAGGCGCGGGAGAGGATCCAGGCGCTGGGGCAGGGGCTGGACCTGGTTTTCCTGGATGTGCAGATGCCGGAGGAGACGGGATTCGAGCTGCTGGATTCGCTGGGGGGCGAGGCGCCGCGGGTGATTTTCACGACGGCGTATGATGTGTATGCTCTGCGGGCATTCGAATTCGGCGCGGTGGACTACCTGCTGAAGCCGATCGCGCCGAAGCGGCTGGAGCTGGCGCTGCGGCGGGTGATGGAGCAGGGGAGCGAGGCGGGTGGCGAGGGCGCGGATGCCGGGGAGAGCGGGCTGGATGCGCCATCGCGGCCGCTGGGGCTGCAGGACCGGGTGCTGCTGCGGAGCACGGAGCGGATCGCGTACATCACGGTGGGGAGCATCATCGGGGCGGAGTCGCTGGGGGCGTACTCGAAGGTGTGGCTGGAGGATGGCACGCCGGTGATACGGCGCTCGCTCTCGGTGCTGGAGTCGCGGCTGCCGGGGGAGTATTTTTTCCGGGCGAACCGGTCTCAGATCATCAATCTGCAGCATGTGCAGGCGGTGGAGCCGTGGTTCAGCGGGGGTCTGAAGCTGACGCTGAAGGGCGGGGCGACGGTGGAGCTGTCGCGGCGGCAGGCGAAGGTCTTCCGGGAGAGGAATTCGTTGTGATGGCTACTATGAGGGTAGTAGGTGGGGTGGGTTTTTTGGGCCGGGATGGATGGGATGGATAAGATGAAGAGGTCGGGTGCTGGTGGGTTTTTCAACCGCAGATGGACGGGATGGACGCAGATGAAGAAGGGATGGGAATTGGGGTTGTTGTTGATCGGGTGGGGTGAGGTTTTTTGGGACCAAGATGGATGGGATGGGGAGGTAGGGTGCTGGGGGTGAGGGGATGGAATTTTTCGACCACTGATGGACACGGGTGGGCACAGGCGAAGAGGGGTGGGGTGGTGGAAATTACTAGGAAGGTAGTAGTAGGATGGGGTTGATGGAAAGGGCTGGGAGCGCCGGTCATCAGGCCGGCTCGAAGCTGCTATGGTTGTGGATGGATGACCCCTTGCGGACTCGGGGAGGCTCGCCCGCTTTTGTTGGGTGGGTGGTGCGCTGATGGGGGAAGGGGCGGTGCAAGGTGGGCAGCAGGGGCGGGGCTTCACCCGGGGGCACTTTGTTTCCTGCGGCAGCGACAACTGCTTCGGGCCGGTCTGATGACCGGCGCTCCCAGGAGAGGCGCTCTTATTGCTGGCCTTTTGTTGGTCTTGGGTCTTTCGATTTTGCGTTGCTTCGATGCTGGATGTCCCGATTGATCATCATTTCTTCATCTGTGTGCGTCAGTATTGATCTGTGGTTGATGAATGCAGCGGCAGGGGTGGCTCGGGCGGAATGAATTCCGCGTTCCCAGTGTGTGGGTGTGGCTCGTATTCCGCTATCGCGTAGTGGGTGGCATTCATGTGGACGGGGGGGCTGGGAGAGGTTATGAGGTCTATCCCCCGGGGGGCGATGAGCGGCCATCATGGGGGGCGCTGTCTCATGAGGGTTTTCACGGTGATGCTACTAGGAGTGAATCTGGCCACGGTGGTGTGGCTGGTGGCGGGGGCGAATGCACAGGTGCCGCCGTGGGAGTCGGCCTTCGAGGAGACGCGGGAGGTGCTGGATGCGCCGTGGGGAAAGACGGAGGACCTGCAGACGGTGATGGGCCTGGTGCGCGCACGGATGGATGTGGCGGAGGCGTGGACGCGGACGGCGATGACGGAATTCCGCAGGTCCGAGGGGCCGATGCTGGTGCTGACGCTGGCGAATATCGCGGGGCTGACGCTGCTGGCGATCTCGCAGTGGCGGAGGGATCGGCGGGGAAGATACGATGACGAGGGGCTGGATCGATTTGCGGATGATGGGCCGGGAGGCGGTGGGTCGGGTCCGGTTTTGTGAGGGGGGCTTTCGATTTCGGATTTCAGATTTGGGATTTCGGATTTTGGATTTGAGATTTCAGAGCCTCTGACCCCTGACCCCTGACCCCTGACCCCTGACCCCTGACCCCTGACCCCTGACCCCTGACCCCTGACCCCTGATATCCGAATTCTGATCTCTGATTTCCGATCTCCGGCCTCCGGCACGGGTCGTGCGTGGTGGGTGGGATGAATGCGATACGACGTGTGGCGCATGATGAGGTGGATGGGGATCGTGCGCGGCCGGGGGAGGTGATCTTGCTGCAGGGGCGGGATGTGCGGGCGAGGTCGGCGTGGATCTTGATCGCGGCGATGCTGACGGCGGCATTGATCTGTGTGGTGGCGGTGGTGGTGCGTGGGGTGCAGGATCGTCAGGGCGAGGGCGATCCGCGACCGCTGGACGTGCTGCCGGTGCCGGCACCGCTGACGCCGATCGAGACGCCGGTGCCGGGTGAGCCGGTGACGCCGTTGCCACGGTGATGCTTGGCGGTGGTGCGGTGCCACGGTGATGTGGCGTTGGTGCTTGGGGGCGGTGTTTGTCTGGTGGGGGAGGTGTGTGGGGGGATGGGGTTTGAGATGTTCCTTTTTTGAGGGTGGGCAATCTGCGCGGTGAGGGTGCAGATATCAATGGGTGTTGTGATTCTTTGGAGGGGAAATGGGTGGTGACGAGGATGGATAGATGGGTTTTGAGTGGTTGGTTTTTTGGATTGGCGGAGCGGAGCGCTGGCTTTAGCCGGCGAGTGTTTGCCTTTGGTTCGTGGGGGCTACGTGCCGACTAAAGTCAGCACTCCGCCTGCGGCAGCTTTGTTAGAGAGCTCGGGCGGAATGAATTCCGCGTTCCCGGTGGGGGAGTGTGAGTGTGAAGCGGAGTTTTCTGGTGGGTTCGGCGGTCTGTCGAAACGGGCCGGTGGCCCGTGCTCCCAGGGGGGGCGTGCTGGTGAGGCGGGCCGGTCTTGATGACCGGCGCTCCCGGGGGGGATGGGGGGCTTGTCAGGGGGTGGGCGGGGTTGGTAGAGGATGGGGAGATGATGATGAATAAGGAGCGCGGGGATGATGAGGGGCGGGTGAAGGGGATTGGGATGGTGAATGCGAATCCGTATGCGCCGCCATCGGGTGGGGTGCAGGGTTTGGGGGCGAGCGTGATGCCGGCGGAGGATGAGTCGCGGGATCGGATGCTGCAGTGGACGGGTGCGCTTTGCTGGGGCTGCTGATCATGCTGGGCGTGGGGCGCGCGATCCTGAGGGCGGGTGTGGGGCTGGAGTTGGCGGGGCTTTTATTCGGTGCGGCCTTGCTGAGCCTGACGGTGGTGGGCTTCCTCACGCGGGGGCGGAAGCGCTATCTGCTGCTGGCGATTGTTTCGGGGTTCTATCTGGTGTTGATGGCGTCGTTGTGGGTGAGATCGTGGGAGTTCGTCAGGATGAATGGGGTAGGGGTGCTGCCGCGGGTGCTGATGGGCATCGTGCTGGGAATGCTGCCGCACGTGGTGGCGGGGTGGTGCGCGCTGGTGCTTTTTGCGCGGGCGCAGCGGCGGTGGAAGATGCTGGGGCCGGAGGAGCGGAAGGGATCGCGGGGCGGTGCGGGGTTGCGCGGGGAGGCGGCGGCGCGGGTGATCCGGGAGCGGGCGATGGAGCGCTTTGGCCTGAAGGAGGCGGATCTGGGGCGGTCGCTGGTGGGGGAGATGAATCTGCCGCCGGGGGAGGTGGGGGGATTCGTGACGGAGATGGATGAGGAATTCGGGATGAAGCTGGAGGAGTCGGTGGATGTGAGGACGGTGAGCGTGGAGGGAATGATGAAGGTGGCGAGGGAGTGGAGCGACTGGTGAGCGGAGGTCGGAAATCGGAAATCGGAAATCGGAAATCGGAAATCGGAAATCGGAAATCGGGCGGACGTGGTGGCGGGGCTGGGTGATCGGGGTTTTCAGGGCCAAAGGCCCGGCGATTCCTCAGCCCGGGCCAGCGGCCCGGGTAACCGGCACCGCCCCATCGGCGGCCTGAAGGGCAGCGATAAGGGGAACGACCGCATCCACCAATACGCCCCTCGGATCATCCACCAAACACCATCGGCCTTCGTCACCGATGAACAACCCAACCCCTATCGCTGCCCTTCAGGCCGCCATCATTCACGCATCCATACCCGGGCCGATGGCCCGGGCTGAGGGATGGCCGGGCCTTTGGCCCTGAGATGGTGGTGGCGGCGATCGTTCTGGCGGGGATGTACGGTGGATGTAGTAGTTGGTGGTGGTTTTGCGGGGGATCTGCGGAGCGGGGCTCTGGCTTTGGTCGGCGAGTGTGTGTCTTAGCTTCGTGGGGGCTTGTGCGGGCTGAAGTCAGCACTCCGCTTGCGGCGGCTTTGTTAGAGGACTCGGGCGGAATGAATTCCGCGTTCCCAGTGGGGGGATTTGGTGGGGTGGGCGCTCTTGGTGGGTTCGTCGGTCTGTCGAAACGGGCCAGTGGCCCGTGCTCCCAGGGGGTGGTGGGGCGGGCTTCCCACGGAGATGCGATGTGGCCTTTTGAGGGACGAGCGGGGCGCGGGGTGAGGCGGGCCGGTCTGATGACCGGCGCTCCCAGGTGGGGGACGCCTTCGGCGGCTCTTCTAACAGGTCAGCCTAACAGGTGGTGGACGGCGCGGGCGAAGGCGGTCTCGGGCGGGCCTTCGGGGGCGGTGTGGCGGGCGCTGCGCTTGGCATTTTCCCAGCCGTGGGGCATGGCGTAGGAGTGGCCGGACCATTGGAACATGGGGATGTCATTCTCGCCGTCGCCGAAGGTGACGGCCTGGCGGGGGGAGATGCCGAGGGAGTCGGCGAGGATCTGGAGGCCCCAGGCCTTGCTGGTGTCGAGGGGCATGAATTCATACATGTAGTCCATGGTCTGGAGGCCCTGGAGGCCCCAGGCGAGGTGGCGGTCGGCGGCGCGGAGGTCGAGGATGCTCTGGTCGTCGGACATCCAGATGACCTTCTGGACCTGCATGCCGGGGAGGTCTGCGGCGGGGATGGGGAGGGGGACGCGGCCGGCGAGGGAGGTGTAGCGGCGGATGAGGTCGTCGGGCTCGGGGAGATCGGTGAAGACTTCGTCGGCGGTGTAGTAGACGGTGGTGTAGGCGGGTGCTCCGTCGGGTCGGCGCGAGGTGTCGGCGGCGTGGATGAGGGTGCGGACGTCGTCTTCGCGGAGGAATTGCTGGGCGACGATGTGGGAGCGGTCGGCGCTGGCGACCTCGGCGCCCTGGGAGGAGACGATCCAGCGGACGGTGGGGAGCTGGAGGGCGAAGGGGGCCATGGAGCGGTAGTGGCGGCCGGAGGCGAGGACGATCTCGACGCCTGCATCGGCGAGGCGCTGGATGGCGGCGTGGTTCTCGGGGCTGATGGTGTGGTCGGGCCCGAGGAGGGTGCCGTCGAGGTCGATGGCGGCGAGGCGGATGGGGGTGTCGGTGTCATGGGTGGCGGTCATGGGGGGAGGGTAGCGGGGCGGGGGCGATGACGGTAGTGCTGATTTTTCATCGTGGTGATAACTTGGGGGAATGAAGGGTGGGGTGATCGGCGATCAATGGAGGACTTGGGCCGGGATGGATGGGATGAAGAGGCAAGGTAGGGTCGTGACGGGTGGATTTTTCAACCGCGGATGGACGCAGATGAAGAGGGGATGGGAATTTGGGTTGTTGGAGGATTGGATAGGGGTAGGTGGTTTTTTGGACCAAGCAGTGGTGTTTTCAGGCAAGGACGAAATCAGGGTTCGCCAGCAGTTTGTTCGGCACGCTGATCATTCTCCGCATCACCGCCACGATCGCCACCTTCGCGGGTTTGCCCGTCGCGATGAGCCGGTCGTAGAATGCCTTCAGCACGGGGTTGGATCGCGCCGCCGAAAGCGCACCCATGTAGAGGACATGGCGCACTTCCTTGCGCCCTCCGCGGATCCGTCGCCTGCCGCAACTGTTGCCGCTGTCCTTGGGATGCGGGACCACGCCCGCGAGGCAGCCCACCGTCTTGTCCGGCAGCGTCCCCAGCTCAGGAAGGAAAGCCAGCAGGGTGTGGGCGACCACCGGCCCCACGCCCTTCAGTTCGCACAGCCGCGCCGCCTTGCCTGCCAGCCGGGCGGATGAGGCCACATGGCTGGCAATGCGGGCGTCGGCCTGGTCGAGCAGGCGTTGGGTCGAGCGCAGCAGCTTGAGCAACATCTGGCGCAGGAATCCTTCGGCGTGCTCGAGGCGGTTGTTGGTGTCGGTGACGAGGTCGACCATCACCCGGCGGGCTTCCATCATCTGGCGCAGGGCGACGGCATCGGGATCGGGTTCCATCATCACCGGGGGCGTGAGGGTGGCTCCGTAGGTGGACAGGAGCCGGGCATCGATGCGGTCGGTCTTGGCAAGCATGCCCGCGGCGAGGGCGAAATAGCGCACCCGCGCCGGCTGGACGACCGAGACCGGCACGCCGCGCCGGAGACACGCGCCGGCGAGGAGCTTCTGATAGCCTGCGGTGGACTCGCAGACGAGATGGGGCGACGCCACGCCGGCGAGCGCGGCGAAGAGATCCTCCAGCCCGCCGGTGGAATTGGCGACCTGCAGGTGGGGCTGTCCGGGGATGTGGACGTCGAGGCGTGCCTTTGACACGTCGATGCCGACATGGGTAGTAATGGTGTGGTGGTTCATGGCTCAATCTTGCGATGCGGGTTCAAAGACCCATTCAGTGGTTCGAGCATTGAACCGGGAGCGGAAGCCGACGGCCATAAGCTAAGCGACGGACTCTGAGGTCCTGGACGGTCCCGGCCTGAAGGCATCCGCTGCGGGCGGGGGAGGCCACCCCCGCCCGCATTCTCCCGGAGCGTTGGCGAAGGAAGCACAAAGGGGTGCTTCCGGCGATCCGCCGCGGGTGACTTCCTCCGACGAGCTTTGTAAGGGCCCATTCTCGGAAGCCACCCGCGGCGGATCAGGGGTTTTTTGGTGGCATTTCTGAACATACAGGATGGATGGGATGAAGAGGCTGGGGCTGGGTGGATTTTTTCAACCGCAGATGGACGGGATGGACGCAGATGAAGAGGGGGTGGGATGATGTGCCGGAGGGTGGGTGGTGGGCTTGATTGGGTCGCTGATGGTGCTACTGTGGATGTAGTAGTTTGACCACAGATGGACACGAATTGACACAGATGAAAAGGCAGGGATGGGCTGTGCGGTTGGGGCTTCTTGGGTTTCTTATCCCATCAATCCTATTCATCCTGGTCCCTTGGCTTTTGTGGGGGTGGATGATTTTCTTGATGATGCTATGAATGGCTTGGAGAGTGCGGCGAATGTGGAGCTGCCGACCGTGGTGACGGTGCTGGCGAAGCTGATCTATAGCATGATGAACCGGCAGATCGAGCGACTGCAGGGACGGGTGGACAAGCTGCAGCGGGGTGCAGGGGTGCGCGTGGAGATTGCTGGGGGAGGATAGGTAGGCCGGGGGCTTGGTGCGGGTTGGAGGGATTTAGAACCGCCAAGACGCGAAGGTCGCGAAGGGGGCTGGTGCTGATTTACCGCGGAGTGTGGGGGAGGGTTTGGAGCCGGCGAGACGTGGAGGAGGCAAAGGGGGTGGTGGGGAGAAGATACTCGCCGGCTGAAGCCAGCGCTCCGCCTGCGGCGGCTTTGTTTCGGGCGGAATGAATTCCGCGTTCCCAGTGTGGGGCTAGGAGGTGGTGCTTTCCGGGAGGGTGAGGCGGAAGTGGATGGTGAGGATGAGCCACCAGGCGATGTGGTAGATGTGGGCGGTGAAGTGGGTGCCGTGCCGGATGATCTGGAGCTCGATGGGGTGGTGGGGCAGGCGCGGTTCGTAGTTCGTGCCGAAGCCTGCGGGGTGGATGATGAAGAGGGAGAGGGTGGCGTCGGTGCTGAGGTAGTCGTATGCGTGGTCAGCAAAGGTGAAGCCGGCTTCGTCATGATTGCGGTAGGAGCGATGCCACGCCCAGAAGAGGAAGGTAAGGACGAGGATGCCCCACCAGAAGGTCTGCCATCGGTGGATGGGGCGGGGGCTTGCCGCTGGGTGCATGGGCTTGGGTTTTGTGAGGTGGGGCGGGCTGGATGGGTTGCTTCGCAGGCCTGTCCTGTATGTTCAGAAATGCCACCAAAAAACCCCTGATCCGCCGCGGGTGGCTTCCGAGAATGGGCCCTTACAAAGCTCGTCGGAGGAAGTCACCCGCGGCGGATCGCCGGAAGCACCCCTTTGTGCTTCCTTCGCCAACGCTCCGGGAGAATGCGGGCGGGGGTGGCCTCCCCCGCCCGCAGCGGATGCCTTCAGGCCGGGATTGTCCAGGACCTCAGAGTCCGTCGCTTAGAGCATTTTAAATAAAGCCATAACCGCAGTGTGAGAACCAGTGCGTGGCGTCCTTCTTCGTCACCCGCGATAGCGCATCGCCGATGGCCACCAGCAACTCGGCGGGTGTCCGGGCTTCCGCCTTGCGCAGCAGCGCCTTCACCTTGCTCCACATCAGCTCGATCGGATTGTAATCCGGCGAGTAGGCGGGCAAAAACCGCACCTTCACCCCGGCGGACTCCAACAGTCCGAGCGCTTCCTTGTCCTTGTGGGAGCCGAGGTTGTCCATCACCAGGATGTCACCGGGGCGAAGCTCCGGCAGCAGGATGTCGCGGATGTAGGTCCGGAAGATCTCCGCGTTGACCGCGCCCTCCACCGTCATGCAGGTGGTGCTGCCGTCCTGGCGCACCGCGCCGATCATGGTGGTGGTCTTCCACCGGCCGCAGGGAGCGGCGGCATGCAGGCGCTTGCCGCGCGGCGAGCGTCCGCGCAGGCGGGTCATGTTTGTTTTCGCCGCCGATTCGTCGAGGAAGACGAGGCGCGAGGGTTCGAATCCTTCCCGGATCTTGCGCCAGTTCCTGCGGGCACGGGCGACATCGGGGCGTGATTGCTCGGCGGCCCGGAGCTTCTTTTTTTATATGTGAGGCCCATGTCGGCGAGGACGAGATGGATCGCCTGGATGGTGCAGGAAAGCCCAAGGTGCGCCTTGATCTCTTCCAGGGTGAGGTCCGGGGTCTTGCTGAGGATCTCACGCATCTCGCGGCGATGGGAAGCGAGGATGACGGGCTTGCGACCGCTGCGGTGGTGGAGCGGTTCGATGGTCCCGAGGTGTTGGCGCTGGGCGAGGAGCTTCTTGACCATGCCAAGGGACACCTCGAAGCGCTCGGCGATCTGGGCGCGTGTGGCGCCACCGCGGTCGCAGGCGCTGATGATGCGCTGGCGCAGATCGAGTGAGATCGTGGGCATTCACGACGATGTCAGGAGAGGACTGAAAAGGCTATATAATCATTTAAAATGCTCTAGACGGTGTCGTCACAAGATTTCCGCCCACATAAGCGCACAGCGCAGTTGGACCGCCGCCAAATATGAGGAC
>NZ_JAPDDS010000028.1 GCF_025950085.1 Luteolibacter flavescens
TGGTGGAAGGCGGCTTTTGTGGTGGTTCGCACGACCGTCCAAGCCGGCTGAAGCCAGCGCTCCCGGCTGCGCCGAGCTGGTGGGCCGCTGGGTGTCTCTTGCTTGTTGGCCGTCTGGCGGGGCTTGTATCGACGGAACGTCGACACTCCTTACTAGAGGCAGATGCGGCGAAAGAGCTCGTCGAGGGGGAGCTGCATGCCGATGTAGAAGTCGCCGAATTCCGCGTAGCGGGCGGAGACTTCGTCGAAGCGCATTTCGTAGACGATGGACTTGATGTCGATGGTGTCCTTTGCGAGCAGGGTGACGCCCCACTCGTGCTCATCGAGGCCGGTGGAGCCGGTGATGAGCTGGAGGATGCGGCCGGAGTAGGTGCGGCCGGTGCGGGCGTGGCCGCCCATGAGCTCGCGGCGCGTCTCGTAGGGGAGCGAGTACCAATTGTCCGCGCCGGTGCGGCGCTTCGACATGGGGTAGAAACAGATGGCGGGCCAATCCGGGAGCACGGGGTAGAGGCGGTGCTTCAGGTAGTGGGCCATGCGGTCCTCGAAGTCCTTCATGGCCTGGGCATATTCCTCGCTGCCTTCCGTGAGGCCCTTTTCGCCGATGAGGGTCTCGGCGGCGTACTGGGCGGAGGAGGTGGTGTATTCCGAGCTCTCCGTCATGGAGAGGTAGGAGTAGGAGGGGCGGAGGATCTCGGGGCCGAGGGAGAGGGTGAGCTGCTTCTCGAAGCCGGTGGCGACCTGGAGGTCCGGGGTGAGGAGCATGAAGCCGATGTCGGCCTTTGGCGTGGCGATGGCGAAGGTGAGGAGGTGGGTGTCCTTCGTGGCGCGGATCTCCTGGACGAGCTCGGTGAGGCGGGTCTTCGCGGCGCGCTTTTCGTCATCGCCGAGGAGCGACCACTGGGCGTGGTCGATGGAGTAGAAGAGGTGCATCACGTGCCAGCCTTCGCGCGGCACGAGCGGGGAAACATTGGATTCAGGCATGGGACGGCGGAGGACGGAGGACGGAGATCGGAAGGCGGAAGGCGGAGTGCCGAGGCCTCAGCGGAGGCTGGGCAGGAGGGGGACGGAGGAGAGCTTCTTGAAGGCGCTGGCGGAGGTCTGGCCGGGCGGGGCCTCGAGCAGCTCGGCGGTCCAGTAGTCGCCCTTCCCGGCGCGGTAGGCCTGGAAGTGGGCCTGCTCGATGAAGCCGTCCGTGGCGGCAAAGGAGAAGGTGGGGCTGCCGCTGGCATCGAAGCGGCCGCCGGAGAAGCCGCGGGTGATGGCGTCGCCGACGGGCTCGCCCTGGCCATTCTTGAAGACGACGCGGAGGGAGCCGCCGGAGGATTTCCCGGGGTCGAGGGTGACTTCCACCACGGGGATCATCTGGACCTCGCGGCGGGCGACATCGCGGTCCTCGCCGGTGCGGATGGGCTCGCGCCAAAAGGTCTCCGCGGCATCCACCTCGACGGACTGGCCTTTCAGCGGGAAATCCGGATGGGCATCCGAGGCGCGGGTGAAGGAAAACTGGGTGGAGAAGCGGGTGATGATCCAGATCGCGGCGATCATGGCGACCACGGCGAAGGTGGCGATGCTGATGACCTCGGCGCGATTCAGCCGCGGGCGGAGGCTGGCGCGTGGAGTTGGCGCTGCTGATGCGGCGGCGCGGGCGCGCGGGGGCTCCTCCTCCGGTGCGGGGCTGGCGGCCTGGTGGGAATGCTGGTCGTATTCCTCATCCTCAGCGACTTCCGGGGCGGGGGCGCGGTAGGAGGGCGACGGTGTGGAAGCCGGGGCCGGTGAAGTTTTTGGCGGAGATTCTTTCCGCGGCGCGGGGGCCGGTGCTGGTGCCGGGGTGGCGGCGGGAGCAGGTGCGTTTTCCGCTTCCAGATCGCCGATTTCGTCGAGTGGCGAGTGGCGGGTGGCGGTGGACTTTGGCTCCGGGGTGAGGACGTGGAGCTCCACGGGGGGCTTCCTGTCGGGCTTTTCCTGGCCTTTTGACGCGGGGACTTCCTTTGGCGGGGCCTGGGTGGTCTTTGGCGTATCGCGCGGCTGGGGCGGGTGGGCGATGGCCGGGGTGGGGTCTTCGTCCAGATTCCACAGGTCATCCTCGGTGGTCTCGCGGGAGAGGTCCGAAAGCGCCGGGCGGCTGCGGCCCGGCAAGCCGGATGAGTTGGGTGGTTCCGCGGACATGGAAGAGGGTGGACACCGGTTTAGGAATCGCGCCGGGACTTGGCCAGAGGAAACCTCGGCCGCGGCGGGCGATGCGACTTTCCGGGGTGGGAAGTGAGGACGGAGATCGGAGGTCGGAGACCGGAGGGCGGCAGGAGCCGGAGGCGGAGCGCTGGCTTTAGCCGGCGAGTGTCCTCTTTCCTACCGGTGTTTTTTTTCAACCAAGGAGCGGCACAGAGGGACACAGATGAAGAAGGGATGGGGGGGATTGGTGATTGGGGATTGAGGGATTGAGGGATTGAGTGGGCCTTGGCGAAGGAGACTCGCCGGCTAAAGCCAGCGTTCCGCCTGCGGCACTATCCGGCTCGTTCCGATCTCCGATCTCCGATCTCCGCCTTCCCAGGGCCAAAGGCCCGGCCATCCCTCAGCCCCGGGCATCGCCCGGGGAAATAGACAGACACAGACGGGCGGCCTGAAGGGCCGCGATACGTGGCAAGCCGCTCGATCAAACAAGCCCCGCGCGCGATCCACACGGAACGCCTTCACGCAAGGCTATCGCTTCTCGGTCTCTTCCTTCCGGTGGAGACCCACCGAAACGTATCGCGGCCCTTCAGGCCGCCATAAATTCCCCGTTCGCACCCGGGCCGATGGCCCGGGCTGAGGAATTGCCGGGCCCTTGGCCCTGAGAACCCCGATCACCCAGCCCGCCATCACATCCATCTCTTATCCGCTTCGTCCTCTTCCATCCAATCACCCAATCACCATCCCTTCTTCATCTGTGTCCATCCGTGTTCATCTGCGGTTGAAGGAATCCCCCGGTCCGAAAAAACAGCACACTCGCCGGCTAAAGCCAGCGCTCCGCCTGCGGCAGCCTGGGAGCGCCGGTCATTAGACCGGCCCGAGTGGTCCTTGGCTGCGCGCTTCATCGCGGAAGTCCGCATCGCCCGCTACTGGGAGCGCGGGATTCATCCCGCCCGAGTCGGCCTTCAATGCCGACGGAGATGCGGACCACGATGGCACCGGGTGTCCATCGGCGGTGAGAATTGCTTCGGGCCGGTCTGATGACCGGCGCTCCCAGGGGGCGGGTTCCGTTCCTTTTCCGCGCAGGGTCCCTTTTTCAAGGCACCGGCATGGAGGCCGCCGCTCGTCTCACGCGGCGGTGGCGGAGGTGGAGCAGGAAGCCCCAGAAGGGGAGGAAGCAGAGAAGGATGATCCAGTAGGGAAGATAGAGCATCCAAGAACCGTGACCGAAGAAGCTGACGGAGAACTGCTTGCTCCTCTTGAAGCGCGAGGGGTCGGGCTTTGCCTGTGGCTGTGGCCCGGCTTCGCGAAAAATATCGTAGTCGGATGACTGCAACTCTTCAGCGGCGAAGATGAGGAAGGGCTGCGGAAATGGCTGGTGCTGGGAGCCCTTGTGGAGCTTATGGGGACCGCTGCTGCCCAGTCCGCAAACGGGGGTCGAGAGCGAGACCATGTGATGGATGTTGATCGCACGATCCGTGCTGGACGCGCCATAGCGCCCCAGGTCGATGTAAGCCGTATGCCTGCACGAATGCCACCACCCCACGCCGAGGGAAAGGATGACAAATAGCCCGGCCCAAAAGGTGAGCGAGCGGCGGAGCGGTCGCGGGGTCATCGTCATGCGCGAGGTCATCGTGGAGGGAGCGGGGCCTTCGCGTCTGCTCATGGCCTGCCAAGCACCCCGTCCGTCCCTGTCGCCTCTCCGCCCGTCATCAGGGTGGAGATCGCGGCGCGCTTCAGGCGGCGGGCGCGGAGCAGCAGCAGGAGGCCCCAGACGGGGAGGAAGCAGAGAAGGATGAACCAGTAGGGGAGGCGTAGAAGGAAAGTCCCGGGAGCGCCGGAATTGACCATATCCTGCAATCCCTTCCGATAGGTGTATCCTGAACGGACCGGCGGGCTGCTGCCTTCATGAGTAAGGAGGTAGGGCGATAGCGCTTCCACCAGGGGGGGTGAGAAGCCATACGAGTTGATGCGCTCCCTTGAATATTCGAACTCGCTGAGCAAGGCCGGCGCGTGGACGATGGTGAAGGAGTGGCCGTTGCTATAGAGCGTGGTGCTTCCGAGTCTCGACCATGTGTTATGAATGGTGGAGTCCCACCAGGCCCAGCAGATGAAGAGCATGAGCAAGGGCCCGGCCCAGAAGGTGATCGAGCGGCGGAGCGGGGGCGGGGGGAGATGCCCGTGGGATTGCGTGGGCGTGGTCGGGTGGGGTTGCGGATGGCTTTCAGTCATCGTGCGGGGCGCGGGAGATGTCATGGAGTGGAGGGCTGCGTGGTGCCGGGGCCGGGGCTGGAGTTGTTAGAGAGCGCGGCCTCGCTCTCGCGGTGGAGCTTTCTCATCCGCCGCCACCGCCACGCGAGCAGGGCGGACCATGGGACGAGGAAGAGGAGGATGAGGAACCAGTAGGCGAAGCGGAAGAAGCGCGAGTGCGGCGAGGGGGGATAGGTGTGTGTCTCGAAAGCGGGAGGGAACCAGTGGTAAGCCGGATCTTGCCCTTCGCTGTATGCGATGAATGTAGAAGACCCGGTGGAGTAAGGTTCTATTTCCATCCTGACGAGTCCGGGAAGTGCGGGGCCGTGGCCTGCCTCCCACGCGATCCCGGGCACCCGGACGAAAAAGCCTTCATCATAATGCATGGACCGCCAGCCGAGCCACGCGAGGAAGCCGGTGACGAGGACGCCGAGCCAGAAGGACTTCCAGCGGTAGAGGGGTCGCGGTCGCGGGCACGGGTGGGGATGCAGTGGCATTTATCTGGCGCGGGATGCTGCCGCATGATGAGGGGAAGATAGGGAGCTTGGCAATGACGCCCACCGCGGACGAATGCCCTGATCGCACGAGCCTGACCGCGAGCACCCCGGCGCGCGAACTGGAGACAGACATCCTCCGGGCGCCCCTTTACTGCCACTGGGAACGCGGAATTCAGGACACTTCTATTTATTGTTCGGATCATCGGGATTCGGACCGCCCCGTGCTTCTTCACCGCATGGCTGAAATCCAGACCGGCTTCTTCACTCACGACATCCAGTTGCGCCGCATCGATGAACTGGGAGACCCGCTCAAGGCCATCGGCGAGGCCGTCGACTTCAACCTCTTCCGCCCCTTGCTCGACCGGCTTCTCGGACCCCGCTCCACAGGCCCGGGACGCCCGCCATGGGACCGCCTGCTTATGTTCAGGATCCTCGTGCTGCAACTCGTCCGCGGCCTCTCCGATGAAAAACTCGAGTTCGAGCTCATCGACAGCGCCTCGGCCCAGCGCTTCGCCGGTCTCTCGCCCCACGACGCAGTGCCGGACTCCCGCACCGTCTGGCTCTTCCGCGACAAGCTCGCGAAATCACGGCTGCCGGGCGAGGATGGCGTGGAAGGCACCGATGGCGTCGCCGCCCTCTTCGAGGTGTTCCGCCGCGAGCTCGCTGCCAAGGGACTGTTGTGCCGCGAGGGCCGCACCGTCGATGCGATGATCGTGGAGGTGCCGCGCCAGCAGCAGGTCAAGGCGGGCGAGGTGCCCGCCGCGTGGAAGGCCAAGCCGCGCAAGCTCGCCCGGAAGGACCTCGACGCGCGCTGGATGGTCAAGCGCGGGCGCAACCACTACGGCTACAAGAACAGCATTGTCGGCGGCAACACCGACTCGTTCATCCACGGCTACGTGGTGTCACCGGCCAACGCGCACGACTCGAAGATCGTGCCGGAGTGCTTCTTCGAACCGGCGGGCGAAGGCAGCGCGAACCACGGAGACAGCGCCTATTGCAACAAGACCATCGCCGGGCGGCTGGAGTAGGCCGGGATCGCCAACCGGATCCACGTGCAGCGGCTTGCCGGCAATGTGCTGGGCGAGGAGCAGAAGCAGTCCAACCGCGAGAAGAGCAAGGTGAGGGCGCGGATCGAGCACCGGTTCGGGAGGATGAAGATGTGCCTCAAGGGGCTGTCGTTGCGGTGCATCGGTCTGGTGAGGAACCGGGCGACGATCGTGATGCTCAACCTGGTTTGCAACCTGATGGAATACACGCGCATGAGCCGCCAGGCGGTGGCGTGATGATGCCTGCCCGGCCGACGCCGGGGAGAGAGGAAGGGCAAACAGGGGTGGGGAATTGGCTGTCTGCCAGGCGAAGGCCAGTTGGTCGCGAGGGGGCTCAGACAGGGTCAATAGGGATAAATAAGAGTGCCTTGAATTCCGCGTTCCCAGTGGGGGGAGCGGAGCGCGGGGTGAGGCGGGCCGGTCTGATGACCGGCGCTCCCAGGGGGGAGGGCTGTGTTGGCGAATGCGGGGGTGCCGGGAGGCGGGGTGTGTACGCGAAAGGGCCTTCTTGGAATGAGGGGTTTTCCAAGAAGGCCGCTTGTCGGGCAGCGGTGGGTGGCTGCCGGGCTGGTGGTGTTTTTTGTGTGCGTGCGTTTCGTGCGGGACTGCTGCGGGGCGTGCTTGCTTGCGCGTGTGTGTGTGCTTCCGGGGAGAGGCTGGTGTTTGTGCGGGACGGTGGGCTGGCTGGTCAGGGATCAGGTCGCTGGGGGGAGACCGTTAGGTGAAGGGGCTGGCTGGTGAGGTGGTGCTGCGTGGACAGTGGGCCGCTGGGGAGAGGCTGTGCTGTGCGTGACTGCGTGTGACTGGCTGGTCGGGTGGTCGGCTGATTAAGGGTCTGATCGCTGGGGAGCGACTGTGTGGTGAGCGGATGGCTGGTGAGGTGGTCTTGCGTGGACAGTGGGCCGCTGGGGAGAGGCTGTGGTCTGTGTATTGCGTGACAGTTGGCTTCTGGGGAGAGGCTGTGCTTTGCGTGACTGCGTGTGGTTGGCTGGTCGAGTGGTCGGCTGGTCGGGACTGGGTCGCTGGGGAGAGACTGTGGTGTGAGCGGATGGCTGGTGAGGTGAGTGGCGTGACAGTGGGCCGCTGGGGAGAGGCTGTGGTCTGTGTATCGCGTGACAGTTGGCTCTTGGGGAGAGGCTGTGTTCTGTATGTTGCGTGACGGCTGGCTTCTGGGGAGAGGCTGGTTTTGCGTGAGAGTGGGCCTTTGGGGAGAGGCTGGGAAGTGGTGCGGGGCGTGGGCGGGGGCGCTGGGGATTTGCGCTTTGGCTGATGCCCTTGGGAGCGGGGTCAGTGGCGGCTCTGGCGGCGGCGGAGGCCGAGCAGGGGGAGGGCGAGGGTGCCGAGGAGGAGGGCGGTGGGCTCGGGGATCTGGCTGGCTCCGGTGCCGGTATTGGAGTCGGCGGGGAGGAGGGTGATTTGTTCGCCATCGACGAGGGCGACGTGGCGGCCGGGGACGCGGCCGGCTTCTCCCTGATAGGCTCCCCAAGTGTGGTCGCGGAGGGTGTGGTTGTCGCTTTCGAAGCCGCTGCCGGTGGCATTGGTGAAGACGATATTGTCCCAGGTGGTGCCGGCTTGGGCGTAGAAATTGACGAAGGCGTAGGGTTCGCCGTAGTTGCCGCCGGAGTTGGAGCCGGTCTGGGGATTGCCGCGATACTCGGTGTGGGGGAGGATGGCGTCGAGGAGGGTCTGGGTGGTGAAGCGGGCGACGAGGGTTTCGCCGCTGTAGAAGGCGAGGACGTTTTGATTGTCGCCGGCGGACCACCAGAGGCCGAAGTAGCCGGTGGCCTGGTCGAGGTGGAGGGTGGTGGTATTGACGCCGCCGGCGCCCTGGAGGGCGTACTGGGTGCCGGAGGGATCACCAGCGCCGCCGTAGATGTCGGCGGGGCGGACGGTGAGGTGGTCGTAGGTGCCGACGGTGTGCCAGGTGACGTCGGTGAGGTCGCCGGTGGGGAGGGTATTGAAGTCGAAGACCTGGGTGTGGCTCAGGGTGGAGTTGTATTGGCCGGGGGCCTCGGCGTAGCTGACGATGATGGCGGCGTCGGCTTTGTCCTGGTAAAGGAGGGCGGTGATGGCCGCGAGGAGGGCTGCGAGGTAGGGGAGAGGACTCGTCGTGATGCGGTGCATGACGAGTGAGGTATGTGGCGGTTTTTTATGGTCGGTAAATGTGAATTGTTAAGTCCCCGTAGGAACCCTATTACGCCATCGCGGGGGGTGGGTTTTTTGGGGGGATTTTTCCACGTAGAACTACTGAAAACGAGTGTTCTAACGGGGGTCTGGGAGGGGCGGATACGTGCGTATTTCGGGTAGGGTGTGGGGGTGGTAGGGGAGGTTTTTGGGGGCGGGGATTGTGCGGGGTGAGCGGGGGTGGGTGAGCGGTGGAAGAGTGGGGTTCGGGACCAGGATAGATGGGATGGATGGGATCGGTTGCTGGGGGGCTTGGGATGGTGGGTTTTTTCAACCGCAGATGGACGGGATGTACGCAGATGAAGAGGGGATGGGATGGATGGGGATAGGCTGAGGGGTTTGGGACCAGGATGGATGGGATGGATGGGATCGGTTGCTGGGGGGCATGCGATGGTGGGTTTTTCAACCGCGGATGGACGGGATGGACGCAGATGAAGAGGGGATGATGATGGGGGGGTATGGGGCCGGGATGGATGGGATGAAGAGGTTGGGTGCTGGGGGGATGGGATTTTTCGACCACGGATGGACACGAATGGACACGAATGGACACAGATGAAGAGGGGGTGGTGGGGGTGATCGGGGTGTGGATACTATGGGTGCAGTAGTTTGGTGTGGCGGGGGATTGGCGGAGCGGTGGGTTTGGCCGGCGGGTGTGTGGGGTGGTTTGGGGATGATTGAATTACTATTAAGATAGTAGTTTGTCTTGTGGGGCTGGGGTGTCGAGGGGGCTTTGGGGAAGGGTGGGGTGCTGGCGTTGCCGGGGGTGTGTTTGCCTTTGGTTTGCCGGGGCAGGCTACGTGCCGACTGAAGTCAGCACTCCGCCTGCGGCGGCTTTGGGGGAGGTTTCGGGCGGAATAAATTCCGCGTTCCCAGTGGGAGCGCTGGTGAGGGGTGGGCACAAAAAATGGGAAGATGCACCCGCCATGATTGCTGGGTGCATCTTCCCGGGTTTTTCCGGGGGGGAAGGGGCGTTGTCCTCCGCCATTCCCCGGGGGAAAAAATGAAAATGATCAGGCGAGGAGGGTCTCTTCTTCCTTCTCTTCCTTGTCCTTCTTCTTCTTGTCACCGGCGAGGAGGGTTTCTTCCTCCTTCTCTTCCTTGTCCTTCTTCTTCTTGTCGCCGGCGAGGAGGGTCTCTTCCTCCTTCTCTTCCTTGTCCTTCTTCTTCTTGTCACCGGCGAGGAGGGTTTCTTCCTCCTTCTCTTCCTTGTCCTTCTT
>NZ_JAPDDS010000029.1 GCF_025950085.1 Luteolibacter flavescens
GCTTAGCTCGGGATCGGGAAGAATCTTCAAAAAACCGTCACGAAAGATGTTGACCCACGGGGGTCGGGCGGTCTAGGTTCTCCCCGCCGCGCGGCACCAAGCGCGGCGCGAGAGACGAGAGTCGATCGTGGTTCTTCTTCACTGAAGAAAGAATCCGGTCGGCTTTTTAGTCCCCTCGAAACAAGATCTTTCACAAAACATGGCCCGGCCAAAGGTCGCTGGAGTTGCTTGGGATGGGATTCTTCGGAATTCCTGATCAATAGCAAGCTCCGGGCCAAACAAGCCGGGTGAAGAGGAAAAGGCTAAATTGTGTGCTGCGTGCATGAAGATGCGCGTGGTGTTCAGGTCAACCTTCGGGTTGGGACTGAACGGTCAATTTGACGAACGGCTCGCAAGAGTCGGTCGCATACGTTTTTTACGGAGAGTTTGATTCTGGCTCAGAACGAACGCTGGCGGCGTGTTTAAGACATGCAAGTCGAACGGATTGAAGTTGTAGCAATACCGCTTCAGTCAGTGGCGCACGGGTGCGTAACACGTGAGTTACATGCCCTGCAGTGGGGAATAGCCCGCCGAAAGGCGGATTAATACCCCATGGTCCCGCAAGGGTAAAGGTGGCGCAAGCTGCCGCTGCAGGATTGGCTCGCGGCCTATCAGCTTGTTGGTGAGGTAACGGCTCACCAAGGCGACGACGGGTACCTGGTCTGAGAGGATGATCAGGCACACTGGAACTGAGACACGGTCCAGACACCTACGGGTGGCAGCAGTCGAGAATAATTCACAATGGGGGAAACCCTGATGGTGCAACGCCGCGTGGAGGATGAAGGTCTTCGGATTGTAAACTCCTGTCATCCGGGAGTAAGACCTGACGGTGAATAGCCGGCAGGGTTGATAGTACCGGAAGAGGAAGGGACGGCTAACTTCGTGCCAGCAGCCGCGGTAATACGAAGGTCCCAAGCGTTGTTCGGAATCACTGGGCGTAAAGGGAGCGTAGGCGGCGTGGTAAGTCAGATGTGAAATCCCGGGGCTCAACCCCGGAACTGCATCCGATACTGCCATGCTTGAGGGTTGGAGAGGTAGCTGGAATTCTCGGTGTAGCAGTGAAATGCGTGGATATCGAGAGGAACACTCGTGGCGAAGGCGAGCTACTGGACAACATCTGACGCTGAGGCTCGAAGGCCAGGGGAGCAAAAGGGATTAGATACCCCTGTAGTCCTGGCAGTAAACGGTGTGCGCTTGGTGTGAGGGGATTCGACCCCCCTTGTGCCGGAGCTAACGCGTTAAGCGCACCGCCTGGGAAGTACGGCCGCAAGGCTAAAACTCAAAGAAATTGACGGGGACCCGCACAAGCGGTGGAGTATGTGGCTTAATTCGATGCAACGCGAAGAACCTTACCAAGGCTTGACATGGATTTCTAAGCACGTGAAAGCGTGTGACCCTTCGGGGGACTTCCACAGGTGCTGCATGGCCGTCGTCAGCTCGTGTCGTGAGATGTTGGGTTAAGTCCCGCAACGAGCGCAACCCCTGTGAACTGTTGCCAGCACGTTATGGTGGGGACTCTGTTCAGACTGCCCAGATCAACTGGGAGGAAGGTGGGGACGACGTCAGGTCAGTATGGCCCTTACGCCTTGGGCTGCACACGTACTACAATGCCCAGCACAATGAGAACCGAGACCGCGAGGTGGAGGAAATCTACAAAACTGGGCCCAGTTCGGATTGGAGGCTGCAACTCGCCTCCATGAAGCCGGAATCGCTAGTAATGCTGCATCAGCTACGGCAGCGTGAATACGTTCCCGGGTCTTGTACACACCGCCCGTCACATCATGGAAGCCGGTAGCACCCGAAGTATCGTACGATCCTAAGGTGAAGCTGGTAACTGGGATGAAGTCGTAACAAGGTAGCCGTAGGGGAACCTGCGGCTGGATCACCTCCTTTCTATGGAGTAGTTGCAAACCTTCTCAAGGTCCCTGCAACAGGTCGAGGCCCCAGAAAACGCCAGCAATGGCAATCATCAGTGATGATGAAAGGGGCTGCGGAGAACGCGATGAGCGCCGCACCAAAATATTATATTAACCGCGTGTTATCCGACTGACCGCAGCACACGATTTAGCTTTCGTCCTCTTCTTCTTCAATCCTCCTTCGAGAGGGGGTTTAGCTCAGTTGGTAGAGCGTCTGCTTTGCAAGCAGAATGTCAACGGTTCGAATCCGTTAACCTCCACCATCTTTCACGATCCGTCTCGAGCCCCATGGTCTCAATTGAGGTCATCTGGTGGCAAGCGGGTTATGGGAATCACTGGGCCTGTAGCTCAGTTGGTTAGAGCACCGCCTTGATAAGGCGGGGGTCATAGGTTCGAGTCCTATCAGGCCCACCACTTTTCGAAACGAAGGTTGAAGGAACATGAAATTGTGAGCGAGCAACCGCTCTTTGACATCCGTATGGAGAAATAAAGTTTTTCAAGAGACTGCAAAAAATCAATTGTTCACATGAGCCATTATTTGCGCGGTCCTTGGTATACAAGATAGATTTGCCGGTGTGACTCACCCGGCCGCAGGTCAAACCACGATCGCTTTACGGCATGATCGCAGGTGATCTGCACGAACGAGCTGATTTCGAACAAAGGAATCAAGCTTTGAAGGGCACAGAGTGAATGCCTTGGTGCTAACAGGCGATGAAGGACGTGATAAGCTGCGATAAGTCTCGGGGAGCTGCAAACAAGCTTTGATCCGGGAATTTCCGAATGGGGTAACCTGATGGTGTTAATACGCCATCGTTCTTTCCTGAATGAAATAGGGAAAGACACGCGAGACCCGCTGAAGTGAAACATCTCAGTAAGCGGAGGAAAAGAAAGAGAATCGATTCCGTAAGTAGTGGCGAGCGAAAGCGGATCAGCCCAAACCGGAAGCTTGCTTCCGGGGTTGTAGGACCCCGATGTGGGACCGTTGACGATAGGTGAAGGACCTGGAAAGTTCCGACATAGAGGGTGAAATCCCCGTAACCGAAATCTGACGCGGCCCTAGGGTGTTCCTGAGTAGCACAGCACACGTGGAACGTTGTGTGAATCTGCGCCGACCACGGCGTAAGGCTAAATACTAGTTAGCGACCGATAGTGAACCAGTACCGTGAGGGAAAGGTGAAAAGAACCGCTGCGAGCGGAGTGAAATAGAACCTGAAACCCTGTGCCTACAAGGTGTAAGAGCCCCTTCGGGGGTGATTGCGTGCCTTTTGCTTAATGAGTCTGCGAGTCAGTATGTGTGGCAAGCCTAAGATCTTCCGGATCGGAGGCGCAGCGAAAGCGAGTCCGAATAGGGCGCTCATAGTTGCACGTGCTGGACCCGAAGCGGAGGTGATCTACCCTTGAGCAGGTTGAAGCGTCGGTAATACGACGTGAAGGACCGAACCGGTGAATGTTGAAAAATTCTCGGATGACTTGAGGGTAGGAGTGAAAGGCTATTCAAACCCCGTGATAGCTGGTTCTCCTCGAAATGCATTGAGGTGCAGCGTCGCGTGCTGATTACCGGGGGTAGAGCACTGAAAGGGCTAGGGGGCATACCCGTCTACCAAACCCTATCAAACTCCGAATACCGGTGAGTGGAGCGCGGCAGTGAGACGGTGGGGGATAAGCTTCATCGTCAAAAGGGAAACAACCCTGATCAGCAGCTAAGGTGCCTAAATAACGCTAAGTGGAAAGGATGTGAGATTTCACAGACAGTGAGGATGTTGGCTTAGAAGCAGCCACCATTTAAAAAGTGCGTAATAGCTTACTCATCGAGAGATCTTGCGCCGAAAATGATCGGCGATAAGCGTTATACCGAAGCTCTGGGTGTCTACTGTATCAGTAGGCGCGGTAGAGGAGCATTCTCAACACGCTGAAGGTGGATGGCGACTGAAACTGGAGAGTTGAGAAGAGAGGATGCAGACATGAGTAACGATAAGACCGGTGAAATCCCGGTCCGCCGTAAACCCCAGGTTTCCCGGGCTACGTTTTTCGTCCCGGGGTTAGTCGGGACCTAAGCCGAGGCGGATACGCGTAGGCGATGGACAGCTGGTTAATATTCCAGCACTTCCGAAACTTAAGCAGGGAGGACGCATGATGGAAAGCCACTAGGTGATTGAATTCCGAGGTGAGGCTACGGCCGATCCGCATGGCTGGAAGTTGTGCCAAGAAAAGCCCCTGTGCATGCTAAGGAACCCGTACCGTAAACCGACACAGGTGGGTGGGTAGAGTATACCAAGGCGCAAGAGTGAACCCTGGTTAAGGAACTCGGCAAATTAGCCCCGTAACTTCGGAAGAAGGGGTGCCCCATGCAAATGGGGCCGCAGTGAAATGGCCCAACCGACTGTTTAGCAAAAACACAGCACTCTGCCAAGACGCCAAGTCCAAGTATAGGGTGTGACACGTGACCAATGCGGAAAGATTAAGGTAAGAGGTTAGTCGCAAGGCGAAGCTTTGAGCCCAAGTCCCCGTGAATGTCGGCCGTAACTATAACGGTCCTAAGGTAGCGAAATTCCTTGTCGGGTAAGTTCCGACCTGCACGAATCGTGTAACGAGTTGGGCACTGTCTCAACCAGGTGCTCAGTGAAATTGTAATGGCGGTGAAGATGCCGCCTACCCGCAGAAGGACGGAAAGACCCTATAGACCTTAACTGTAAGCTGTCATTGGTTTTTCGATTCTCATGCTCAGCATAAGTGGGAGACGTTGAAATGGTCCTTTAGGGGATCGTGGAGTCATCAGTGAGATACCACCCTTGGGTGTTGGAAGATCTAACCCCGACCCGTGAAACCGGGCGGGAAACAGTGTCAGCCGGTCAGTTTTACTGGGGCGGTATCCTCCCAAAGAGTAACGGAGGAGCGCGAAGGTGGGCTCAGCATGGTCTGCAACCATGTGTCGAGTGCATAGGCATAAGCCCGCCTAACTGTGAGGCCTACAAGCCGAGCAGAGACGAAAGTCGGCCTAAGTGATCCGGCGGTAGAATGTGGAATTGCCGTCGCTCAACGGATAAAAGGTACCTTAGGGATAACAGGCTGATTTCGCCCAAGAGTTCATATCGACGGCGAAGTTTGGCACCTCGATGTCGGCTCGTCGCATCCTGGGGCTGGAGAAGGTCCCAAGGGTCCGGCTGTTCGCCGGTTAAAGCGGCACGCGAGCTGGGTTCAGAACGTCGCGAGACAGTTCGGTCCTCTATCCTCTGTGGGCGCAGGAAAACTGAGGGGTTCAATTCCTAGTACGAGAGGACCGGAATTGACGCACCTCTGGTGCACCGGTTGTTCTGTCAAGAGCATGGCCGGGTAGCTAAGTGCGGAAGAGATAAGCGCTGAAAGCATCTAAGCGCCAAGCTCCTCCCAAGATGAGTTTTCCCTGAAGGATCGTGGAAGACTACCACGTTGATAGGCCGGAAGTGGAAGCGTAGCAATATGTGCAGCTTACCGGTACTAATCATCCGTCCGGCTTGATTCCGTTCGGGATCGCTTGTTTGACCAAGCGACCGCGCTCGGCTCTGAAAGTGGACGAATTGAGGTTGATTGGAATGATTTGAAAGCTCCATGCGGATGTCAGAGAGCGGT
>NZ_JAPDDS010000030.1 GCF_025950085.1 Luteolibacter flavescens
GAGGCGTTCAAAGGCCAGGAGGTAGCATTGCGCCGGACAGGAGAGGACCGCTACGAGGTGTATTACTGTTGGAAGCGGATCGGGGTGGTGGATGTGGGACGACACCGGGCATGCGGGGAGACGGGTTGCGCGCCGTTGGAAGACCGGCGGATCACGACCGCTGGCAGCTGACGTGCCCAGAAGTGTAACCCATGTCCCCGAACAAGTGTAACCCATGTTTCCGGCCTTTACAGGCCACGCGGTCTCAGGAGGCTGCGGGATAGGCGGAGCCGGTCAGTGGCTTTAGCCGGTCTGGACGGGTGGGCGAGATACCTGCAAAAGCCGCGATACCGGCTGGGCCAGCTTTCGCCGCTAGGCCTGCTGGGAGCGAATGCGACCTGCTCGCGTGGACTTGCGGGTGGAGAGGCCATTCAAAGGCCGCTCCACCCGGTGCCATCGTGGTCCGCAACGGTCCGCTTGTGGTGGAAGCCGTGGTGGTGGCGGGCGGTTGCGGGGATACTTGCCTGCTGAAGCCGGTGCTCTGCCTGCGGCGCGGGCCTGGGTTGTTAGAAGCCTTCGAGTGCTTCGGTTCCCTTGTCGTTGAGCTCTTTGTTGAGTTGGCCGATGTAGGCGGTCTTGTAGAGGGTGAGGGTTTTTTCCTTGCTGTCGTGAACGGCGACAACTTTCTCGTCCGCACGGAGGGATGTGGTCCTTCCGTTGTCTGATCCTTTGCTCTTTACCCACTTGCTTCCGTTGCCATTCACCTCGAGGAGCACGTCGCGCTCGACCCAGGAAATGGAGTCGCGGTTCTCGGCGTCGGCATCTGGGGCCTCGGCGTCGATCTTCGTGAAGACGATCTGGGCTGCTTCGTCTTTCCAGAAGGTGACGAGGATGGCGAAGCCTGCCTTGTGATAGGCGATCTGGCCGTCGGCCAGGGTTGTGACTGGCTTGCCCAGCATCTTGTCGCAGGCGGGTCTGGGCATGCCGATGGCGCCGAAGTGCATGAGGGCCTTCTCGGCCTCTTTCTTTTCCTTGGCGCTCTTGTATTCGTAGAAGTCCTCGTCGGTGACGCTGAGGGTGTAGCTATCGAGATCGTAGGAGGCATAAGCCTTGTTGTCGGCGCGATTCCAGAAGTCTTCGGTCTGCTCGCTTTCTTCCCACTCCGAGTCGCCGGCACTTGCCTGGAGGGCGGCCTTGATCTCGTCACGGTAGAGGGCGGCGGGTCTTTGCTTGTCGGGGTCGAACAGGTCTTTCTCGAGTTCGGAGCTCTGGAATCTCATCCTGCCGACCTTGTCGTTCCAGAAGGTGATGACGATCTCGAAGCTACCTTTCACGTAGGTGACGTCGCCGTCATCGTCTGTTTTGACCGGTTTGCCGCAGCGTTTGTCAACGGCGGCCCTGGAGTCGCCGAGGCTGGGTATGGCGGCGGCGCGTTTGAGGTTAAAGTCTGCGACCCACTTTTCGAATGCGGGTTGGTTCTCGATGTCGAGGGTTCGGTCGGCATAGGTGGCGCGGCATTTTCCATCGGAGAGGGACCACACGATGTCGGCTCCGTCTTCATCGGGCTGGCGTGTCCATTTGAAGGTGGCGGCATTTGCCTTCAGCAGGACATCCATCTCGGCCTCGGAGAGTTGTGCGGTCTTGTCGGAGTCGAGCGGGATGTCGGACTCCTTTGCGCCGGGTGCTAGCTTGCTGAAGCGAATGAAGATGGCCTTGTCATCGAGGAAGCCGACGACGATCTCCTGGCCTCCCTTGAGGTAGATGGGATTGCCGGAGCGGGTGGTGAAGGCGACGGGCTTGCCGTAGCGGGTGTCGCACTGGGCGCGGGTCTCGCCGAGGCGGGCGGCGGCGGGGAGGGCGGTGAGGAGAAGAAGGGGGAGGATGATGCGGAGGGGGCTCATGGGATGGGTGTGGTGATATCGTTTTGGATGATGGGATGAGATAGGTGGACGGGGGAGGGTGGGGCGATCTTTTTTTCGGAGGTCGGAGGTCGGAGGTCGGAGGTCGGTTTGGTGAGCGGGCTGTTTAGGGCCAAGGGCCCGGCTGTGCTTCAGCCCGGGCCATCGGCCCGGTTTTGGGCGCGGGAATGATGGCGGCCTGAAAGGCAGCGATAGGGGGTGAGCGGCTGACGAGTGGAGAAGGGGGGCGGTGGATGATCCGGCAGGGGGGGCGTTTTGATGGGGAAGGTCGTTTCACGTATCGCTGCCCTTAAGCCGGATACCCGGGCCGATGGCCCGGCCTGAGGGATGGACGGGCCTTTGGCCCTGGGAAGGTGAAGGTGGAGGACGGAGTGATTGGATGGGACCGGCTTTCCGCCGAACCTGCCGGGGCGGCATGCGGTGGGTAGTGTTTTCCGGTGGCTGACGCCACCTGCTAGTGTTCCGTTAGGCTAGTTCTTTTCAAAAATAGGATTGCTGCTACAGTCGTTTTCATGGCCCTTGAACGACCGACCTTGCGACTGGTGTTGAGTGAAAAGGAGCGGCATGAACTCATCCGCATGGCTGAGGCGAGAAAGACGCCCCAGGCCGAAGCCCGGTGGGCAAAGGTTGTTCTGCTCAGGCTCCCGGCCCGGCAGTGATTCCTCGAATTCCTGCGCCACCCACGATGGAAGCTTCCTTTCATACCCACGCATTCCAGTTGGCTGAATCAGGTGGAACGCTTCCTCCCAAGCGTGGCTGACCTCCGAAAGGCGATCCTCGGGTATGTAGCCTCCCACAACCACGCCCCGCACCCTGCCGCTGAACAGCCACAGCGGACAGGATCTTCGAGAAGATCGAAAGCTATTGTGCCAAACTAGCCTAGACGGTGTCGTCACAAGATTTCCGCCCACATGAGCGCACAGCGCAGTTGGACCGCCGCCAGATATGAGGACGCCTTCTTGGCGTAGCGGGTTGAAATGCCCCGCCATTGCTTGAGCTTCAGGAAGGCGTTCTCCACCAGGTGCCTGATCTTGTAGAGATGCCGGTCATAGGCGCGCTGCTCCTTGCGATGGGACCGGGGTGGAATG
>NZ_JAPDDS010000031.1 GCF_025950085.1 Luteolibacter flavescens
GTAAGCGTGGTCCGCAGCACCGTCCGTAGGTTCTTGGAGCTGGGCAATCGTCGGTGTCGGATATCCGACACCTATGGATCGGGAGACGGGATTGATCAGAACGGACCAGGTCGGGAGGCTGCGCTTCACCAAGGAGCAGCGCCGGGTGCTGCTGGAGGCCTTCGAAGGCAGCGGCCAGACCGCTAGCGGCTTTGCCGCGCAGCACGGGATCAAATACACGACGTTCACCGGTTGGATCCAGCAGAGACGCAAGGATGCCAAGCCGGGTTCAGCGCTCGCCGTTGCAATGGAACCCGTAGCGCCGCTGCTGCTCGCCGAGGTCTCATGCGAGGACGTCTGCCCGCCGCCGGGAGCATCCCCGGCATTGGAAGTGTGCCTGCCCAACGGCACGAGGCTCGCCGTCGGCGGGATTGCCCAAGTGCCGCTGGCCGCGGCGCTGATCCGCGAGCTGTCCCGGCCATGCTGAGCTTTTCCGGCAGCCTCAAGGTCTTTGTCGCCGTGGAGCCCTGCGACATGCGCAAGTCGTTCCATGGTCTCCACGACGCGGTGACGGGCAAACTCAAGGAAGACCCGAAGGGTGGCGCGGTCTTTGCCTTCACCAACCGGCGTCGCACGATCCTCAAGCTGCTCTACTTCGACGGGAGCGGCCTGTGGGTTTTGGCAAAACGGCTGGAACGCGGGGCCTTCTCCTGGCCGAAAGGGGCGGATGTCCGGGACGGGAAGCTGAGGCTGAGTTCCACCGCTTTGGCCCTGCTGCTCGACGGCATCGACATGCGCGACGGCTGCAAGCGGCCATGGTATGAGCTGCCCTGATGCGGAGCGGCAGAGCGAAAGGGCATGCCATTTGCTACGGTATTTGCCGTAGATGGGCGGCGAGGAACGGCAGCGATGGATCGACGAGGTCGCGAAGCGCGACGCGGAGATCGTCGTGCTGAAGCAGACCGTCGACGCGCTATGCCGCAGGATTTTCGGCAAGAGCAGCGAGCAACTCGACCCTGCGCAGCTCGAACTCTTCGAGCGGCCAAAAAAAGCGCCAGCCGCCGATCCCGCAGACCCCGGACCGGCGGCTGAGGACCCTGAAATCCGCCGGCAGCGCCGGGGCAAAGCCCGCCCGCCGCGTATCCCGGAACACCTGCCCATCACCGAACATGTCCTCGACCCGCCCGAGGTGCTGGCAAACCCGGAGCAATGGCGGCGCATCGGCGAGGAAGTGCGCGAGCAGCTCGACTACAAGCGCGGCGAATTCCGGCGCATCCGCCTGGTCCGCGGCAAATACGTCCGCAAGGGCGATGTGCTGGCCAAGCCGGTCGTCGCGCCGCTGCCGCCGTCCCTGCAAGACCGTTGCATCGCCACGCCGGGGCTGATCGCCGAGGTCATCGATAACCGCTTCGCCTGCCACCTGCCTTACTACCGGCAGGCCGAGATCTTCGCGCGGCAAGGCGTGATCTTCCATCGCAAGACCCTGTGCGACTGGGCGGCGCTGGGAGCTGATTGGCTGTCATCGGTCTATCGTGCAATCCAGCACGAGCACTGGCGAAGCGCTTACCGGCAGTTTGACGAGACGCCGATCGACTACCTTGAGCCTGGCAGCGGGAAGGCGCAGGCGGGCTACCTGTGGGCCTCGAATATCCCCGGCGGCAGCGTGTTCTATCAGTGGCGTGCCGGGCGCGATGCCGGTGGTGTCGCCGCGCTCTTCGGGCCTTCCGTCCCCGCCGCCTGCACGATCCAGTGCGATGGTTACGAGGCTTACGCTGCATGGGCCAGGGGCAAGCCGCACATCGTCCTGGCTGGCTGCCATGCCCACATGCGGCGGAAATTTTTCGATGCCAAAGAACAGGAACCCAAGCTCGTCGCCTGGATCCTGCGGCAGATCGGCCACCTCTACCGGATCGAAAAGCAACTGCGCGAAGCCAAGGCCGGGCCAGCGCTGCGCGAAGCCGTGCGTGCCTCACAAAGCCGCATGATCCACCGCCGCCTGAAGGCCGTGATCGATCGGCTGGCGCTGCGCGCCATCCTGCCCAAGACCAAGCTTGCCGAGGCCCTCCGCTATGCAGCCAGGCAGTGGAGCAAGCTTGAGGTCTACCTTGCCGATGGCCGGATCGAGATCGACACCAACCTCGTTGAGAATGCCATTCGTCCGACGAAGCTGGGTGCCAAGAACTGGTTGTTCATCGGCTGCCGGGAAGCGGGCCAGCGGGCCGCCATCCTTTACACAATCGTCGAGAACTGCCGGCGGCTGGGTATCGACACCCGGGAGTATCTGGAGAACGTGCTCACCCGCTTGCCCGCCATGAAGGAAAGCGAGGCGGCCACGCTTGCCCCGGCGAATTGGCTGCGTGCCCTCCAAGGCAAGCCGGTTCGGAAAGCGGCCTGAGCACGAGAACCGCCAAGGAAAATCACACGGCGGCTCGGACCACGCTTAC
>NZ_JAPDDS010000032.1 GCF_025950085.1 Luteolibacter flavescens
GAAAGACTGCAAAGAAAAGGCCTGTGTCAAGGAGAGGGTAGTAGCACCTTGCTCTCCTTTGCCTTCAGAGAAACCGGAAGCAATGGCGTCTGCTACTCTCCTCAAGTCATCTTTCCTTCCCAAGAAGTCTGAATGGGGTGCCACCCGCCAGGCTGCCGCCCCCAAGCCGGTGACTGTCTCCATGGTTGTCCGCGCTGGTGCCTACGACGATGAGCTTGTCAAGACCGCGAAAACCATTGCATCACCAGGAAGGGGTATCCTTGCCATGGATGAGTCGAACGCGACCTGCGGTAAGAGGCTTGCGTCAATTGGCCTTGAGAACACCGAGGCCAACCGCCAGGCTTACCGGACCCTCCTTGTCACCGCACCGGGCTTGGGACAGTACATCTCCGGTGCTATCCTCTTCGAGGAGACTCTGTACCAGTCAACTGTAGATGGCAAGAAGATTGTCGACATCCTCACTGAGCAGAAAATCGTTCCAGGTATCAAGGTCGACAAGGGTCTTGTGCCCCTTGCTGGCTCCAACAACGAGTCATGGTGCCAAGGTCTCGACGGCCTTGCCTCGCGCGAGGCGGCATACTACCAGCAGGGCGCTCGCTTCGCCAAGTGGCGCACTGTTGTCAGCATCCCCAACGGCCCATCTGAACTCGCCGTGAAGGAGGCTGCCTGGGGCCTTGCCCGCTACGCCGCCATTTCTCAGGACAACGGGCTGGTGCCGATTGTCGAGCCTGAGATCCTCCTCGACGGTGAGCATGGCATCGACAGGACCTTCGAGGTGGCGCAGAAGGTGTGGGCGGAGACCTTCTTCTACATGGCCGAGAACAATGTGATGTTCGAGGGCATCCTCCTCAAGCCAAGCATGGTGACACCCGGTGCCGAGTGCAAGGACAGGGCCACCCCTGAGCAAGTATCTGACTACACCCTCAAGCTCCTCCACAGAAGGATCCCCCCTGCCGTCCCCGGCATCATGTTCTTGTCGGGTGGGCAGTCGGAGGTGGAGGCGACGCAGAACCTGAACGCGATGAACCAGGGGCCCAACCCGTGGCACGTGTCGTTCTCGTACGCGAGGGCGCTGCAGAACACGTGCCTCAAGACGTGGGGCGGGCAGCCGGAGAACGTGAAGGCGGCGCTCTCACTGCATCAATGGCCGCGGCCACCATGGCGCTCTCCTCCCCGGTGATGGCCCGCGCGGCGCCGTCGACCTCCTCCGCGCTCTTCGGCGAGGCGCGGATCACCATGCGCAAGACCGCCGCGAAGCCCAAGCCGGCGGCGTCGTCGGGGAGCCCGTGGTACGGCGCCGACCGCGTCCTCTACCTCGGCCCGCTCTCCGGCGAGCCGCCGAGCTACCTCACCGGCGAGTTCCCGGGCGACTACGGGTGGGACACCGCGGGGCTCTCCGCCGACCCGGAGACGTTCGCCAAGAACCGGGAGCTGGAGGTGATCCACTCCCGGTGGGCGATGCTGGGCGCGCTCGGCTGCGTCTTCCCGGAGCTCCTCGCCCGGAACGGCGTCAAGTTCGGCGAGGCCGTGTGGTTCAAGGCGGGCTCGCAGATCTTCAGCGAGGGCGGGCTCGACTACCTCGGCAACCCGAGCCTGATCCACGCGCAGAGCATCCTCGCCATCTGGGCGGTGCAGGTGGTGCTCATGGGCGCCGTCGAGGGGTACCGCATCGCCGGCGGGCCGCTCGGCGAGGTCGTCGACCCGCTCTACCCCGGCGGCGCCTTCGACCCGCTCGGCCTCGCCGATGACCCCGAGGCGTTCGCGGAGCTCAAGGTGAAGGAGATCAAGAACGGCCGCCTCGCCATGTTCTCCATGTTCGGCTTCTTCGTCCAGGCCATCGTCACCGGCAAGGGCCCCCTCGAGAACCTCGCCGACCACCTCGCCGACCCCGTCAACAACAACGCCTGGGCCTACGCCACCAACTTCGTCCCCGGCAAGTGAGCGCCGCCGCCGCCGTGCTGCCATGGCGACGCATCGCCTTCAGCTAAGCTAGCTAGGTTGACGACGATGCGCGTCTCTGCAGGAGAGTGTGCGTGTGTGTACGCGGTGCAGTAGATGTACGTACGTGTACCGTATAGATGTACGTATTCGTGTGGACCGCGTGGATGGATGTACGAGTATTGGAGAGAGGGTGAGATCTGTACGTATTCGTGTGGACCGCGTGGATGGATGTACGAGTATTGGAGAGAGGGTG
>NZ_JAPDDS010000033.1 GCF_025950085.1 Luteolibacter flavescens
GTGGTGATCACTGGATGAGATGGTAAAAATGGTGCTAAGTGCTTCTTAACACCAATAGGACCCATTCCAGGACCACCCCCACCATGTGGAATGCAGAATGTCTTGTGAAGGTTAAGGTGGCAAACATCTGCTCCAATAAAGCCAGGGCTTGTCAATCCGACCTGAGCATTCATGTTAGCCCCATCCATGTATACCTGCCCACCGTTCTCATGAATTATCCTGCATATCTCATCAATGCCTTCTTCATAGACTCCATGGGTCGAAGGATAGGTAACCATAAGAGCAGCCAAGTTGTCCTTGTTTGCTTCAGCAGCTTTCCTCAACTCCTCGATGTTAATGTTACCTTTGGAATCAGTTCCAACAGCAACAATCTTCATTCCACACATAGCAGCACTTGCAGGATTTGTACCATGGGCTGACACAGGAATGATACAGACGTCCCGGTGGTAGTCTCCTCTTGCCCTGTGGTAAGCACGGATAACCATCAATCCGGCATACTCCCCTGATGCACCAGCATTTGGTTGCAAAGAGAAAGAATCAAAGCCAGTGATCTTGCACAGCAGATCGCCCAAGTCATCAAACATTTCATGATATCCTGCGGCTTGTTCAGTAGGTGCAAATGGGTGCATGTTTGCAAAGTTGGGGTAGGTGACAGGCATCATCTCCACTGTAGCATTTAGTTTCATAGTGCAAGAACCAAGAGGGATCATACTGTGGCACAGTGAAAGGTCCTTGGATTGCAACTTGTACAGGTAGCGGAGAAGCTCATGCTCTGTATGGTACATGTTAAAGATCGGGTGGGTTAAGTAGGGGCTCTTGCGCACAAGGCTACTCGGAATTGAGCTTGAGACCTCTGGTGCGAGGGATTCAGCAGTGAAGTTCACTGGCTTGCCACCATTGAACACCTTGAACAGCTTGTCGACATCCTCCAAGGTTGTGGTCTCATCAAAGGCAACGGTTATCGTGGTTGCATCAACGACACGAAGGTTCATCTCGTTCTTGCAGGCCTCCTGGGCAATCGCATTCGCATCAGCGACCTTGACCTTGACAGTGTCAAAGAACGGCAGTTCCTGCACAGTCACTGTTCCGAGCTTCTTCAGTCCATGGGCAAAGGTACCAGCCAGGCCGTGTACACGGTCGGCAATTGCCTTTAGCCCCTCGGGACCATGGTAGACAGCATACATCGCTGCCATGTTGGCGAGCAAGGCCTGGGCAGTGCAGATGTTGCTGGTGGCCTTGTCGCGGCGGATGTGCTGCTCCCGGGTCTGCATCGCCATCCGGAGCGCGGGCTTGCCGCTGGAATCGACGCTCACGCCGATGATACGGCCGGGCATGAGGCGCTTGTACTCCTGGGAAGTGGCGAGGAACGCGGCGTGCGGGCCTCCGTACCCCATGGGCACGCCGAACCGCTGCGCGGAGCCGACGGCGATGTCGGCGCCGATCTCACCGGGCGGGCGCAGCGAGGTGAGCGCGAGCAGGTCGGTGGCCATGACCACCTTGACGCCGTGCGCGTGCGCGTCCTTGACGAACTCCGCGTAGTCCAGCACCTCCCCCTCCGTGCCGGGGTACTGCACGAGCACTCCGCACACATCACCGCTGCTGTAGTCGAAGTCCTTGGCGTCCGCGACGATGACGTTGAGGTCGAACCCAGCGGCGCGCGTCTGGCAGACGTCGATGGTCTGCGGGTGGCAGTTGGAGGCGATGAGGAAGGTCTTCTTCTTGGATTTCAGGATGCCGTTGCACATGGCCATGGCCTCGGCGGCGGCGGTGGCCTCGTCAAGCAGCGAGGCGTTGGACATGGGCAGGCCGGTGAGGTCGGCGACCATGGTCTGGTAGTTGAGCAGCGACTCGAGACGGCCCTGCGCGATCTCCGCCTGGTACGGCGTGTACTGCGTGTACCACGCGGGGTTCTCCATGAGGTTGCGCAGTATCACCGCGGGGACGTGGGTGTTGTAGTACCCCATCCCGATGAAGGACTTGTAGGCCTTGTTCATGGCCGCCAGGCGCTGCATGTGGTCAATCATCTGGGACTCGGTAAACCCGGCGTCGAACTTCCCGGAGAAGTGCATCGTCGGCGCGCGGATGGCGGCCGGGACGGTGGCGTCGATGAGCGCGTCGAGGGTGTTGAACCCGCACTCCGACGCCATCGCCGCCTGCTCCGCCGGCGTCGCCGAGTTGTGC
>NZ_JAPDDS010000034.1 GCF_025950085.1 Luteolibacter flavescens
CAGGGCCAAAAGATTACAAGTTACGATTTATAAACACGAAAAATTCCGCAATCATGCGAATTATTCACAGAATACACCAAAGTATGTGTAACTGCTTGTCCAAGAAGATAGTGAAGGTTAATATAGCATTAGCATAACATCTTACAGTAGGTGTCTACGATAAGAACTATTGACAAAGTTTCCACACGCTGTAAAATGCCAGGGGTCCCTTTTACATAAGATGGCACTCCATGGATATATGTTTACACCGACTTGTTCTTGCAAGAATTCCAACAGTCACCTCAGGAATTCAGCTTGATGCCTTTTCTTTTACCCTTGCTGTTCCATTCAAAGTTTCTTAGTTCTTGTACTTCATGGTTTCTTTCTCAAACCCAATTGTGGGGAACTGTTTTGCATATTCCTCCACATCATGGCGAAGTTTTGCAATCTCGGATTGAATGTTGCTATCAGATTGCAAAGTGGCAACAAAGTCCTTCAGTTTTGTTCCACCTGCTGCAGCCTTAACCTTCAAAGCCAAGTTCACTGCTGCATCGAAGAAATCAGCAACCTTAGCAAAGTCCTCCTCAACAAATCCTCTTGAGGTCAGTGCTGGGGTTCCCATCCTGATGCCTCCTGGTACCATAGCTGAAACATCACCAGGAACTGTGTTCTTGTTTGCTGCAATGTGCACGTTTTCTAAAACCTTCTCCACTCTTGAACCATCTATGCCCTTGCTCTTGAGATTTACCAACACTAAATGGTTGTCAGTCCCACCAGAGACAAGTTCGTAGCCTTTTGCTGTCAAGCTCTGTGCAAATTTTGCACAGTTACTCATAACTTGCTCTTGATAAGCTCTGTACTCCGGAGTAGTTGCCTGCTTAAGCGCAACAGCTAAGCCAGTAATGGTATGATTATGTGGTCCACCTTGCAGACCTGGGAAGACAGCAGCATTGATCTTGTCCTCAAAGTCATACATAACCTCTTTGCCTTGCTTGTTTACTCCTTTCACCCCCTTCCTGTAAAAGATCATGGCTCCACGTGGTCCACGGAGTGACTTGTGAGTAGTGGTAGTCACTACATCTGCATAATCAAAAGGAGATGGAACAACACCAGCTGCGACAAGCCCACTGATATGTGCCATATCTGCTAGAAGTATTGCCTTCTGCTTGTCACAAACCTTCCGCATGCGGTCATAGTCATAAAGACGCGCATATGCACTTGCACCCGCAACGATCAACTTTGGCCTAAAAAGAACGGCACTTTTCTCCATCTGATCATAATCAATCAAGCCAGTGCTTTCATCCAATCTGTAGGGCATTGTCTCAAAGAATATCGAAACTGCTGAAATCTTCTTAGTATCAGTCTGGTAGCCGTGAGAAAGATGTCCACCATGAGGAAGATCCAAAGCCATGATTCTCTCATGTGGTTTCAATAGGGCAGTGTAAACATGGAAGTTGGCAGGTGACCCTGATAGAGGTTGCACATTCACTCCCCATTTCGCTGGGTCCAAGCGGAAGGCCTCCAAAGCACGTTTCTGGCACAATGACTCGGCCATATCAATGTATTCGTTTCCACCGTAGTATCTCGCGCCGGGGTACCCCTCGCTGTACTTGTTGGTCATGACGGATCCCACCGCCTGCATCACTGACACCGAGGTGAAGTTCTCCGACGGGATGAGCTCCAGACCCTTCCATTGGCGGGCCTTCTCGTGCTCGATGATGTCGGCGATCTCGGGATCCACCTCCTCCAGCGGCGCGTTCAGCTGCTTCGGCCAGGTGACTCCGGATCTCTCCTCCGTCGCCGGCAGGGACGCCATGTAGTAGAGCGGGGTGATGCGGGAGAGCGGCTGGCGGCGGAGGGCGTCGGAGGAGAGCTTGCGGAGCGCCGTCGCCATGGCCATGGTGGGCGAGCGGCGAGCGGCGGGTGGTGGTGGAGGCGGGG
>NZ_JAPDDS010000036.1 GCF_025950085.1 Luteolibacter flavescens
CCTATCTTTATATTATATTATTATTAACAAAAACTTGTCATGCCCAGCTATGGCTTGGGCGCGATCTGATACACAGAACAAAGAGAAAACATAAAAAGGAGAAATAATTAATAGCAAGCGTCAAGCCGGCCTGCTTAAAAGGTGTAAAGGCAGCTGCCGTCGTCGCTCCTCGCCGTTGGGTCGAAGTTCTTGGCAACAGGGTCGGTGCAACCTTCCGGCACAGGCAGGTTACCTGCTTGCTGTGCTCCTTGCCCTCCTCCTCCTATGCAGGCCGCCTACGATGCATCGATGGGATGCGAATAGCTAGAGATCTTTTATTCAGCTGGATGGCGCAGAACCGTAGAAGGAACCAGTCTTCATGGCGTCGGAGTTAGCGTCACCAAGAGCAGCCTCGCTCAAGTACTGCTCAGCCAGCTGCACACGCTTGACGTTCTCCTGCTCCTTCACAAGCATGTATCCGTACTCCATGAGCTTTTCGATCGTCATCTTGGGCTGCTCGAACTCCGGTGGGCCCTCCCTCGAGTTCACCAGCCTCTTGCCAATGTTCTCCACACCCGTGTCCGACACCCACTTGCGCACCTCGTCGTCGTAAACACGGGCACGAAGAGCGCCGAAGAAATCGATGGATTGGCCTGGGAAGCTGTCGACGATCTTGACGATGTCCTCGTCGGGGACGTTGTCGGTGCGGAAGATACCCTTGCAGACGCCGACACGGTCGTCGCGGGTGGGAGCCCAGTAGAACTTCTCCATACGCCCGTCACGGATGAGCGGCGCGTACAGCGTGGAGAAGTCGTTGCCGGTGACGATGATGGGGACACGGGGGTTGTCCTCCTTGTTGTACATCCCGGGGAGCTGCACGTTGGTTGGGTTGTCGGCGATGTTCATCAGGGTGGCGTTCACCATCTGGTTGTTCACCGTGTACTGGGTGGTGCCTCCCATGCGACCTGCACCCGCGTCCAGATCGTTGATGAAGAGGCAGCACATCTTCCCCTTCTTGATGATGTCTGCCGCCTCACGGTACCGCTGCCTGATCAGCTTCGCCGGCTCTCCGGCGTTGCCGCTCTCCAGCTCTCCGGCGCTCATCATGATGGGGTTGATCCCCATCTTGGCGAAGACGAGCTCACACTGGAAGGATTTTCCCTGACCCTTGCCTCCCCAGATACCCAGGATGAGTGGGACCTTGATGTTGGGGAGGGTCATGAAGTTCTTGGAGATGTGGACGACGAGCTTGTCCATGAAAGCAGGGGCGATGTAGAAGCCTCCCATGGTGTTGTCGAAGTCGTACGTTCTGAGACCCTGGCTGAGGTACTCGTAGGAGCTGAGGACGGCCTCGTGGGTGCCATCACCCGTGGGAGCCTGGAAAAGGGAGTCGACGAAACCCTTCCCCCTGGTGATGTCCTGCTGGTCATCGGAGATGTCGTAGGCGAGACCCTTCCACCTGTCCTGGTCGGTCTGCTTGCCCTCGTCCAGCTCCTTGGCCATCACCTTGAACCTGTTGATGTTGGAGCTCTTGCCATGGTAGTTCACCGCCGATGTCACCTGCTTCTTCAGCTTCTTCCCCAGGAAGTTGGTCGGAGTGGACGCCGGAGCTCCAACGGTGGAGGAGAAGGCAGCAGCCATCTTAATTTGCTGAAAGTCGATGATTGTAGAGGATCACTGATGATGGCCGGCCGTGCTACTCCTAAACTTGGCCTGAAAGAGGGTGGAGTTCACAGTGGCCA
>NZ_JAPDDS010000037.1 GCF_025950085.1 Luteolibacter flavescens
CCGGACCATATATTTGGTAGCACTTTACAACTAGGGCTGTTCAGATCAGCCATGTTTTTTTGTTTTTTGTTCTTCCAATCATTCATCGAAAATTTCCTTTAACCAGAGCGCCGTTTGCAATTCCCGCTCCAGCGCTGATGACGATCTCTCGTTGAATGCCGAGGGGGTTCCTCACACTGTGTAGTTCTGCTGGATCGTGTCGATGTCCAGCCCCTTCAGCTTCACCACCGATTCGACGTGGCCCTTGAGAGTGTTCAGCTCTCTCAGCCTCGCGATCTCAGCTCGTCTCTTGGCTTGCTCAGCGATCTCAGAGAGCTCGCGGTAGCTGCTCTTGTCGTTGAAGAGCGTGTTGGAGGCGACCTCCGGTGGCTGAAGGCCGTGAAGTGTTCTTTGTGCGGTGGCCCATTGTGCCTCCCTCTCCTCCCTACCGTAATCCTTCTTGGTGGTGAATGCAATCTTGTTCTCAAGGAGGTTGTCCCAGGCCCTTCCACTCAGCACAAAGCGGATGAAGAACTTGAAGATGTCAAGAGGGAAGTAGAACACAATGCTGTAAAGCCAGATAACGCCAGCCCAGCCCCAGCCAATGCCCTTGATCCTGGCAAAGCCCCAGTTGGCATAGACAGCGAGGAATGTCGCAACCAGTTGTGCAAGCATGAATGCAGTGACCAAGAGAAGACCAGGGCGTTCGATGAAGGACCAGCTGCGAGAACGGGTGACGAAGATGAGGGCCTGACTCACAATACTGACTTGGAGGTACAGTGCAGACATCATCTCATGTTCACTGTTCCTGATTGATCTGACACCGAATTTGTCCGTGAAAAAGTCTGTCTTGTGCATGGCCCAGAAGAAAATAACGGTCATCAGAGCAAGGTAGCTTCCAAGCACAATACCGGTAGCGAAGATTTCCTTCAGCTTCCAGCTGTCTGGCAAGGGAGAAGGCTTAACTCTGTCCTTCGAGATCGTCATGATAGTACCGTCATTCAGGATGGCAATGATAAGGACCATGAAGGGTGAGAAGTCGTATTTCCAGATCAGAGCAATAAGCAAAAATCCAAGCACTATACGGATGGTGATGGAAACTGCATAAATGGTATAGTTCTTCATCCTCTGGAAGATGCATCTGCTAGTGAGGACAGCGCTGATAATGACACTAAGACCTGGCTCAGTGAGCACAATGTCGGAAGCACTTCTTGCAGCATCTGTAGCATCAGCAACAGCAATACCAATGTCGGCCTTCTTAAGAGCAGGGGCATCATTGACACCATCTCCGGTCATACCGACGATGTGCTTCTTCTCTTGCAACCTCTTCACGATCTCATATTTGTGCTCAGGGAAGACTCCGGCAAAACCATCAGCCTTCTCAATGAGCTCATCCACGGGAAGTGCCTCAAGTGAAGCGTCCTTGTTTTGTCCGAGCAATGCGGATGAAGGATACATGTTTGTACCCATTCCAAGCCTCCTACCAGTCTCCTTACCAATAGCAAGCTGGTCACCAGTGATCATCTTAACATTAACACCAAGATGGAGAGCCTTCCGGATAGTTTCAGCACTGTCGTGCCTCGGGGGATCAAACAGGGGCAGCAGACCAACGAATTGCCATGGTCCACCAGCAGACTCCTTCGACTTCTCAGGTACTTCCTGTCTTGCAACAGCAAGAGAACGAAGCCCACGC
>NZ_JAPDDS010000038.1 GCF_025950085.1 Luteolibacter flavescens
CCCCCCCCGGCCGGAGACACTCCCCGGCGATGTCCATCCATGACTCCTCCACGAGCTCCCTCAGCTTCGCGTAGGCTTCCTCCTTCGTGATGCCGCCGTGCTCCCTCATGCAGGCTTCCACCGTCGACGACGACGACGACGAAGACCCTTGCTCTCTCTCATGTGAAGCTATGTCATTGAGTAATCGGCCAACGATGCAGGAAGATGTGATGATCTTGGGGTAGGCCATGCCCCAGTTGATAGCATCATCGGTTGTGACATCGTTTCCCATGGCGACGAAGGCGTAGACAGGGACGTGCATGCAGCAGCTGCTTGGCACTGAAATCTTGAGGTGCTCCTCCACCGTAGCAGCTACCTGATCTGCACCTTCAGAGCGCCATTTCACCTCGTTGTAAAAGCATCTCGTAGCGTCGATTAATAGGTTTTTGACATAGTCGACATGCTTGTTCCCTTGGAGTTTAAGATCAGTTTCTATGGATTTCATGGTGGTCAGTACTTTCTTGTAGAAGAACTTCATGTAGCCTGGAAGTTCTTCAGCGGCTTCCTCATCCCATCTTTCAATTGCTTCTGTGAACAGCTTGCTTTCTTCCAAGGTGCTGTAGTTGTCGTAGATGTCATCGAAAATCGAGACAAAGATGAACAATTTAGTGAGCATGGTTCTCCCATATGAGTACTGAGGCTCGAAGAGAACTCCAAGCATCCAAAAGTGCATCTCCACCATCCTATCTCGCGCAAAGCTTAGATGATCCTGGAGTTGGAGCTCTTTCCACCACATGGTGAGGATATTGAGCTCCTCGCAATACAGAGATTGCAAAATCCCAAAGTCGAGCTTGGCGAACTCCAAAATGGTCTCATTTCGTGTGGGCAACTTGTCGTAAACTGAGATGTAGTGCCTTGCTTCAACTCTTCTTGGCCTCCTGAAAAGAGGGGTCCTAAGTGCACTGCACACCTCGTCCGCCATTGGCGACTGCAGATGTTTTACCACAGACTGCAAATAGTTCCTAGTGAAGACGATAGCATCGTCGAGTATCTCCTCCCCATGAATCCTGAGATGGGCAGCATTGTACAAGCTCAGCATGCTTCTTGTGCCGTTATTGTTATCATCGCGTGTGAAATTTCCTTCCTCGTCCCTGAACCTCTGGAACACATCTGGAGAGGCATAGTATCCATGCTTCCTGAGCAGATAGAACCGGAGAGCTGTAGTGTGGAGGTCATAGTGATTGTCGGTATCGTCTTCTTCCTCATGAACCCGGCGCAACACATTTTCAATCTCCTTCTCGTAGTGGTAGTCAATGCAAAGACGTTCTAAGGTGTCGACGAGCTCAAGTTTTACGTGCAAATTGGGGCCAGAAGAACACTCAAGTATCATCCTTCTCACTTGTTCCTCGGAAACATGAGCTTTTCTCTTCATATTCAGAAGCATTGATGGAGTGCAGGGTGAGAAGGTAAGAAAGTAATCGCCCCAGACATTAGGATGGTGATCAAAGTGGGGTTTACAGTGCAGCAGATCTCCTCCTTCTACTGGTGAGACTAGCATATCGGTGCAGGTAGGCACAGGTAGTAGTAGTACACTCGGAACAGAGGTTGCCATACTTCAACTCCCTCTTGCTCTGCAAGCTCTAGGATGAGTTGTTGCT
>NZ_JAPDDS010000039.1 GCF_025950085.1 Luteolibacter flavescens
GGCGGCGGGCTTGGGCTTCGGGGCGGGCTCCTTTCTGAACACAGCACCACCCCTTCTGCTGCATCTCCCACCTCCCTCTGAATTGTGGGCCTGAGGCGATGGCGGCGCTCGCCCCGTCCAAGATGCTCGGCACCCGGCTCAACTTCGCCGGCTCCTCCCGCTACGCCACCGCGGCACCGACCACCGGAGCGCAGAAGATCGTCTCCCTCTTCAGCAAGAAGCCCGCCCCGAAGCCCAAGCCCGCCGCCGTCACCTCCTCGAGCCCCGACATCGGCGATGAGCTCGCCAAGTGGTACGGCCCTGACAGGAGGATCTTCTTGCCGGAGGGTCTCCTGGACCGCTCAGAGGTGCCGGACTACCTCAACGGAGAGGTCCCCGGAGACTACGGCTACGACCCTTTTGGCCTCAGCAAGAAGCCAGAGGACTTCTCCAAGTACCAGGCCTATGAGCTGATCCATGCCAGGTGGGCGATGCTCGGCGCCGCTGGGTTCATCATCCCCGAGGCCTGCAACAAGTTTGGCGCAAACTGCGGCCCCGAGGCCGTCTGGTTCA
Organism: Luteolibacter flavescens; assembly: GCF_025950085.1. Lineage (NCBI taxonomy): Bacteria > Pseudomonadati > Verrucomicrobiota > Verrucomicrobiia > Verrucomicrobiales > Verrucomicrobiaceae > Neoluteolibacter > Neoluteolibacter flavescens. Next base: position 553 of record NZ_JAPDDS010000039.1, read on the forward strand.
AGACCGGCGCCCTCCTCCTGGACGGCAACACCCTCAACTACTTCGGCAACAGCATCCCCATCAACCTCATCGTCGCCGTCGCCGCCGAGGTCGTCCTCGTCGGCGGCGCCGAGTACTACCGGATCATCAACGGCCTGGATCTGGAGGACAAGCTCCACCCAGGTGGCCCATTCGACCCGCTGGGGCTGGCGAGCGACCCGGACCAGGCGGCGCTGCTGAAGGTGAAGGAGATCAAGAACGGGCGGCTGGCCATGTTCTCCATGCTGGGGTTCTTCATCCAGGCCTACGTCACCGGCGAGGGCCCCGTCGAGAACCTCTCCAAGCACCTCAGCGACAGCCGGTGCCCGGGTACGCCGACTGTTGGACGCAGAAACCCACAAAAGCCAGCATGGCCAATCGCCCGTTCTTGATCTCCTTGAGCTTGTACTCCTCGAACTTGACGGGGTCCTTGGAGAAGCCGAGGGGGTCGAAGGCGCCGCCGGGGTACTTCTTCTTCTCGGGGTCCTTCTCCATGGTGCGCTGGTGCTCGGCGAAGGCGATGGCGACGAACTCGATGACCAGGATCGTCGGCAGCGTGCCCCATGGCACCGGGTTGCCGAGGTACGTGGCCTGGCCGCCGGGCTCCGCCGCCCACTCCTGCGCCTGCACCCAGTTGCCCAGCCCCAGCGCCTCCGGCACCAACACCCCAGGCACAGCGAGCATGGCCCACCGGCAGTGGTACACCTCCGACTCCTTGAACCGCTCGAAGTTCTCCGGCACGGTGGCGAGGCCCAGCGGGTCGAACCCGAAGTCACCGGGAGAGGAGCCGTCGAGGTGGGCGGGGCGTGGCTGGCCCGGCATCCACTCGGCGGACATGGTGACGCGCCCGGAGGTGGTGGCGTAGGCGCAGACCGGCAGGCGGCTCCTGTTCGACGACGGCGCCAGCAGGCTCGGCACGCCCACCGCGCTGCAGCTCCTCAGCCCGCTCGTCGCCATTGCCGCCGCCGCCGCTAGCTTCTCCTCCTCCTCCTCCTCCTCGAACACACCAGCAAGAAGACGAAGTAGGAAGAAGAGGT
>NZ_JAPDDS010000040.1 GCF_025950085.1 Luteolibacter flavescens
TTCACAAGTTATGCAATGACCATCCTACTTTCTTCTAGCTGTAATATTTCCAAAACTAGTTACAAGAAATGCGAGGATGCCCATTGTCATTGATATGGTATGGTGATGAAGAGATTCACGAAATATGAATGTGGAGCTCATTAAACTTTTGCCGCTTCAGTAGGTGCACCGGCCCTCTCAGCAATAATCTGCTCATAGAGATCTCTAATCTTCAGTCCTACGATAGTTTGGAAGAGACCTGTTCCATTGTTGCTGCCGGGGAAGTCTGCATGCTTTAGCATTTGCTGTGTCACCTCTCCATAAAATTTGGTTGAGAGGTTGCTTAAATGGCTCTCAACATAGATAAGCTCATCTAGTCTGTCAAATTGGCCATCCATCTCCAGCACTGATACCTCATGCCCAAAGTAAGTGTCTGGGCCATAGGCAAATTTGATGCCAGGATAAGAACATGTGAGTTTTCTTCCACAAGGGACCCAGGTGATGCTTGATCCTTCGTCGAAGAGGTAAACTGGGTTGAAGTTCTTTACACCTTCTTTCATGATCAATTTAACACGTAGCACCTTTCCTTCATTGTCATCAGGAATAAGCTGGGTTGGCAGAACTTCAATCACTGCATCAGCATATTGCTTCTGGGGATCAATGAAGGCATCAAAATCTGGTTTCCTGGCTTCGATACTAGCCTTGATGCTTTCAAGGCTGTGACCGCGCTCTGCCATATCCCTCTGAATTTTCCATGCAAATTTAACCTCGTCACTGATGTCCAGGTAGATGCTGAAATCTAGGAGGTCCCTCACACGTTCATCAAACATGGGATGTAAGCCCTCAATGACAAAAATCTTGGGGGGCTGGATAAGCTCCGGTGGGTCTAGGAGACCAGTAACATGGTTGTAGATTGGCTTCTCAATTGCCTTGCCTTCTTTGATTGCCTTCACCTGCTCATACATGAGATCAAAATCGTTTGCCCTAGGGTCCAGGGCAGTCACACCTTTCTCCTTCCTGCCAGTCCTGTCCAAGGAATGGTAGTCATCGAGGCATATCACCGTTGTCGTGTCACTGATGAGTGTGTTTGAGTCTGGGTTGCCACCCTTGGGTGGCTCTGCAGCACCACCAAACACACTGGTGAGCCGGCGCATAAAGGTGCTCTTCCCGCATCCTGAGTCTGCTGCAAGGCCAATCACCACTGGCTTGTCGACTGAGCATGAAACCTGAAAGGTTCTTGCTCCTCCGTACCTTGTGCTACCCCTCCTGTTGCTTCTGGTGGTGAAGAAGATGACCTGATTCTGCCTGAAGCTTGTGTTGGTGGTGCATGGGGAGTGCAGGGAGGTGGTGGCATGTAGGCTGGAGATCGCCATCTTTGCTTCTGGCCTTTCTACCTGCTGGAGTTGCTCTTCTTCCCTTCAAGCCTTTTGATTGAGGCTTGATGAGAAGAGAGAGGAGGTTGAAAGAATTGAGGGGATAGAGCTAGGAGAACATAAGGAGGAGAGAGGATGATGATGATGTGGT
>NZ_JAPDDS010000041.1 GCF_025950085.1 Luteolibacter flavescens
ACATCTTACAGTTTCCCAATCCCAATACATTGCAGCTTACGCCTGTACGCGTGTATCCAACTATCCATATTGTACCAAACCAGCGTTGATAACAAAACTGAAACCGTCTCCGCTTGCTCCTGCCCACCGGCCATGGCGGCCCGGCCGGTCAGCCGCTCGCGTCGCGCAGCAAGCAATCCGTCCGCTGTCCGGAAAGGACGGCGGCGAGCTCAGACGCTGACGAGCTTCTTGCCGAGGATCATGTCGTCGGTGGTGAAGTCGGCCGCCTTCCTGAACGTGCCGCGGCCGAAGTCGAGGTTGTACGAGTCGGTGAGGCCCTCCACCAGGTCGTACTCCGGCTTCCACCCGAGCTCCAAGGTCGCCTTCTCGATTGACGCGAAGAAATGCTGGTCTCTGAAGGGGAAGGCCTTCTTCTTCCCGAAATCGAAGTCCTTGGGGTTGTAGTGGACGATCTCCGGCTCGGGGAATCCTCCAGCCTTGGCGCACGCCCGTGCTAGACCGTCGAAGGTGACGTACTTGGCGCCGGAGATGTTGAACACCTGCTTGCTCGCCTTCGGGTTGCCGAGCGCCAGCACGAACGCCGTCGCCAAGTCCTTGACATGGCCGAGCTGGGTGATTTGGTTGCCGGCACCGGGGACAGGGATGGGGCGGCCAGCCTTGAGCCGGTGGAAGAACCACTCCTCCACGGGGTTGTAGTTGAGCGGGCCGTAGATGTACACCGGCCTGATCGACGTCCAGTTCACGTCCCGGGTCTCCAGCAGGCTCTCCGTCTCCAGCTTCCCCTTGTGCCGGCTCTTCGGGTCGACGGCGTCGGTCTCGAAGTGCGGGAGCAGGTCTGATTTCAGGTACACTCCTGCTGATGAGCAGTAGATGTACTGTTCAAGGTTCGGCAATGCGTCTAGGATTGGGGCTACCTCAACAGCTTCTCTCCCGTTTATGTCGTAAACAACATCGAAGCCCTTTGCCGCAAGGCTTGTCTTAACGAAATCAAAGTCTTGCCTGTCACCTTTCAAGTGCAACACCTTTGAAGAGAACTCTGCATACTCTGCATCTGACTCTCCTGGCAACTGCTGGGTAATGGGGGCCTTTCCTCTAGTGAACAATGTGACCTGGTGCCCCTCCTTGACAAGGAGCCTGGACAAGAAGACACCAATGAACCTGGTTCCCCCCATCACAAGAATGTTCTTGGAGTCTGCAGCTGCTGCTACCTGCATCCTTGCCCCCCTTGGCTGCCATGACCTCCTCCTAGCCTGGGTTGAGATGGAGAGTGCTGCACTACTGAAGTCAGAGATAGGAGATGGTAGCAGGAGGCTGCTCTTCAGGGAGGCTGTTGCTGCCATCTCTCTCTCTTTTTTTTCTTGTTTACTCTCCTCAACCCTCCTCTCCCTGTGCT
>NZ_JAPDDS010000043.1 GCF_025950085.1 Luteolibacter flavescens
CCCTTCCTGCCCTTGGCGGCGGGCTTCTCCGCGCCCTTACTCTTCACAGCCAACTTGGCGTCGGGCTTGGCGGCGCCCTTGGATTTGGCCCCCTTCATGGCTGAATCCTCACCTGGGGAGAGTCTGGCGCTCTCTCTCTTGTGAGAGGGGGGAAGAGAGGAGGGGAAAGGAGAGGAGGAAGGAGAGGGGAGACAGGGACACACCCACACCACCAGAGTAAGCAGACGAGAAGAACAGCGCGCGGCGCGGTAGCTGAGGAGAGTGGTGCGGAGATGGATCACGAGGCGGACGCGTACCGGACGGACCTGATGACGATCACGCGGTACGTGCTGAACGAGCAGAGCCGCAACCCGGAGGCACGCGGCGACCTCACCATCCTCCTCTCCCACATCGTGCTTGGCTGCAAGTTCGTCGCCTCCGCCGTCAACAAGGCCGGGCTCGCCAAGCTCATCGGGCTGGCCGGCGAGACCAACGTTCAGGGAGAGGAGCAGAAGAAGCTGGACGTGCTGTCCAACGAGGTGTTCGTCAAGGCTCTCGTCAGCAGCGGCCGCACCTGCGTTCTTGTCTCCGAGGAGGACGAGGAAGCGACGTTCGTGGACCCTGCGCTGCGTGGGAAGTATTGCGTGTGCTTTGATCCACTCGACGGCTCCTCCAACATCGACTGTGGCGTCTCCATCGGAACGATCTTTGGGATCTACATGATCAAAGATAAGGAGAATGTGACTCTTGAGGACGTGTTACAGCCTGGAAAAAACATGGTTGCTGCTGGATACTGCATGTACGGCAGTTCCTGCACGCTTGTTCTGAGTACTGGAAATGGTGTCAATGGCTTCACACTTGATCCATCTCTCGGGGAGTTCATATTAACTCATCCAGACATCAAGATACCAAAGAAAGGGAAGATTTATTCAGTGAATGAAGGGAATGCGAAAAATTGGGACGAGCCTACCGCAAAGTTTGTGGAGAAGTGCAAGTTCCCTAAGGATGGTTCATCACCTAAATCCTTGAGATACATTGGAAGTATGGTTGCTGATGTCCACCGTACGTTGCTATATGGAGGAGTATTTTTGTACCCTGCAGACAAGAAGAGCCCAAATGGAAAACTCCGTGTTCTGTATGAAGTTTTCCCCATGTCATTCCTGATGGAGCAGGCTGGAGGCCAGTCTTTCACAGGCAAAGAACGGGCTCTTGACCTCGTTCCTACCAAGATTCACGAGAGATCCCAAATATTTCTTGGAAGCTTCGAAGATGTGGAGGATATCAAAGGGTTGTACGCTGCACAGGCGAAGTAAGCTCGGTTTGATCGATCTGGCACCATCAAGGCGTGCGAATGGACTCCCTGAC
>NZ_JAPDDS010000044.1 GCF_025950085.1 Luteolibacter flavescens
GGTACATACACTGGGAAGAAAAATAAAAAAAAATAACTCCTTGATTAATTCCCCCATTTGGTTCACGCACACCACCCAACCCAAAAGCGGCCACGAACACAACAAGATACATTTTGCTACTGCTCCTCCGACCTCCAATCGTTCGATCCGAGCCCATGCACGCGCCCGATCGATGCAACAGCTAGCGATCAAACACGAAGCGCGCATGCAAGCGAAACCCAACTCTGTGTGTCAGATCCATGGCGAGCGAGAGCGGGGTTGATTGCTCATAGGCCGAGGGCGCCGAGCGGCGTCTTGCCCTGGCCGGCCTCGAAGTAGAAGATGAGCATGGCGAGCATGGCGAGGCGGGCGTGCTTGATCTCGGCGAGCTTGAGCCGGTCGAGCTTGTCGGTGTCCGGGATGTAGACGCCGTCCCTGGTCTCGCCGCCGAGGCCGAGCGGGTCGAAGAACTTGCCGCCGGGGTAGCCCTGCTCGCCGGTGGCGTTGGAGAAGTTCTCGGCGGTGCGCGACCACGGCGTGGCCCACTCCACCGCCTGCGAGTCCGGGTTGAAGAAGTCGACCCACCGCTTGGACTCTACCCAGCCCATGAGCAGCAGCTGCGTCCCGAGGAGGGAGCCGAAGGAGAAGGGCGCGATGGCCTCCGGCTGCGCGCCGGCCTCGAACCACGGCACGCCGCTCCACGCCTGCCCGACGAAGATCCCCAGCACCGCCGCCATCGCCCACCGCCCGTGGATCAGCTCCGCCTCCCTGTACCACTTGAGGAACGCCGGGTCCTTGCCCAGCCCCAGCGGGTCGAAGCCGAAGTCACCGGGGAGCGAGCCATCGAGCCACGGCGGGTTGATGAACTCGGCGTCGCTCTTGAAGGCCGGGATCCACGACTTCTTGTGTCCATCACAGTTTGCCAGTGATACACATGGGGATCAGCAATCGCGCATATGAAATCACGCCATGTAGTGTATTGACCGATTCCTTGCGGTCCGAATGGGCCGAACCCGCTCGTCTGGCTAAGATCGGCCGCAGCGATCGCATCCATAGCCTCCGCGACCGGTTGTAGAACAGCGGGCAGTTCGGTTTCAGGCAGGTCTTGCAACGTGACACCCCGCAGGACATATCCACGCCCTCCTACATCGAAGCTGAAAGCACGAGATTCTTCGCCCTCCGAGAGCTGCATCAGGTCGGAGACGCTGTCGAACTTTTCGATCAGAAACTTCTCGACAGACGTCGCGGTGAGTTCAGGCTTTTTCATATCTCATTGCCCCCCGGATCTGCGAAAGCTCGAGAGAGATAGATTTGTAGAGAGAGACTGGTG
>NZ_JAPDDS010000045.1 GCF_025950085.1 Luteolibacter flavescens
GTTCCTTACAAGAAATGCAGTACGAGGACAGCGACTGACAGGGTCCAGAACTACACAGCCAAATATACTATTACACATGCAGAAGGAGCGAGAGAGAAACAGGCAAATGCATGCCATCTGGCCCATCATCTCTAAGTAACATCTGCGATTATATTGCACGTGAAGTAGACGAGAGAAATGGCAGAAGCCTGCAGGGATACAAATAGTGGCTTTGCCGGTGGCGAGCTCAGAAGTCCATGGGATCCTATCAGGCTGCCTGTCACCTAAACAAGCCAGCAAGCTAGGCACCGTCATGGAGAATTTCAGGGAGTGGCCACGTTTTCCTTGGCAAGTGGCGCCAGCTCCTCACCCTCGATGCCTGGCTGGCTCCCCTCAACGCCCAACCCAAGAAGAACCTCCTCCCACTTCTTTGCAGGTCCCTTCCAAGATAGGTCTTGAGCCATGCAGTTCTGAACCATTTCTTGGAATGCCGGTGTGTTGTACTGCTTCAGAGCCCGTTTGACAGTTGAAGCAACCGCTGTGACGTCCACTGGATCAACAGTTTCGCACTCGACATTGAACAAACCCATGTGGAATCCGGTCACGCCCTCCTTAACCGTGTCGACAAGTCCTCCAGTAGATGAGCAGATGGGAACCACTCCATATCTCATCCCTTGCAATTGGATGAGACCACATGGCTCAAACCTACTAGGAACAATTATAAAATCAGCCCCAGCAAACATCATATGCGCTAAAGGAACATTAAATTTTGCTATCCCTCTAGCGTTGTTTGGATATTTAACTTCGAGCAGTATCAGTTCCTCCTCCATTTTCTTCTTCCCTGTACCAAGAACAATTATCTGGGCATTCTCCTCCACGAACTCTGGAATGGCTGCAATTAGTATGTCTGACCCTTTCTGCTCTTCAAGACGACCAACAAAAACTATTAAAGGAATGCTCGAGTCCACAGGCAACCCAACTTCAGCTTGTAGCATTTCCTTATTGAGTGCCCTTGCTTCAGTTACCGTTGTTGCATCGTATTTCACGCTGATGTACTGATCTGTTGCTGGATTCCATTCATAAACATCCATGCCATTGACAATTCCAGTTTCAAGGGGCTTTGTGCGAAGGACGCCATCCAATTCAACACCTTTATCTGGGCCAGAAGTGAGTTCTTTGACATAATGTGGACTAACCGTCATAACCAGATCACATTCAGTGATCCCTGCCTTCATCCAGTTAATCTTTCTACCTAATACAGGTTTAAAATGCCCATCAATAAAATCAAATGAAGGCAGGAAACTGTCCGGTAGATTAAGAAGTTCAAAG
>NZ_JAPDDS010000046.1 GCF_025950085.1 Luteolibacter flavescens
CCTACCCTGGGAGCGCCGGTCATCAGACCGGCCCGAAGCAGCTCTCAATGCCGACGGAGACCCTGTGCCATCGTGGTGGGGGGCGGGGCGCGGCGGGCGCCGACGGAGGCGAAGCTGAAGGTGGCGATCAACGGGTTCGGCCGCATCGGGCGCAACTTCCTGCGGTGCTGGCACGGGCGCGGCGACAGCTCGCCCCTCGACGTCATCGCCATCAACGACACCGGAGGCGTGAAGCAGGCGTCGCACCTCCTCAAGTACGACTCCACGCTCGGCATCTTCGACGCCGACGTCAAGCCCGTGGGCGACAACGCCATCTCCGTCGACGGCAAGGTGATCAAGGTCGTCTCCGACCGCAACCCGTCCAACCTGCCGTGGGGCGAGCTCGGCATCGACCTCGTCATCGAGGGCACCGGTGTGTTCGTCGACCGCGACGGCGCGGGCAAGCACATCCAGGCCGGCGCCAAGAAGGTGCTCATCACCGCCCCCGGCAAGGGTGACATCCCCACCTACGTCGTCGGCGTCAATGCCGACCAGTACAGCCCCGACGAGCCCATCATCAGCAACGCCTCCTGCACCACCAACTGCCTCGCCCCCTTCGTGAAGATCCTCGACCAGAAGTTCGGCATCATCAAGGGGACGATGACCACCACCCACTCCTACACCGGCGACCAGAGGCTGCTCGACGCGAGCCACCGTGACCTCCGGCGCGCGCGTGCGGCGGCGCTGAACATCGTGCCGACGTCCACCGGCGCGGCCAAGGCCGTGGCGCTGGTGCTCCCGAACCTCAAGGGGAAGCTCAACGGGATCGCGCTCCGGGTGCCGACGCCGAACGTGTCCGTGGTCGACCTCGTGGTGCAGGTGTCCAAGAAGACCCTCGCCGAGGAGGTGAACCAGGCGTTCCGCGACAGCGCCGCCAACGAGCTCAAGGGCATCCTCGAGGTCTGCGACGTGCCGCTCGTGTCCGTCGACTTCAGGTGCTCCGACGTGTCGTGCACCATCGACGCGTCGCTCAGCATGGTCATGGGCGACGACATGGTGAAGGTCATCGCCTGGTACGACAACGAGTGGGGATACTCGCAGAGGGTCGTCGACCTCGCCGACATCGTCGCCAACCAGTGGAAGTGAGAACGTAGAAGCTGCTGCTGCTGCTGCCTTTGTAACTCCACCTCGCTCCAAAAATTTTCCCCAGACTTCTTCCTTCTTCCTCTCGATCCTTTGTAATGAGAATTTCGAAGTTTCGAGCGCCCAACACAGTTTCTTGTTTCTTTCTTTGCTTTTCTTCCCCACCTCATCT
>NZ_JAPDDS010000047.1 GCF_025950085.1 Luteolibacter flavescens
GAGGATTCTCCAATGGTCGTGCGGCTCTGTACAGCCCAATTGCTCAACTTCAGTTAATTTTCAGACGGCTTCTAAGCCAAAATTTGAAGGAATTGCCTCAGGGAGCACGATTGTGACCATTGGCCTTCAGTTTTTCCGCAACTACCAGATCGCATGCCCATCGGATGTGGAAGAGCAGAGGCGAATCTCGCAAACGTTGCTCTCATCCGATGACGCTCTGAACCGATCAACCGCGGACCTCGCCAAGGTGTGTTCACTCAAATCCGCCTTGATGCAAGACCTCCTGACCGGGAGGAAGCGAGTGACAGGGCTGCTTAATGAGGGAGGGATCTCATGAGCGCCAAGAAAGCACCGAAGGAGCCGGATGATAAAGCCATCTCGCTCCTCAAGCTCAGTCACAGCGAAGCGAGAACGTTTTTTCTCAAAGGGGAGAGCTATTGCAGCTTTGATCTTCCACCTTATATCGGATTCGGCGCCCTACTGGAAAAGGTCAGCAAACTGCTGGTCGGGAAGGATCTCAAGAGCTTCTGCAAGGCCGACACAAGTCCTCGCGATTTTGATGATTTGAGCTACACCTTGTTCCACAACAAGGACGGCAAGTTCGCATGGCGTCCCTTGCAGCTCAGTCATCCAGCTCTTTACGTTTCTCTCGTTCACGCAATCACTGAGCAATCGGCATGGAAGGCGATCTGTGAGCGATTCAAGGAGTTCGCGAAGAACAAGCGGATCGTTTGTGCGAGTATTCCAATTCGATCGGCAACCTCGCAAAGCGACAAGGCCGAGCAAATTCTCCACTGGTGGGAGGATCTGGAGCAGCGCTCCATCGAGCTCTCGCTTGAATACGAGCATCTGGCACACACTGACATCACCGACTGCTACAGCTCGATTTACACCCATTCGATCGTCTGGGCGCTTCACACCCGGGAGGAAGCAAAGAAGAAGGCAAATCGAACTAACCCCGCTCTCATCGGGAATGTAATTGATTGGCACATTCAGGATATGAGCTACGGCCAAACCAACGGCATTCCGCAGGGTTCGGTCCTCATGGATTTCATTGCTGAAATTGTCCTTGGCTACGCGGATACCCTGATTGCGGACGAGATCAAGGCGGCGAAGATCAGCGACTACCAGATCCTTCGCTATCGGGATGATTACCGGATTTTCGTCAATAATCCGGCGGAAGGGAGCGAGATCGTCAAAATCATTTCCAAGGTTCTAGACGGTGTCGTCACAAGATTTCCGCCCACATAAGCGCACAGCGCAGTTGGACCGCCGCCAAATATGAGGACGC
>NZ_JAPDDS010000048.1 GCF_025950085.1 Luteolibacter flavescens
CCTGCAGCAGCAAACGAGCACCACACACCAGCAGCAGCAGCAAGTCGATCGATCGTCAGCACACACGACCAAGATCGAGATGGCCCGTGCACAGCTGGTGTTGGTCGCCCTCGTGGCAGCGGCTCTGCTCCTGGCGGGCCCACACACCACCATGGCCGCCATCAGCTGCGGCCAGGTCAACTCCGCCGTGTCGCCCTGCCTCAGCTACGCCCGCGGCGGCTCCGGCCCGTCGGCGGCCTGCTGCAGCGGCGTCAGGAGCCTCAACTCCGCCGCCAGCACCACCGCCGACCGCCGCACCGCCTGCAACTGCCTCAAGAACGTGGCCGGCAGCATCAGCGGCCTCAACGCCGGCAATGCCGCCAGCATCCCCTCCAAGTGCGGCGTCATGTTGGGTCTGGCGGAGGACCCGGAGAACCTGCGGTGGTTCGTGCAGGCGGAGCTGGTGAACGGGCGGTGGGCGATGCTGGGGGTGGCCGGGATGCTGCTGCCTGAGGTGCTGACGAAGATCGGGTTGATCGACGCGCCGCAGTGGTACGACGCCGGCAAGGCCACCTACTTCGCGTCGTCGTCGACGCTGTTCGTCATCGAGTTCATCCTGTTCCACTACGTGGAGATCCGGCGGTGGCAGGACATCAAGAACCCTGGCTGCGTCAACCAGGACCCCATCTTCAAGAGCTACAGCCTCCCGCCGCACGAGTGCGGCTACCCCGGCAGCGTCTTCAACCCCCTCAACTTCGAGCCCACCCTCGAGGCCAAGGAGAAGGAGCTCGCCAACGGGAGGCTGGCGATGCTGGCGTTCTTGGGGTTCCTGGTGCAGCACAACGTGACGCAGAAGGGGCCCTTCGACAACCTGCTGCAGCACCTGTCTGACCCGTGGCACAACACCATCATCCAGACGCTGTCAGGCTGAGCGTGTGATCGATTTCATCAGGGCCAGGGCATCTCAAGGAGCTTGATGAGTTCAGGCTGGTGAAACCGATGATTGGGCGATGGAAGATGTTCTCTTCTTGTTTCTTCTTTTTTTTTTTGTGGAGTATGCATGTATAAGATGTTAATGAATTGGGGGGAGGAGAGAGAGAGAGATGGATGTGATGAGATTCAGACTTACTGTGTGTGTTGTGGTAATTGTTTCCTGCATGCATGGATCTGGATGCATGGGTGAGGGGGTGAGTTGAGTGGTGAATTTCTGATGTACAGTACTACAGGGGGATAAACTATCTCATGGTAGCAGCAGTGTTCTAGCTATCTCATGGTCTCGATCTTAATTATGG
>NZ_JAPDDS010000049.1 GCF_025950085.1 Luteolibacter flavescens
ACTACACCCCGCTCCACTCTCAGGCAGGCAATCAGCGGCGAGGCACCAGCCCACCGGCCGGCAATGGCGTCCACCTCCTGCTTCCTCCACCAGTCCACGGCCCGCGTCGCCGCGCGCGTCGCCTCCCCGTCCCCGGCGACACGGACCCACCTCCTCGTCTGCCGCGCCCAGAAGCAGGACGACGCCGACGTCTCCCGCCGCGCGGCGCTCGCGCTGCTGGCCGGAGCGACGGCGGCGGTGGGGGTGAAGGTGGCGCCCGCCGCCGCGGCCTACGGCGAGGCGGCGAACGTGTTCGGGAAGCCCAAGACGAACACGGAGTTCATCGCCTACAGCGGCGAGGGGTTCAAGCTGCTGATCCCGTCCAAGTGGAACCCCAGCAAGGAGCGCGAGTTCCCCGGACAGGTCCTCCGCTACGAGGACAACTTCGACGCCAACAGCAACGTCTCCGTCATAATCAACCCCACCACCAAGAAGACCATCACCGAGTTCGGCTCCCCCGAGGAGTTCCTCGCCCAGGTCGACTTCTTGCTTGGCAAGCAGGCCTACTCCGGCAAGACAGATTCCGAGGGTGGGTTTGAGTCGGACGCGGTGGCGACGGCGAACATCCTGGAGAGCTCGGCGCCGGTGGTGGGAGGGAAGCAGTACTACAGCGTAACGGTGCTGACGAGGACGGCGGACGGCGACGAGGGCGGCAAGCACCAGCTGATCACGGCCACCGTCAACGACGGCAAGCTGTACATCTGGATTTGGGTGAAATTTAGCCGGCGAGGGCGCTGGTGTTGTAGACGAGGAGGGCGCCGCCGCCGAGGAGCCCGGCGAGGGTCACGGCCCAGATCAGAAGCCCGGTGGTTCCACCAACGTAGGTGTCACCGGTGGGAGACCATTCCTCCGGCGAGTAGATTGGGCTGTAGCCGTCGACGTTTGCGCCGTACTTGTCAACGAATTGGTACACACCCTTCCCCGTGCTCTTCCTGCCAGATGCATCAATATCGACTGACATGCCACCTCCAATCCCGTAGGGCTTGTCGGTCTTGATCTTCTTCCCACCGCTGCAGACGATGGCGAAGGAGGATCCCCGGCGGGAGATGGACGGAAGGCCCTTGGCCCGGGCCGGCGCCACCAGCGGCGAGGTGATCATGGATGTTGCCATCCTCAGCTTCAGCTCAAATTTTTCTGCACCTCACTCTCACTGTTCTACCTGATCTCTGATGGATGGATGGATGCAAAGCAGAGGTGAGAAGCAATGGCAGCTCAATATAATTGTGG
>NZ_JAPDDS010000050.1 GCF_025950085.1 Luteolibacter flavescens
TCTAGTTTCATGGCATTTCCGTTCTATGGTTTTTGCTGAGTATTAGCGGTGTGAAAATGTCGATACTTCAGGTAATCCAATCACATTGAAATAACACCACTGCTTTATTGCTTTATGATGGTGAGATCAGGTAGAACATGGAATCCAGCCCTCAAATTCACAGGCAAAACTCAATGTTAAATTATTTGCAAAGAGGATGTGCGCATATTCCAATAGGGAATTATTTCTCGATCATTGGCAATATATTTATTTATCTCATTCCATATAGATACGAGACAATCTCTGCTGATGACATTACGTCACCCTTAAGAGAGTCATTCCCGCAAATAGATGTTTAATGTTTTGATGGACATACTCTACTACTACTAGCCAGTAAGCTAGCTAACTAACTACGTGGCTATGGCCCCCACCGTGATGGCCTCCTCGGCCACCTCCGTGGCTCCATTCCAAGGGCTCAAGTCCACCGCCGGGCTCCCCGTCAGCCGCCGCTCCACCAACTCGGGCTTCGGCAACGTCAGCAATGGCGGAAGGATCAAGTGCATGCAGGTGTGGCCAATTGAGGGCATCAAGAAGTTCGAGACCCTATCGTACCTGCCACCACTCACCGTGGAGGATCTTTTGAAGCAGATCGAGTACCTGCTTCGATCCAAGTGGGTGCCTTGCCTCGAGTTCAGCAAGGTTGGATTCGTCTACCGTGAGAACCACAGGTCTCCCGGGTACTACGATGGCAGGTATTGGACCATGTGGAAGCTGCCCATGTTCGGCTGCACCGATGCCACCCAGGTGCTCAAGGAGCTCGAGGAGGCCAAGAAGGCCTACCCCGATGCCTTTGTCCGTATCATCGGCTTCGACAACGTCAGGCAGGTGCAGTTGATTAGCTTCATCGCCTACAAGCCCCCAGGTTGCGAGGAGTCTGGTGGCAACTAAGCTAAGATCAAGCATCGCGCTGGTGGATTGCTGCCTATAATAATAGTATGCAGCTTTGTTTTGGGCTATGTTGATGATATATCAATATATAATATGCTATATATTTTTATTTTACAGTTTGGTTATGTACCATCTCAATGGCCTCTGCTCTTAACACATATGTAATAATCTCTTCCCTCCCTCTCCGGCCGGTTTTATTGTAAGAGTACTACAATTATCGTTGGGTGAGGATATGTGAAAACAAAGCTCCGGCTATATACACACAAGATATGTATCTAGAGCATATCTGATAAATTCGTCGAC
>NZ_JAPDDS010000051.1 GCF_025950085.1 Luteolibacter flavescens
CAGGGACAAGAAAAGGGGCATGTACTCCACGCTCTTAGTCTGGATCACCATTTTCATGACGGAGAGGGGGGCGGCGTACATGCCGGTGCCGAAGAGGACGCAGAGGATACCGACGATCATGGAGCGTCGCTCGTGGGTGTGGGCGAGGTTGAGGACGAGGGCGGCGACGGCGGCGACGAAGGCGACCTCGGCGGCGAGGAGGAGGAGGACGACGACGACGTGGTCGTGGTGGTCCCCCCGCCGGCGGCGGCGAGGTTCGTCGTCCGTGCCGCGGCCAAGGCGGCGCCCCCAACTGCAGATGGGATGTTGACTACAAAGCTTGTCCAACATGATGGACCTACTGCTAGATCAGCAAAGCACAAGAGGAAGAATCAGTACAGGGGGATCCGCCAGCGTCCCTGGGGCAAATGGGCAGCTGAAATCCGAGACCCCAGCAAGGGTGTCCGTGTTTGGCTTGGAACATATAACACTGCTGAGGAGGCAGCTAGGGCATATGACGCTGAAGCCCGCAAGATCCGTGGCAAGAAAGCCAAGGTCAACTTTCCTGATGAACCAGCTGTTGCTCAGAAGCTCTCCCTGAAGCAAAACGCTGCCAAGCAAGAGAAACTAGCTCCACCTCTGAAGACCTGTGGCGATGATGCTTTCTTTCAGCTAAACAGTTCAGACAATGATTTGTTTGCAATGCTTGCAAAGGTGCCTGCAAAGCCGGCAGAGCCTGTTGATCTCATGCCTCCAGTCAAACCTCTTGCTTCCACTGAGACATTCGAGATGAACATGCTCTCTGATACGAGCAGCAACTCATTTGGCTCTTCAGACTTTGGTTGGGAGGATGACACCCTGACCCCAGACTACACTTCAGTCTTCGTTCCTAATGCTGCCATGCCAGCATATGGTGAACCTGCTTACCTGACAGGTGGAGCGCCAAAGAGAATGAGGAACAACTATGGTATCGCCGTGCCCCAGGGAAATGGCATGCCTAATCTCGCACAAAACATGCCCACCTTCGATCCCGAGATGAAGTATTTGCCATTACCTTATGTTGAGAGCAGCTCAGATGAATCAATGGACAACCTTCTGCAAAATGATGCTACACAAGACGGGGCAAGCAACGAGGGCATCTGGAGCCTTGATGAGCTGCTCATGGCAGCTGGTGCCTACTGAGGAGACGAAATGTTCTGGTCAGTGTGGTCTGTCACTAGCAAACCATGTAAGGCACTCC
>NZ_JAPDDS010000052.1 GCF_025950085.1 Luteolibacter flavescens
CATGATTAAATCTCAATCCCATCCACCTTCTCTAACATCCAATCAACAAAAATCTTTCGCTGACCTGACCCTGACCCCGAGAGAGAGGAAGGAATTGAGATTTAATCATGGAGATGAAGCTGACCATCAAGCGGGTGCCCACCGTGGTTTCCAACTACCAGGAGGATGCTGCCGCCACCGCCGGCGAACGCCCCCGCGCCGGCTGCGGGAGGGATTGCCTCGGGGATTGCTGCTTGCCCGATTCCAAGCTTCCGCTGTATGCTTTCAAGGCGAGTCCGAAAAAGCCGTCTTCGCAGGAGGATGCTTCCAACGATGAGTTCTTTGTCAATCTCCTGCTCGGCCTGTGGGAAGACAGGATGGCCCGAGGTTTGTTCCGATATGATGTCACTGCCTGTGAGACCAAGGTTATCCCAGGCAACCTTGGGTTTGTTGCACAACTGAATGAAGGACGCCACCTCAAGAAGCGCCCTACTGAATTCCGCGTGGACCGTGTGCTTCAACCATTTGATGCTGCCAAGTTCAACTTCACCAAAGTTGGCCAGGAGGAGGTGCTCTTCCAATTTGAGAATGGTGGTGGTGATGACAGCTTCTTTGTGGAGAGCTCCCCAATCAGTGTTGCTGATCGTGCTCCTAATGTTGTTGCAATCAATGTAAGCCCAATTGAATATGGCCATGTTCTTCTCATTCCCCGTGTACTGGACCGCCTGCCTCAGAGGATTGACCAGGAGAGCTTCTTGCTTGCACTGCACATGGCTGCTGAAGCCGCAAGCCCATACTTCAGGCTTGGCTATAATAGTTTGGGTGCCTTTGCAACCATCAACCACCTCCACTTTCAGGCATACTACTTGACAGTGCCTTTCCCTGTTGAGAAGGCAGCTACCAAGAGGATTTTCCTTGCTGAGGGCACAATGAATAGTGGAGTAAAGGTGTCCAAGCTGATGAACTACCCTGTGAGGGGACTGGTTTTTGAGGGAGGCAACTCACTGAGCGATCTGGCCAATGTGGTTTCCAGCGCTTGTATCTGGCTGCAGGACAACAATGTGCCTTACAATGTTCTTATCTCTGACTGCGGCAAAAAGATCTTCCTCTTCCCTCAGTGCTATGCCGAGAAGCAGGCTCTGGGAGAAGTGAGCCAGGAGCTACTGGACACGCAGGTTAACCCAGCTGTGTGGGAGATCAGTGGCCACATCGTGCTGAAACGAAGGAGTGATTACGAG
>NZ_JAPDDS010000053.1 GCF_025950085.1 Luteolibacter flavescens
GGGGACCTTCCAGCGCTGGTTGTCACCCTCGCACCACTTCCACAGCACGATCTCGGTGCCATCGTGGATGCCGCCGTGATCCTTGTCGCCATGGAAGGCGTCGAAGTTGAGGTAGATGTTGTTCACCATGCGGATGCAGCGGAAGCCCTTGCCCACATCCTTGCTCTCCGTCCACAGCACAGACTCGTCCTGGTACTCTGGGTTGTAGGGAACCAGCTTCACCGGGTGGCCCTGTCCGGTGGAGTGCTTGATGGCTTCGCCGGTGACCTTGTTGACCAGCGCGAACGCCGGGTAGCCTTCCTCGTCCCTGATCTTGTTGCTGTGCCTCATGTCCTTGATCCAGTGCTGGTAGTCGTCCCTGGGGTTCTTGGGGGCGAGGCAGGCGGTGCCGTTGCGGACGGTGAGGCAGTAGTCCTCGCCTGCGGCGGAGAAGACGCGGACGGTGTGGACGGGGACGCCGCCGATGGTGCAGGCGGTGGCGGCGCCGGGGGAGGAGGAGTGAGCCTCGGGGCCCCAGGGGAGGATCTTCCAGCTCTGGTTGTCGCCCTTGCACCACTCCCAGAGCACGACGGTGGTGCCGTCGCGGACGCCGCCGTGGTCCTTGTCGCCGTGGAAGGCGTCGAAGTTGAGGTAGATGTTGTTCACCATGCGGATGCACCTGAACCCGTTCCCCACGTCGCGGCTCTCCGTCCACAGCACCGACTCGTCCATCACCTCCGGGTTGTACGGCACCAGCCTCACAGGGTGTGACTGGCCGAGGGAGTGCTTGATGGCCTGGCCGGTGGCCTTGTTGACGAGGGCGAAGGCAGGGTAGCCCTCCTCGTCCTTGATGCTGGTGCTCCACCTCATGTCCTTGATCCAATGCTGGTACTCGTCCTTGGGGTTCGCCGGCGCCAGCACCACCGCGCCGTTCCGCGCCGTCATCGCGTAGTTCGGGTTCGCCCGGCAGTACACCTTCACCGTCGGCTGCGGCGGCAGCGTCCTGCCACACCCGTTCCCCTCGATGTTCACCTGCGACATCCCGTACGGCGCCGCCGGCGCGTACCCCGGCGTCGCCAGGGCGCCGCCGCCACCGTACCCGCCATACCCGCCGTACTGCTCGCGCCGCCCGTAAAAGTCCATGGCTTCTTGATTTATGACTCGCTAGCTACCTAGCTAATTAAACAGAGATTGTATAGCTAGCTGCAGAGTGCGTTGTTC
>NZ_JAPDDS010000054.1 GCF_025950085.1 Luteolibacter flavescens
GTTCCTTACTGGCTGCCAGCAAAATCTCTCTAGCAACAAACGTGTAAATGCTCCCCAAAATACACCATCACCATGACTCCATGCATAGCCACAATATCACAAGTATCGCTACAGCCAGCCGCGCCATGTTCCTTTTCTGCGAGGACGCGCGACATACACATGATTCTGAAGCTCTACTGACCTAGACACAGGGGGAAGTTCATGACCAAATTGGTTGGTTCATTCACTCCATTGCTACTGCGTGCTTAATTTGATGAATACACAGACTCGACTTATTTTCTTTCTTTAGCTGCATGATCCCATGGATGGAAGAAACGAAACCTACTACTGCCCTTCACACCGTCTCCTCCATTCAAGCTTCTTCCTCAAGCAGCTTCTGATCAAAGTGCCACACCCCATGCCCCTTTCCCACTCTTCTCAGCTGGGCGACATACTCAGAGATCTTCTTGATGGCTTCAACCTGCTCCTCAAGGAATTCACTCTCAACGAAGTCGGTCAGCTGTGGATCATTGCACCTTGATGCCACACTGTGCAGGTTGTGCAACTTCTCATTTACAAGCTTTTCGAGAGCCAAGGCCAACTCCATAGCATACAAGGCATCCCCTTTCTCAGGATGGTCGAACTCTGTCAAAGGTGTGACGATGGACTGGAGCCGCACCCTGCCTCCACGCATGTTCTGGTACTTGATGAGTTTCTCTGCGTGATCCCTCTCCTCATCGCTGGATTCTTTGAAGAATTTGGCGAATCCCTTGAGAGCAACGTTGTCACGATCAAAGTAGGCGAAAAGGGAGTGGTACGCGTACGATGCATTGAACTCCACATTGATCTGCTCGCTGATGGCGGCCTCGCACTCGTCGACGAACTTTTGCCTAGCAAGAGACTGGTCCTTGGCCTGGGGGACGAGGGAGAGCTCCCCCTTGAGCTCCTCGAATGGCTGGAAGACCACGCCGCTGAGCACCTCCTTCCCTTTCCCGGCGGCCCTGCACACTGCCCCGGGTCCGGCACCACGCGGCACAGGCAGCCAGACGGAAGCAGGGGTCGAGGCCGCGGCGGCGAGATAGGTAGGCGCCGCGGCGGCGGCGGCGGCCAGAGAGGAGGGGGCAACCCTAGGAGGAAGCATGGCGGATTAAGTGAGAGGAAGGCGCGTGTGGCGTTCGGTTCCGGAGTTCGCGGCGCGGCGGGTGAAGAGTGATGAG
>NZ_JAPDDS010000055.1 GCF_025950085.1 Luteolibacter flavescens
TGTATAGACCGGGGACATAGGTAGCAGGTGTTCGGGGACATGGGTTACACCTTCAAGGAGGAGGAAACCATGCCTTGGCAAACCTGTGACCTGATGGACATGAGACACGAATTCGTGGAGATGGCATCCCGTGAGGGAGCCAACAAGGCGGAGCTGTGCCGGCGTTTTGGGATCAGCCGCAAGACCGGCTACAAGTGGCTGGGGAGGCAGCGCGGGGGCGGGAGCTTGTCGGATGCCCCACGCAGGCCCGCCACGAGTCCCGGCAAGACCGGCATGCCGATGGAGGACAAGATCGTCGCCGCCCGTCGAAGTCATCCGGCTTGGGGCGGGCGCAAGCTCAAGTGGTGGTTGGAAAAGCAGGGCGAGACGGGCGTCCCTTCCGCGAGCACCATTACGGAGGTGCTGCGCCGTCGCGGGCTGCTTTCAGTGCCCGCCGGTCCTTCCGGCAAGGGCTGGGAGCGCTTCGAGCGCGAGGCCCCCAACGAACTGTGGCAAATCGACTACAAGGGCTGGCTGGCCTTGGCCAAGGGCGGACGCTGCCATCCGCTGACGATGCTCGACGACCACAGCAGGTTCAACCTGCTGCTGGAGCCGTGCGCAGGCGAAACCTTCGCCGAGTTGCGACCGCTGCTTGAGGCTGCCTTCCGTCGCTACGGGTTGCCACAGGTGATGCTCTGCGACAACGGCAAGCCTTGGGGGGACAGCTCGGGCCACTTCACGCAATGCGAGGCGTGGTTGTTGCGGCTGGGGGTGGATGTTTGGCACGGTCGCCCGCGGCATCCTCAGACCCAAGGCAAGGAGGAGCGCTTCCACCGGACCTTCAAGGCCGAGGTGCTGTCGCGCACGACGGTGTGGCATGACCTCAGCCACTGCCGTCGTGAATTCGAACCGTGGCGAGGGATTTACAATCGCGAGCGGCCGCATGAAGCCCTGGGAGGAGCGGTTCCTGCGAGCCGTTATGAGGTCTCATCGCGGGTGCTGCCCGCGGTGCCACCGGCAGCGGGACAATGGTATGGGGGAGAAGACGTGGTGAAAAAGGTGCTGGCGAAGGGGATCATCGCGTTCCGGGGCGTCCTTTGGAGCCTCGGCGAGGCGTTCAAAGGCCAGGAGGTAGCATTGCGCCGGACAGGAGAGGACCGCTACGAGGTGTATTACTGTTGGAAGCG
>NZ_JAPDDS010000056.1 GCF_025950085.1 Luteolibacter flavescens
TGGCAATTAGTCCAAACAAGGTTGGCACCCCAGACTTCAAAGCTGCAACAGCTTAATCCAGCATACCGGAAAGTCGGTCCAACAATAACCATGAAAATTGATGAGCACCAACAATTACCAACATTAGACAAGTCATTCCTGAAGCACCATGTAATGAGCACAGGTGATCACAGCAAAACATCATCATCTTGCTTCAGATGTCAAGCTTCAGATGTCAAGATCCCAGACGGCCACCTCAACCAAGTTTGATTCGCAAGAATACTCCTTTCTTCGGGTGACTTCAGGTTGAACTTGTCTTCAGGTCACCTTAAAACGACGAGAGAATGCTACAATTTCTTGGTTGTTGCGCTGTAGCTCCACGTTTAGATTCACGCGCGATCGTTGAACGATGTAGTCGCAGTGGGATCTGAGGACAACCAGGGGACAACGGGACACAAGATTGGGGGGAGAACCCGGGGCTAAACAAAATAACCCCCGTGCGAACTCCCCCCAGGACACAAAAAGAACATCTTTATTACGGTGGCCTGCCATGCGAGCGCACCCAACATGGCAAAGGCCAATCTTGCGTTGTCACATCTCGCGTTCTTTTTTCGTCTCTTTTTCTTTTGACCCTCTCAGACACAAGCACCTCGCTTGTTACATGTTCTCTTACCTTGCCGCCTTCATCTCAGCACACGGCTCCCTCGAACAACATCTCTTAGATCTAATAATTATCGAAAGTTCATCGAATAATTATCAATACAAAGAGACATCATCGCGCGAGGCCCCGATGGAGAGGATCCAGGCGACGACCAGCCTCCTCCCTCGCCCCGCCGCTTCATCCACGCCAGCTCGTACGGAGCATGCCCCAACCGGACCTCTAAGAGGTCAGATCGGCTCCAGATCTGACTCGCCGAACGCGAGGACGAGCAGCAGCAGCAGCTTCCGCCGATAGATCCATGGCCGCCGAAGGATGAGCAAGTCCATCCAAGATCTGAAACCTGCGCAACAGAAAAAACAAACGCGTGTTGTCCATATAAAGGGAGGGAAAACCTCACCGTTCCGGCATCGGAGGCGACGGATTCGACCCGGAATCAAACGGAAGTCCTACCATGGAAGGGATTCGGGGTGGCGAAATTCTAGTTCTGGGAGGAGGAGATGGGGAAAGCGGCTAGGGTTGCTT
>NZ_JAPDDS010000057.1 GCF_025950085.1 Luteolibacter flavescens
CGATGACGAGGATGTCGTGGCGTCAAGAAGCCGCTTCAGGGCTTCCAGATGATGGTGGTCTCGGCGATCATGGAGGTGACGATGTAAGGGTCCATGTTGGACGCCGGCCGGCGATCCTCGAAGTAGCCCTTGCCGTTCTGCTCCGTCTCCCGGCCGACGCGGACCGAGGCGCCGCGGTTGGCAACTCCCCAGCTGAAGGTGTTGATGTCGGCGGTCTCGTGCCTGCCGGTGAGCCGGCGCTCGTTGCCCTCGCCGTAGGCGGAGATGTGCTCCTTGTGCCTGAGCTTGAGCTTCTCAATGGCGGACTTGATGATCTCGTAGCCACCATCGTTCCTCATCGACTTGGTGCTGTAGTTGGTGTGAGCACCAGCACCGTTCCAGTCTCCCGGGATGGGCTTGGGGTCAAATGAGACGACGACTCCGGCGATCTCGGTGATCCTCTCAAGAATGTAGCGAGCAACCCACACCTGATCACCGGCAGAAATGCCGACAGACGGGCCAACTTGGAACTCCCACTGTCCTGGCATGACCTCGCCGTTGATTCCACTGATGTTGATGCCGGCATAGAGGCAAGCCTTGTAGTGGGAGTCAACAATATCACGCCCAAAAGACTTGTCAGCACCGATACCACAGTAGTAAGGACCCTGAGGACCAGGGAAGCCACCAACAGGCCAGCCAAGGGGCCAGTTGATGTCCTTCTGGAGGAGGGTGTACTCTTGCTCAATACCGTACCAGGGCTCCTCAGAAGCAACCTCAGGGGAGCTGAAGATCTTGGCAGCATTGTGCCTCTTGTTGGTGGGGATCGGTTCTCCGGCTGGCGTGTAGCAATCGCACATGACAAGGATGTTGTTTCCCTTCCTGAATGGGTCCTTGAAGATAGCCTGTGGGTACAGGATGACCTCACTGTCCTCGCCGGGGGCCTGGCCGGTGCTGGAGCCATCGTAGTTCCACTTGGGCAGCTTGCTGGGATCAGTCACAGGGCCGGAGAGAGTCCTAGCCTTGCTCCTGAGATCCATGCCAGATCCACCGATCCATATGTACTCGGCGATGATCTTCTCCGTGGTGTCGGAGAGGTTGAGGTTGACGAGATCGGTGAGAGAAGCCATGGCGGACGATGAGGAGGAGGAAGCAAGAGGCGGCACAGCTGTAACAAG
>NZ_JAPDDS010000058.1 GCF_025950085.1 Luteolibacter flavescens
GCCTGGTCGGGTCGAAGTCCTCCTCCCCTATCGGCCCCGTCATCTTGTACCTCGTGCTGTCGTAATCCTCGTCGATCTCCACCACCTCCATCTCCTCCGCCGCCTTGGGGAAGGGGAAGTTTAATTTGGAGCACACATTTCAGCTCACCACTGCTAGCTTGGGAAGAGGAGGAGGAGCTTGAGCTTGGAGAGAGACAACAATGGCGGCTCAGGCTCTTCTCTCTGGGAGGCAGCTGCTGGGGAGGCCATTGCAATCTTCAGTCTCCAGGTCTTCTTCCTCCAGGAAGGCACCCTTCATGGTCAGGGCAGAGGCCACTCCCCCTGCCAAGCAAGGTGCTGACAGGCAGCTGTGGTTCGCATCCAAGCAGTCCCTGAGCTACCTGGATGGCACGCTTCCGGGAGACTTCGGGTTCGACCCGCTGGGGCTATCGGACCCGGAGGGGACCGGTGGGTTCATCGAGCCACGGTGGCTGGCCTACGGCGAGGTGTTCAACGGCCGGACGGCGATGATGGGCGTCGTCGGCATGGTCGCCCCGGAGCTCCTCGGCAAGCTGGGCCTCGTCCCCGCCGAGACGGCGATCCCGTGGTTCCAGACCGGCGTGATCCCCCCCGCGGGCACCTACACCTACTGGGCCGACCCTTACACTCTCTTCGTCTTCGAGCTCGCCCTCGTCGGCTTCGCCGAGCACCGCCGCTTCCAGGACTGGTACACGCCGGGCTCCATGGGGAAGCAGTACTTCCTCGGCCTCGAGAAGTACCTCGCCGGCTCCGGCGAGCCGGCCTACCCCGGCGGCCCGCTCTTCAACCCGCTCGGCTTCGGGACCAAGAGCGAGGCGGAGATGAAGGAGCTCAAGCTCAAGGAGATCAAGAATGGCAGGCTCGCCATGCTCGCCTTCCTCGGCTTCTCCGTCCAGGCGCTCTTCACCGGGGTTGGCCCCGTGCAGAACCTGCTTGATCACCTCGCTGATCCCGTCCACAACAACATCCTCACCAGCCTCAAGTTCCATTAGAGATGCCATCAACTACGTATTTAATTAATTACGAGTTTTTAATTATGTATGTATGTACGTGCGTATGCGTATATGTGTGTACGTATGTATGTACGCAACTTTGTACGATCGATGGTGCGTGTGATCGAGAGGGG
>NZ_JAPDDS010000059.1 GCF_025950085.1 Luteolibacter flavescens
CTCCGTTTCTTGCTCCATCCATCTATCCATCCAAGGAGTGTGGAACGCCACACGTATTTTTTTTTTATCTATGCTAATCTGATCATTAGCAGAGGAGAGTTTTAGCAGTAGGATTGGATTAAATTAGAGTAGTTTCATAGTTTGTGTGTAGTGATCTTAATTAGCTTTGATTAGACAGACAGTACAGTAGAGTAGAGGATGTTGGCTGTGTTCAGCGGCGCGGTGGTGGAGGTGCCGGCGGAGCTGGTGGCCGCCGGCAGCCGGACGCCGTCGCCCAAGACGCGGGCGTCGGAGCTGGTCGGCCGCTTCCTCGCCGCCGCCGAGCCGGCCGTGTCCCTGCAGCTCGGCGACCTTGGCCACCTCGCCTACTCCCACGCCAACCAATCCCTCCTCCGCCCAAGATCCTTTGCATCAAAAGATGACATTTTCTGCCTGTTTGAGGGAGTCCTGGACAATCTGGGCAGGCTGAGCCAGCAGTATGGCCTGTCCAAGGGCGCCAATGAGGTGCTCCTGGTTATCGAGGCGTACAAGACGCTGAGAGACAGAGCACCTTACCCTGCTAGCTTCATGCTCTCGCAGCTCACCGGCAGCTACGCCTTTGTGCTCTTCGACAAGTCCACCTCTTCTCTCCTTGTGGCCTCTGATCCAGAGGGCAAGGTGCCTCTGTTCTGGGGGATAACTGCTGATGGATCTGTTGCCTTCTCTAACGACATTGACCTGCTTAAAGGATCATGTGGCAAGTCACTTGCACCTTTCCCACAAGGTTGCTTCTATTCCAATGCTCTTGGAGGCTTGAAGTGCTATGAGAACCCAAAGAACAAGGTGACTGCTGTTCCTGCAAATGAAGAAGAGATCTGTGGTGCAACCTTCAAGGTTGAGAGCGCCACTGCAATCCTCACAGCTCTGCACTAGGATGATGTTTCGGTGTCCGGTCGTTGTACATGGTGGTGGTGTAACATAGTTGCAACTGATCTGTATCATCTTTTCATAAAAGAGAAGTACTGCCTGCATGGCAAGTGCTTCAGTGTTCTGGGTGTGTAGTATGATCTCTGTACCTTTGTTGTTCAAGCAGGAATGAACTCCAGGCCGGCTGTGATCAGTTGAATGTAGTTCTGTTGCAAATAACCTGTCC
>NZ_JAPDDS010000060.1 GCF_025950085.1 Luteolibacter flavescens
CCTTAGTTCCTTTATCTGCCTTGTAGTTACATAAACTGCAAAATAGGATGCTATGATACATGTTGGTGGTGGATCCACAACAAAAAGTTGCTGCTTGTAATCATCTTCCCAAGATCGACATTATTCTAGCAAGATGAACTTCTTTGGGAGCTACTAACCCACATGGGTGCGAGCATCTTATATTCAGAGAAATCAAGTGATTCAGAGGAATCAAGTGAATCCATCAGTCAATCCTCTGAAGATTATATTTCACCACGTTCTCAAGGGTACTTCTGAACTGGCTCTTGGGAAGGCACTGCAAATTTTGGAGAGCCAAGTCACCTTTCTCCTTTGCAAGCTCCTGCGCCCTTCTTATTCCACCACTTCTGTGAACCAAGTCGATTGCAGTAGCCAATGAATCACTTTCACTGAACTCAGAATCGATTATCTCCCTTAGTTTGGGTTCATCTTGCAAAGCGAATATGACTGGAGCTGTCAGGTTTCCCTTTGCTAAGTCACTCCCTGCTGGTTTCCCAAGTTGCTCAGCTGATTGGGTAAAGTCAAGAATATCATCTACTACCTGGAACGAGAGCCCGAGATTCCTGCCGTATTCATACATTTGTTCGCATATAGTGGTGCTTACACCACTGAATATTGCAGCAGATCTTGTGCTTGAGGCGAGCAACGAAGCGGTTTTATAATAGCTCTTGAGCAAGTAATCATCAAGGGTGACGTCGCAGTCAAAAAGAGTAGATGCTTGTTTTATCTCACCACTGGCAAAGTCCTTGATCACCTGGCTGATGAGCTTAATAACTTCGATGTTTTCTAAGTTCGCTAGGAACCAAGAAGATTGTGCAAACATAAAATCACCAGCAAGTACGGCCACCCGTGTTCCATATAGCTGATGAATAGTTTCTTTCCCTGAATATAATCAGATGCGTTTCAGAATAAATTGGTCAATTGGTTCTTACCAATGTCCAAAGTACATGAACCACCCAAAAAGGCAAAAAGCAAAAGAAACCCACACATTCTGCCAGGCATAAAGAATATGTATAAATTGTTTCTAAGAGGCTATGAACCAAAATGAAAAGGAAAGAAACAGCGATATTTATTGACAGCGACTTGTTTGTAATAGAATGATATGTAC
>NZ_JAPDDS010000061.1 GCF_025950085.1 Luteolibacter flavescens
CCGATCCTGAACACCTTGCCGGCGACCTTGTTGAGGCCGAGGCCGAGGCTGAGGTTGTACCGCTTCCAGGCGTGCTTCACGATCTCGGCGCTGTCGATGTACGGCGGCACGACGACGGCGGTGACGGTGTCGCTGAACCACTCCTCCTTCTGCGTGCAGTTCTTGAGCCCCCACGCCTCCACGGCCAGCCTGGTGGCGGTGCCGAGGCGGTTGTGCCTCTTGATGACGTTCTCGAGGCCTTCCTCGAAGATGAGGTCGAGGGCGGTGCGGAGGCCGTAGAGGAGCTGGATGGATGGGGTGTAGGGCCAGTAGGTGCCCATCTTGTAGAACTTGAGGTAGTCCTTCCAGTCGAAGAAGACCCGCACCGACTTGGCCGTCTTGCTCGCCTCCAGCGCCTTGGGGCTCGCGCACACGATGCCCAGACCCGTCGGCAGCGAGAGCGCCTTCTGCGAACCCGTCAGCGCCACGTCCACTCCCCACTCATCCATGCGGAAGTCCAACGCACATATCGATGACACCCCGTCCACCAGTAGTAGCGCCGGGTGCCTGTGCTTGTCGAGGATTTTGCGGACGGCGGAAAGGTCGTTGGTGACTCCAGTGGCGGTCTCGTTGTGGACGATGCAGATGGCCTTGATGGAGTGGGAGGGGTCCTGGCGGAGCTTGTAGTCGAGGGCGGCGAGGTCGGCGCCGTAGCCCCAGTCGCTCTCCACCACGTCCACGTTGAAGTTGAGGCGTTGCTGCTGGTCGATCCACAGCAGGCTGAACTGCCCGATCAGGAACGACACGATCTTGTCCCCCGGCGACAGCGTGTTCGTCAGCGCGCTCTCCCACGCCCCCGTCCCGGTGGTGGGGAAGAGGAAGGGGGTGCCGGTGGTGGTCTTGAAGATCTGCTTGACGTCCTCGAGGAGGGTCTTGGTGAGGGCGGGCACCGCCGGCGAGCGGTAGTCCTCGTTCTGACGGCTCATGGCGCGGATCACCTGGTCCGGGATGTTCACCGGCCCAGGCACGAACAGGTGGTTCCGCCCCGGCCCATACACGTAGTCCGCCATCTCCCTTGTTCAGATAAAGCCTCCTCGATCTTGTGCTGATGATTTTTTTTTTTCGCACGTAATACGTGCGAAG
>NZ_JAPDDS010000062.1 GCF_025950085.1 Luteolibacter flavescens
CCACATATTCTCGAAGAAGGAGAAGAAGGAGAGGAGCAGCCATGGCGTCGTCGGTGGCAGCGGCGGCGAGCACGTTCCTGGGGACGAGGCTGGCGGACCCGGCGCCGCAGAGCGGGAGGATCGTGGCGAGGTTCGGGTTCGGCGGCGGGAAGAAGGCGGCGGCGAAGAAGGCGGCGAGGCCGTCGGCGCCGACGACGGACAGGCCGCTGTGGTTCCCCGGCGCGGTGGCGCCGGACTACCTGGACGGGTCGCTCGTCGGCGACTACGGCTTCGACCCGTTCGGCCTCGGGAAGCCGGCGGAGTACCTGCAGTTCGAGCTGGACTCGCTGGACCAGAACCTGGCCAAGAACAACGCCGGCGAGATCATCGGCACCCGGTTCGAGACCGGCGAGGTGAAGTCCACCCCGTTCCAGCCCTACACCGAGGTGTTCGGCCTCCAGCGCTTCCGCGAGTGCGAGCTCATCCACGGCCGCTGGGCCATGCTCGCCACCCTCGGCGCCCTCTCCGTCGAGTGGCTCACCGGCGTCACCTGGCAAGACGCCGGCAAGGTGGAGCTGGTGGATGGGTCGTCGTACCTGGGGCAGCCGCTGCCGTTCTCGATCTCGACGCTGATCTGGATCGAGGTGCTCGTCATCGGCTACATCGAGTTCCAGCGCAACGCGGAGCTGGACCCGGAGAAGAGGCTGTACCCGGGGGGGTCCTACTTCGACCCGCTCGGGTTGGCGTCGGACCCGGAGAAGAAGGAGCGGCTGCAGCTGGCGGAGATCAAGCACGCCCGCCTCGCCATGGTCGCCTTCCTCGGCTTCGCCGTGCAGGCCGCCGCCACCGGCAAGGGGCCCCTCAACAACTGGGCCACCCACCTCAGCGACCCGCTCCACACCACCATCTTCGACACCTTCTCCTCATCCTCTTAATTTAAGCTCTTTCGCGCGCAATTCAAACGGGATCGATGCGTTGGTGTGCGTTCGCGCGCGCTGTTTAGTTTTGTGATGACGAGCGAGCTGGGAGGGTATGGAGAGAGGAGAGGTCATCCTTTTGTTGATTACTACTTAAATTAGGAAAGCTGGGTTGGTGGTTAATGGCGACTTGCATGGTGGTGATTTGTAATATAAG
>NZ_JAPDDS010000063.1 GCF_025950085.1 Luteolibacter flavescens
ATTATCTTTCTAGTTAATACGTGTGCTTGGGAGTCCTTGCAATTTGAATAAACCAAGATCTTACCATGACTGCAATTTTAGAGAGACGCGAAAGTACAAGCCTGTGGGGTCGCTTCTGCAACTGGATAACTAGCACCGAAAACCGTCTTTACATCGGATGGTTCGGTGTTTTGATGATCCCTACCTTATTGACCGCAACTTCTGTATTTATTATCGCCTTCATCGCTGCCCCTCCAGTAGATATTGATGGTATTCGTGAGCCTGTTTCTGGTTCTTTACTTTACGGAAACAATATTATCTCTGGTGCCATTATTCCTACTTCTGCGGCGATCGGATTGCACTTTTACCCAATTTGGGAAGCTGCATCTGTTGATGAGTGGTTATACAATGGTGGTCCTTATGAGCTAATTGTTCTACACTTCTTACTTGGTGTAGCTTGTTATATGGGTCGTGAGTGGGAACTGAGTTTCCGTCTGGGTATGCGTCCTTGGATTGCTGTTGCATATTCAGCTCCTGTTGCAGCTGCTACTGCTGTTTTCTTGATTTACCCTATTGGTCAAGGAAGTTTCTCTGATGGTATGCCTTTAGGAATATCTGGTACTTTCAACTTTATGATTGTATTCCAGGCAGAGCATAACATCCTTATGCATCCATTTCACATGTTAGGTGTAGCTGGTGTATTCGGCGGTTCCCTATTCAGTGCTATGCATGGTTCCTTGGTAACCTCTAGTTTGATCAGGGAAACCACTGAAAACGAATCTGCTAATGAGGGTTACAGATTTGGTCAAGAGGAAGAAACTTATAATATTGTGGCCGCTCATGGTTATTTTGGCCGATTAATCTTCCAATATGCTAGTTTTAACAACTCTCGTTCTTTACACTTCTTCTTGGCTGCTTGGCCTGTAGTAGGGATTTGGTTCACTGCTTTAGGTATTAGTACTATGGCTTTCAATCTAAACGGATTCAATTTCAACCAATCTGTAGTTGATAGCCAAGGTCGCGTTATTAATACTTGGGCTGATATCATCAACCGTGCTAATCTTGGTATGGAAGTAATGCACGAACGTAATGCTCACAACTTCCCTCTAGACCTAGC
>NZ_JAPDDS010000064.1 GCF_025950085.1 Luteolibacter flavescens
GAAATCTATTATAAAAGCAGATATACTTAGTGCGCAGGGTTCGCCGCCGAGCTGCGCAATCGTCTTCGTCAGTTACCAGCTGATCATTTGATGATGCAACCACGCTGGCTCTGGACGGTCTGATACGGTTCTGAAAGTGCTCAAGCGCTGCTCTTCTTGCCGTAGCCAAACAAGAAAGACAAGTTTGGCTTTGCCAGGGTACGCTTCAGAGCCTTCACTGCCAGTGGACTGTCCTTAGCCATGAGGCAGGTTCCCTGCTGAACATTGCAGATGGGGTACTCGTGAGGGCAGCAGCTGTAGTGATCATCGCAGCAGGTGGCGCCCTCGAGTGGGCAGCAGCCCCAGGCGTAGCAGTATTTGCCATACTCGTAGATGCAGCAGCAGGTGGTGCTATCGGGGCAAGTGTAGTAGTTGTCGCAGACGGTGGGAGGCGGGGTTGGGGACGGCGGAGTAGGGCCGGGGTTCGGGGGGTTCTCGCCCTTCTTCAGAGGGTAGGATGGCTCAACGGCAATGCCGCACTTGCCACTGCTCGCCTTGATGTTGCGCTCCATACGGACGTAGCCGGACTCACCCCAGCTCTTGCCCCACGAGTTCCTCACGATCCAGTAGTCCTTGCCATTCTCTGTGCCGTACCCAACAGCAGCGACGCCGTGGTCTAGTGCTGTTCCACATTTACCCGTGAAGATACCCGATGAGTAGAGCTGGAATGCTCTGCCACCGGCTTCAATTGCAACACTGACGGGCTGGTTTGCTACCGCCTTCTGCAGACTCGTCTCACTGTTTGGTGTTACATCTTCGTAGCTGTCAATTGTGACAACCTTTGCGTTTTTCCTGTTTACGTCACACCGTTCGTCCTTGCCTTTGTAAGGGTAGTCATCCTCGGTGTCGATTCCACCATTGTTGATGATGAAATCAAATGCATAGTCCATCAGACCTCCATTGCATCCCTCGTTATATGAAGTGTCACAGTCAACTAGCTCCTGCTCAGACAAAGATATCAGGTCGCCAGTAACAATCTGGTTGATGCCTTCTACAGCTGCTATTGCTGAGAAAGCCCAGCAACTTCCGCAACCTCCCTGGTCCTTGATCTCAG
>NZ_JAPDDS010000065.1 GCF_025950085.1 Luteolibacter flavescens
GCGATGGGTTGGTCGGGAGGTAGAGACTTTTATTACGCCTTGGTGGGCAGCACCGGCACGACGAAGTGCTGCGCGACGATGCGGCGCTGGATCTTGCCGGTGGCCGTCTTGGGAAGCTCGTCGGCGATGTACACCTTCTTGGGCACCTTGAACGCGGCCAGGTTCCTCCGGCAGTAGGCCAGCACCTCCTCTTCCCCGAGCGACACGCCCTCCCGGGGGATCACCGCGCAGTTGATCTCCTCCCCGTACTTGGCGTCGGGCACCCCGAACGCCACGGCCTGCGCGATGGCCGGGTGCCCGAGCAGCACCGAGTCCACCTCGATCGGCGATATCTTCTCGCCGCCGCGGTTGATCAGCTCCTTGATCCGCCCCACCAGCCGCAGGTACCCCTCCTCGTCCACGACGCCGATGTCGCCGGTGTGGAACCACCCGAACCGGAACGCCGCCTCGTTCGCCTCCGGGTTCCCCTTGTACCCGCTCGTCACGTTGGCGCCGCGCACGCACACCTCGCCGCTCTTCCCGGCCTCCACCCGCCGCCCTTCCTCGTCCAGGATCGCCATCTCCTGACCCACCGCGCGCCCCACCGACCCGGCCTTCCTCGCCCCGTCCTCCGGCAGCGGGTTCGACGTCATCAGGTGCGACGCCTCCGTCATCGCGTACGCCTCCACCACCGGCGCCCCGAACGCCGCCTCCAGCTTCTCCATGATCGCCGGCGCCAGCGACGCGCTGCAGCTGCGGATGAACCGCAGCGCCGGGTACTCCGCCTCCGGCTTCGAGGTGTGCCGGTCGATGATGATCTGGTGGATCGTCGGCACCGCCGTGTACCACGTCGCGCCGGCGCCGCGCATGTCGGCCCAGAAGGTGGACGCCGAGAAGCGCCCCGCCGCCGGGAGCGTCACGGACGCGCCGGACGCCAGGGAGGCGAGGAGGCCGCAGAGGAGGCCGTGGACGTGGAAGAGCGGGAGCACGATCACCGTCGCGTCCGCCTCGGTGAGGCGGTACACGGCGCGGATGTTCTGGACGGACGCCGCCAGGTTGCGCTGCGTGAGCGGCACGCCCTTGGGCCGGCTCGTGGTGCCGGAGGTGTGC
>NZ_JAPDDS010000066.1 GCF_025950085.1 Luteolibacter flavescens
CGGCCACACCACCCACCAACTGAGAGCTGAGCAGGCGAGCGAGCGGACATGGCAGCATCGCTCCAAGCCGCGGCCACCCTGATGCAGCCGGCCAAGCTCGGCGGCCGGGCCTCCTCCGCCGCGCTGCCATCGCGCCCGTCTTCGCACGTCGCCAGGGCGTTCGGCGTCGACACCGGTGCCGCCGGCAGGATCACGTGCTCCCTGCAGTCCGACATCCGGGAGGTCGCCAACAAGTGCGCCGATGCCGCCAAGCTCGCCGGCTTCGCCCTCGCCACCTCAGCTCTGCTCGTCTCGGGCGCCAGCGCGGAGGGCGTGCCGAGGAGGCTTACCTTCGACGAGATTCAGAGTAAGACGTACATGGAGGTGAAGGGAACCGGCACGGCGAACCAGTGCCCGACGGTGGAGGGCGGCGTCGACTCCTTCGCCTTCAAGGCCGGCAAGTACAACATGAAGAAGTTCTGCCTGGAGCCGACGTCCTTCACCGTTAAGGCGGAGGGCGTGGCCAAGAACGCGCCACCCGAGTTCCAGAAGACCAAGCTCATGACCCGCCTGACCTACACCCTCGACGAGATCGAGGGCCCGCTCGAGGTCAGCTCCGACGGAACCATCAAGTTCGAGGAGAAGGACGGAATCGACTACGCCGCCGTCACCGTGCAGCTGCCGGGAGGCGAGCGCGTGCCGTTCCTCTTCACCATCAAGAATCTGGTCGCCACCGGCAAGCCGGAGAGCTTCGGCGGGCCCTTCCTCGTGCCCAGCTACCGTGGTTCGTCCTTCCTCGACCCAAAGGGCCGCGGTGGCTCTACCGGCTACGACAACGCTGTGGCGCTCCCCGCCGGAGGCAGAGGAGACGAGGAGGAGCTCGCTAAGGAGAACGTCAAGAACGCCTCGTCGTCGACGGGCAACATCACGTTGAGCGTCACCAAGAGCAAGCCAGAGACCGGCGAGGTGATTGGCGTCTTCGAGAGCGTGCAGCCGTCGGACACAGACCTCGGCGCCAAGGTGCCCAAGGATGTCAAGATCCAAGGGGTGTGGTACGCGCAGCTCGAGTAGGGAATGAACAAATGTTTTGTGCGTGGCCGGC
>NZ_JAPDDS010000067.1 GCF_025950085.1 Luteolibacter flavescens
GCCCCTTAGAGGTTCTAACCATGGAGCACGAAGGTCCCAAAAACGCATAGTTTCCCCTCCAAAAATAACCTCTCCCGTTGGGGAACGCATTAGATATTTACCTAAACCTGTGGGTCCTTGGGCAGATCCCACATTAGCTCCAAGACGCTGATCTCTAACTAGAAAAGTAAATGCTTGAGCTTGAGAAGCTTCTGGCCCAGTAGGTCCATAAAACTCACTCGGATAAGCTGTATTATTGAACCAGACAAAACAACAAGCGATAAAACCAAAGACAGATAAAGCGCCTAAACTATAAGACAAGTAAGCTTCTCCAGACCATACAAATGCACGGCGAGCCCATGCGAAGGGTTTGGTTAAGATATGCCAAATTCCGCCAAATACACAAATGAAACCCAACCATACATGTCCCCCAATTATATCTTCTAAATCATCCACACTAACAATCCAACCCTCTCCCCCAAAAGGGGATTTTAGTAAATAACCAAATATAACACCGGGGCTAAGGGTCAAATTGGTAATTTTTCTTACATCTCCTCCCCCAGGAGCCCAGGTATCATATATACCGCCAAAATAAAGAGCTTTGAGTACTAGAAGAAAAGCACCTATACCTAACAAAATTAGGTGAATACCCAAAATTGTAGTCATTTTATTTCTATCTTTCCACACATAACCAAAGAATGGAAAAGATTCTTCAAGAGTCTCCGGTCCCAGAAGCGCGTGATAAATGCCACCGAAGCCTAAGACTGCGGAGGAAATTAGATGAAGTACTCCAGATACAAAGTACGGAAAAGTATCTAGAACTTCTCCCCCGGGCCCTACTCCCCAACCTAGAGTAGCTAAGTGCGGAAGTAAAATCAACCCTTGTTCATACATGGGTTTTTCTGGTACGAAATGGGCCACTTCAAATAGGTTCATTGCTCCGGCCCAGAATACGATTAATCCTGCATGGGCTACGTGAGCTCCAAGTAGTTTACCCGACAAATTGATAACTCTGGCATTCCCGGCCCACCAAGCAAAACCGGTGGTTTCTTGGTCACGACCAGCTAAAACAAAAGTTCCATTAAAGAGCGTTTCC
>NZ_JAPDDS010000068.1 GCF_025950085.1 Luteolibacter flavescens
GACCTCCATCTCGACGGCGCGGTCAACGGCGACGTCGACGTCGAGCGACTGACCATCGGCCCCACCGGATCGGTCGTCGGCGCCATCCGGGCGGATAGCGTGGAGATCCGCGGCCAAGTGTCCGGCGCCGTGACGGCGCGCCAGGTTCGCCTCAGCGCCACGGCCCGGGTGGACGGCGACATCAGCCACGCCGAACTGGCCATCGAGGCCGGCGCCCACTTCGAAGGCCGCAGCCTGACCCTGCCCGAGGCTCAGGCGACGGAGCCCGTCGCCCTGCTCAGCGCCGCCGCAGAATAGGCTAGGGTCTGGACCCATAAGCGGGATTCCGGACTTGGCCGAACAGTGCTTCAAGCTCTCAGAGGAGAGCGGGAATGACGGAATTCTGGCTGAGCGACGAGCAGTTCTCGCGGCTGAAGCCGCTGCTGCCCAACAAGCCGCGGGGCGTGCCCAGGGTCGATGATCGGCGGGTGATCTCGGGCATCGTGCATGTGCTGATGAGCGGTGGTCGGTGGGCGGATGCGCCGGCGGCCTACGGGCCGAGGAAGACGCTCTACAACCGCTGGGTCCGCTGGGCGAAGGCGGGCGTCTGGCGCCGGGCCTTCGAGGAGTTGGCCGCGTCGGGCGGACCGCCTGCCGAGCTGATGCTCGACAGCACCTGGGCCAAGGCGCACCGCTCGGCGGCGGGCGGAAAAGGGGGGCTCTCGCCAACGCCATAGGCCGCTCGCGCGGCGGGCGGACCACCAAGCTCCACGCCCTGGTCGATCAGCGTGGACGGCTCATCGCCTTCATCGTCACCGCAGGACAGCGCGGCGACGCCCCCGTCGCCCACGACCTGATCGCCATGTCCCCCGCCGCGAAGACCCTGGCCGCCGACCGCGCCTATGACAGCGACGCCCTGCGCCACCAGCTCTTGGCCCGCGGCATGCGTCCGGTGATCCCCAACGCACCCTACCGCAAGCGCCTGCATCCCTTCGACAGCGAAGCCTACAAGCGCCGCAATCTCGTCGAGCGCGCCTTCTGCCGCCTCAAGGACTTCCGACGCATCGCCACCCGCTACGACAA
>NZ_JAPDDS010000069.1 GCF_025950085.1 Luteolibacter flavescens
GGCCAATCAAAACAAGACAAACTCAGACACCAGTAAAAGAACAAACAGCTTACTGTCAATAACAATAACAATGTGGCTTCTTAACTACACATAAGAATGTTGCCTGTCAAGCATCAAACATGTACAGCACCAAACATATCTGTCTTGGGAGTAATATGTTATATACAGCAACACCAGACTTTACACACCAGGCACGACCTTTCTTGCACCAACAAACACACTACGCACTTGGGAGGGTGAAAGAAGCAAAGCAACCACTGATGAACACTTTCACGTTTGCTCGTTGTGAATCGAAAATTTCTTTAGGCCCCAAAGCACCCGATGAGTTTCTTGGGAGCATGGCCGGTGGCACGGTACTTGGCTGCCATCTCCTCGGCCTTTAGGACTTCCTCGCCGCGCTTTGCCTCGACCATTGCTCTCTTCTCCTCAGCTTCCTTGTGGACGATCGCGACTTTGTTCTTCATCTTCTCTGCATATTCAGCCTTCTTCTTTTCCAGTTGCTCCTCAATCTTCTTCAGTTGAGCTTCTATGTTTGCTTTCTTTGTGTTCTCCCAGGAAAGAATAGCAGATAGCTTCTTCGAAGCCTTGTTCTCAGCTTTTGTCTTCTCATTTTCCTCCCATGCTTTGATCAATGAGTTCCTCTTCTCAGTTTCCACCCTTGCAAGAGCAACATCTCTGTCATTAGAGCCCCCTTGAGCAGGTTTCTCGGCAGGAGGTTCATCTGCAACCTTCTCGACGATGGCCAGCGCCTTGGAGTCGTCGACGGGAGGCTTCTCCTCCTCGGCCGGCGGCGCGGGGGCGGGGATGACGGCCTTCTCCTCGGCGACGTCCTTGGCAGCCGGCTCCGTCTCCGCGGCAGCGGCAGCGGCGGGTGGCGCCTCGGTGACCTCCACCTCCACCTTCTTGGCCTCCTCCTCAGCCATGGCGCGCGACGACGACGGGCGGGCGCGGCGGATGGGGACGGTGTGGACGGCGAGCGCGCACATCATCACGGCGGTGATCGGCTCCGGCGTGCTGTCGCTGGCGTGGGCGATCGCGCAGCTCGGCTGGGTGGCCGGC
>NZ_JAPDDS010000070.1 GCF_025950085.1 Luteolibacter flavescens
CGCCGCTGAGCTCTATCTATCTACTAGTTAGTTTAGTCGTCTCGAGGGTAAATTGAGCTTTGTGT
Organism: Luteolibacter flavescens; assembly: GCF_025950085.1. Lineage (NCBI taxonomy): Bacteria > Pseudomonadati > Verrucomicrobiota > Verrucomicrobiia > Verrucomicrobiales > Verrucomicrobiaceae > Neoluteolibacter > Neoluteolibacter flavescens. The sequence goes on from NZ_JAPDDS010000070.1 coordinate 66, forward strand.
GCGGTTTTGAGGGGAGTACATCGGCATGAGGATCCAGTGCGACGCGTGCGAGGCCGCGGCGGCCACGGTGGTGTGCTGCGCGGACGAGGCGGCGCTGTGCGCGCGCTGCGACGTCGAGATCCACGCCGCCAACAAGCTCGCCAGCAAGCACCAGCGCCTCCCGCTCGACGCCGCGCTCCCCGCCGCCCTCCCGCGCTGCGACGTCTGCCAGGAGAAGGCGGCGTTCATCTTCTGCGTGGAGGACAGGGCGCTCTTCTGCCGGGACTGCGACGAGCCCATCCACGTCCCGGGGACGCTCTCCGGCAACCACCAGCGCTACCTCACCACCGGCATCCGCGTCGGGTTCAGCTCCGTCTGTAGCGCCAACGCCGACCACCTCCCGCCGCCAGCGCCCAAGGGGAACTCCAAGCCGCCGGCAAGCGGCATCGCTGCTGCTGCTGCTCCCAAGCCGGCCGTGTCCGCGGCGGCGCAGGAGGTGCCGTCGTCACCGTTCTTGCCGCCGTCGGGCTGGGCCGTCGAGGATCTCCTGCAGCTCTCCGACTACGAGTCCAGCGACAAGAAGGGCTCTCCTATTGGGTTCAAGGATCTGGAGTGGCTCGATGACATCGACCTGTTCCATGTCCAGTCGCCGGCCAAGGGAGGCAGCACGGCGGCGGAGGTGCCTGAGCTCTTCGCCTCGCCGCAGCCAGCGAGCAACATGGGGCTCTACAAGGCGAGCGGTGCACGCCAAAGCAAGAAGCCACGGGTGGAGATACCCGATGACGACGAGGACTTCTTCATCGTTCCTGATCTTGGATGAGATGTTGTTATGTAACAGTAATGCTATGCAAGTGATGTAATTTTGTATGTATGCAAAGAACACTGCCATCTCGGTTGTACTAAGTGTGCTAAGTACATCTTACTGTGGGCGTATGTAATTGTAAGACAATTTGGGCCCAATACTTATCAGCATGGTGTTGGGCATGAACTATGATGTACTATGACATGAC
>NZ_JAPDDS010000071.1 GCF_025950085.1 Luteolibacter flavescens
CCCATGTTGACATCTCTGGAGTGATTGATTCAGATTCGCAGAAATGTAATTCAGAGCAAATCCATTCAGCTAATGGGATAGTATCCCGGGATGTCAACCATGATCACATAGAAAACTGCAAAGTTGAATCAAATGATTTTCCCTTGAATACTATCTCTGAAACAAGATATCCAACAGACAATTGGAACAGTTCTCAGTTTGCTCTGAGCAATGATGGTTCACCTGTTCTCAATAATCAGAGTACTCCACAAACTGGTCATGGCTATGGAGATAATGATCTAACCTACATTGATTGGCCTGCTATTGATAATTTTGAGGACGTCGACAACTTATTCAGGAGGTGTGATTCCACGTACGGTCAGCAGCAACTTCCGAACACGGATGAACTGTCATGGATTCCTTCTTCAGATGCCATGTACTCTTCTGATGTTGCTATGCAACCAGGGTTTGAATCCTCGTATTCTGATTATGGTATCCTGGATGACCTCTCCGCATTCAATTGTACGGAAGATAAATCCCTGACAACAGCTGATCCTTCAAGTGCTGTATGTGACGAGCAATTCGATGACTCTTATCTGTTCAATGAGCAAAAACCTGAAGATGTTTATGGCGAACAGGCTTACCAAAGGGATGCGATGGAATTGTTGTCCAGCGACCAGATATGCACTGGGCAGGAAAACCTAGATATGATTGGAAATCGATATTCATCGGAAAATGCCATGGAACAGCCTGAAGATCAGAAGTTTTCTATAGCTTCAGGTTCTCAACTAAGCTCTTCTCAGAATTTATTGAACCAAAAGAACCACTTGGATTCAACTTCACCAAGTAACATAACTTCTGAGTCCTATCCAGAAAGAAATTGCCAGATCATTCCATCTGGGGCTTCCTTTGCAGAGAGAAACTTGAAGGTGCAGAAGAAAGTGGCCAGTTCGGCATCAGGACAACTTATCAGTGATAATGTGACTGGACATCCTGGTCATCAAACATTGACAAGAAGGGCTTCATATCCTTGTGAG
>NZ_JAPDDS010000072.1 GCF_025950085.1 Luteolibacter flavescens
AGGGGATATATTTCTTGTTATTACTTAATACAGCATTCACATATATCGAACCATCCGGTACGTACGTAGTAGTACTCCACGCGTTCACATCGATGATCGGGGACGATATCCTCAGGTAGTACTTATGCAAAAGCGTTGGCGTAAACTGACGAACTGAACGGACGGACGGTCGGATTTAGGGCTCCCATAAGTCCAAGTTGCCGGAGACGAAGTCGTAGTGGCCGCCGACGAGCTTGAGGGTGCCGTTGGCGATCCCCTCCTTGACGAACGGGTAGGTCTTGAGGTTCTCCAGGGATTGGTTCACGGCCTCCTTCTCCAAGATGGCGCATTGGTCATCGAAAGGCAGCGAGGCGTGCTCGGTCTGAACCTTCTTCTTGGCGGGGAAACCGGTCCTGACCCAGTCCTCGACGAAGTGGAAGGAGTCTGGTGCTCCATCCTTGAGTGAGAGGAGGGCCTTGATTCCACCGCAGCGGCTGTGGCCAATCACCACGATGAGTTCGACCTTGAGGGCGCAGACGGCGTACTCGATGGCCGACCCGACGCCAGCGTGCTTGATCTTGCAGTAAGCTGGGACCATGTTGGCGATGTTGCGGACGGTGAAGGCCTCGCCGGGCTCCAGGCCCATGGTCACCGACGGGCACACGCGAGAGTCGGCGCACGAGAACACCATGTACTTGGGTGCCTGGCCGGCCTTGAGCGGCTCGAAGAGCTCCGGCTTCTTGTCATAGAACTCGGTCTTGAACTTGGCGAACCCATCCTTGAGGCGGTCGACGGCGGCGTCCATCGCGGCGGGGGCGACGGGGGCGGCGAAGACGGGGGTGTTGCGGATGAGGCGGGGGCGGAAGGGGGCCGGGAGGTTGCTGCTGTTGGAGGAGGAGGAGGAGGAGGACGGTGAGGGGGAGGCGAGGCTGGCGACGACTGTGGCGCGGGAGCGCGGGGTGACAGTGGCGAAGCACCAGCTCTGGGCAGCGGCGGCGGCGGCGGCGGTCGACATTGTGAGAGGCGGTGCAC
>NZ_JAPDDS010000073.1 GCF_025950085.1 Luteolibacter flavescens
TGAGACTATTATAAAGTTTAAAAAGGCCCTTGGGTTGAATGATATAGATGCTGCAAATGTGCACATGGAGATTGCTAAACGCATTGATCGCAATGCTGGTGTAGGACAACAGCAGGCATTTGAAAAGCTTATATTTGTAACAAATCTTGTGTTTCGGGATGCATATGAATACCTACTTCCATGGAAACGTCTTTTCGGGGTTCATGAATCTCAGATAGACGATGTTATGAGGGAAAGTGCCAAGAGTTTATATGCATCATTGCTCAAGTCTATTGGGAGAGGTCTTGACATAGGCACGCTTATCGAAGTAAGGAGAGCACAACTTGCATACAAACTTTCTGATGAGATTGCTTCTGAGATGTTCAGGGAGCATGCAAAGAAGTTAGTTGAAGAAAACATTTCAACAGCCTTGAACAACTTGAATAACCGAACACAGGTTGTTGAAGAAGTGAAAAGCATCCTTTCATTTAATGGTATGCTTACAGTACTGAGCAATTTCCCGGGAGAAGAAAGATTTGTCCGCGGGCTTGGGCCTATTACATTAGGTGGAGACAGTGATCATGAAAAGAGGGTAGAGGATCTAAAGATGCTCTATAGTGCCTATGCAATGGAGGTACTTTCAGATGGACATCTTAACGATGACAAGCTTGCGGCTTTGAATCAACTGAGGAATATATTTGGACTGGCGAAGTACGAAGCAGAAGCAATCATCACAGATGTCAAGGCTCGAGTATTTCAGACCTACTAAATTCTTTAACAATGAGTTGGCTGCGACCCCAAAGAAGGCAGAGTTCCTCCAAGATATCTGCGAAGAGTTGCAATTTGATCCTCTCAACTTGCAAGTAAGATGCATGAAGGTGCCATCCTGACACCTTCCCTTGTTCCACCACTAGTTTCACAACGTAGCTGCCCTGACCGCCTTGAAATCTGGGCAAATTGAGAACTGGGTTTCTCTTGGTGGCTCTATCTATATATATGGTACTTAGAGAAAATAACATTATAATATTGCAG